>CAKZIN010000036.1 GCA_936933955.1 uncultured Sphingopyxis sp. | reverse complement strand
GGGGTCGGCGTCGCGATGATCACCGGCGGCGGCGGCGGGCTCGCCGGCGGGGGCGCGATCGCTCCATCGGGCGGTCCTTGCACCGTCTGCGCAAGGCCGGGCGCCGCCAACGCTGCAAGCGTCAGCGGCAGGGCATGAAGGGCGAGGCGAAAGCGATGGCGCACGGTCGGACTTTTCGGACGTCTCTCAGACAATAGCGCCGTCTCTCTAACCAAAGCTGGGCGCGGGTGCGAGCGCGATGCGCAGCTTCGTGGAAGGGCGCCGCGGCGTGAAGCGGACCTGCGGTGACAGCACCGGCGCGTGCGCCTAAAGCGCGGACATGGTCAACCCCCTCCCCCCGCAGCCGACGCGGATTCCGGGCGATGCATCGTGCGAGGCGTCGACGCCCCCGGCCGCCACCGCGCACACCGCGCCGCGCTTCCTCGGTCAGCAGGTCGCCGCGCCCGCCTCCCCCGAGGAGGCGCAGCTCGACTATGTGCCCAACCCGCGGCCCGACGACCTCTATTTGGTGCGGTTCGTCGCGCCGGAGTTCACCTCGCTCTGCCCGGTGACGGGCCAGCCCGATTTCGCGCATCTGGTGATCGACTACGCGCCCGCGGCAACGATCGTCGAATCGAAGTCGCTCAAGTTGTTCCTCACCAGCTTCCGCAACCACGCAGGTTTTCATGAAGCGTGCACTGTCGGCATCGGGCGTCGCCTGTTCGACGAGATGCGTCCGCGCTGGCTGCGGATCGGTGGCTACTGGTATCCGCGTGGCGGCATCCCGATCGACGTGTTCTGGCAGTCCGGCAGCCCGCCCGAGGGGCTGTGGGTGCCCGACCAGGGCGTCGCGCCCTACCGCGGTCGCGGCTAAACCGTACGGATGACACGACGAGCGCGTCGCACCTGTCTTTTCCCGTTCATCTATTGACCCTAATGTCAGCAGCGATGAGCAGCTCTCCCATCTCCGATTCGGCGCCCTCGGACGCGCGCGGTCACGATCACCCGATCCGCGTCAACGCGGACGCGATCGATTTCATGGGGCACGTCAACAATGCTCATTATCTGAGCTGGGTGCAGGAAGCGGTGCTCGAACATTGGCGGCAGATCGCGCCGCCGGTGGAGGCCGCCAAGCATCTGTGGGTCGCCCTGCGACATGAGATCACATATCGCCGCCCTGCCTTCCTCGATGACGAGGTGATCGCGAGCGTGGTGCTCGAACGCGTGGAGGGCGCGCGCGCCTTTTACGACACCATCATCCGTCGTGGCGAAACCGTCTTGGCGGAGGTGAAGTCGAGCTGGTGCTGCATCAGCGCCGACACCCTCCGCCCGGTGCGCATCGCGCGGGACATCGCCACGCGAGTGCTCGCCAAACCGGCCTGAGCGGAATTGCGGGAGCCAGGTCTGCAGCCGCTCCCCGTCGGCTCCTAGACAGAAAAAGGGGCGCCCGGTCTCCCGAGCGCCCCCTCCCTCCGATGTTGTGCGTGCGTCAGAAGCTGTGACGCAGCGTCACGCCATAGGTTCGCGGCTGGCCCACGGCGAAGCCAAGGCGCGCCCGTCCGCCGCGTTCGCGGTCGAACGACAGCAACGGATTTTCGTCGAACAGATTGTTGACGTACGCGGTGATGCTGAGCCCGCTGTCCCAGCGCATCCCCGCCGAAAGGTTGACCAGGCTATAGGCCGGCAGCTCGAGGTTGACCGTGGTCGCTGCGGTCAGCGGCTGGCCCCCGAAAGGCAGGTTGGGGCGGAACGTGCGCGGGTTGTTTTCCTGGTCGGACGGCTGGGTGAAGCGCGTGCCGACATACTGGTAGGACGCGCCCACGTTGAACCAGCTGTTCTCGCTCACCGGCGTTTCGTAGCTGGCGTTGGCCGACACCTGGAAGCGCGGCACCGACGGCAGGCGATTGCCTTCGCGAATGCCGCCGAGCACCGCCCCGGTCCCGTCGCGCACCGTCGAGTCGAAGCGCGAGTCGACATACGAGCCGGCCAGGCCAACCTCGAACCCTTCGAACGGGCTCGCCGACACTTCGAGCTCGACGCCCTTGGTCGACGCCTTGGGCACGTTGAACACCACGCGCGACGAGCAGCTGCCCGCATCGAGCGTCACCTGCAGGTTGCTGATGTCGGTGTAAAAGGCAGCGGCGTTGAAGCTGATGCCGCGCGACCGGCCCTTCACCCCGACCTCATAGTTCCACAGCGTTTCGTCGTTGTAGTTCTGATACCCGCCAAAGATCGCTGCGTCCTGCGGGGTGCAGAGCGGCAGGTTGAGCGGATCGTTGACCCCGCCCAGCCGGAAGCCCTGCGCCACCTGTGCATTGAGCGTCAGATTGTCGTTCACCTCAAAGCTCGCCAGCACGCGCGGGTTGAAGCCGGTGGAGGTGGTGCGATCCGCCCGGTTGTCACCGTTGGCGAACAACCCGCCCGACACGAAGCGGCGCGATTCCTCAAAGCTGTAGAAGCGCCCGCCCGCGGTCAGGTCGAGCGGACCGAAGTCGAAGGTCGCTTCACCGAACACCGCCAGCTGGTTGAGGTTGTAGGGAATGTCCGCGTTGTACGGCGAATTGAGCGGGAAGCCGTTGGCGACCGCGGCGGAGGTGCCCGCCCCGAGCTTCGCATCGGTGAACGCATCATATCCCGGCGTCGGCAGACGCTGCGAATAATTGCGCGTCTGGTCGGAATAGAACACGCCCAGCACCCACTGGAACATCGATTCATAGTCGCTCGCGATGCGGAACTCCTGGGTGAAGTTCTTGAGACGCGTGTTGTCGCGCAGGTTCGAGGGCAGCACGACCGCAGCGGCCGGGAAACCGAGATCGACCGACACCGACCCCGTCAGCGCGCTGGCATCGCGGCTGACCAGAATATCGCGCGTCGTGTAGCTGGTGATCGAGGTGAAGCTCACCCCGCCCGGATTGAACTCCAGCGTCCCGTCGAGCAGCGTGAAATCGTCGCTGAAAGCTTCGCGCAGCAGCAGATATTGCTGGCGAGGGCCGAGCTGAATTGCCGGACGCGTGGTGGTGAAGGGGTTTGCAAAGAGGGAGTAGACCTCCTGCCGGTTAAAGCCGTTGGTGCGGATCGCCTGATGCACGATGCGCGGCGTGAAGCTCGCGTTGGCACCCAGCTCGACCCGCAGCGCGAGGCGGCCGCCGTAACGCTCGCCATCGTTGACGTTGCGATCGATCCCGCCGCCTTCACGCAGCGCGTCGATGAAGCCGCCGAATTTGGTGTAATATCCGACCGCCCGCAGCGCGAGGCCCGAATTGAGCGGGAGGTTGATCGCCGCCCGCGCGGTACCACCCATCGAACCGCCGTCGATCAGGTTGAGCCCCAGCTCCGCCGCGCCCTCGACCCGGTCGGTGCGCGGCTGGTTGGTGATGTAGCGCACGGTGCCGCCGACGCTGCCCGAACCGAACAACGTCCCCTGCGGGCCGCGCAGTGTTTCGACGCGGTTGAGGTCGAACAGGTCGAGGTCCGGGGTGAACAGCGAGAGCGAGATGACCGATTCGTCGAGGTAGACGCCGACCTGCTCCTTCACGCCCGGTTGGTCGCGCACGACCTGACCCGCGCTCACGCCGCGCACCGACACCTGGCTCTGCCCCGGCCCGAGGTTCTGGATCGAAAGCCCGGCGACGTTGCGCGACAGATCCTCGAGCGTCACCGCGCCCGAACGCTGAATGTCCTCCGCGGTCTGCGCGTTGATCGAGAAGGGGACGTCCTGCAGCGACTGTTCGCGCTTGGTCGCAGTGACGATGATATCCTGCCCCTGCGTCTCCGCTTCGTTCTGATCCTGCGCCTGCGGGCTTTCGCTTTGCGCCCAAGCGGGCGCCGCCACTGCGAGCGCCATCGCCAGCACCGAAGCCTGCGCCCCGCGCGTCCAGAATTTCGTCATGCTTGCCTCCCCCGAGAGTGCGGGAGGACCACCATGCCTCCCGCGCATCCACTTGGCGCAACATGACAAAAGGATGAAGCGGCGCAACCGGTTTCATATGCAACAAATGCATTTTCGCGATGATTGTGTCGCAAGTGCAACAACCGCAGAGCGGCCGTGAAATGATGCGACAAGGGCCGGCGCGCCATGCGGCGGCCGGCCCTTGCTCTACATCCCCGGACGAAGCTCGGGCGATTGGTCGGAAGGTCAGAAGTCCATGCGCGCCTGTACGGTGAAGCTGCGCCCGCGCGGGTCGGCGACGCGCGGCTCCCAGCTCGAGCCAGCACCGGTGTTGCTGTCATAAGTGATCGCAAACGGCGGGTCGGCATCGAACAGGTTACGCACGCCAAAGGTCAGCTGCAGCCGCTCCTGCACGCGCACGCCGATCGCGAAATTATAGATGACGTACGGCGACACGCGTTCGTTGAAGTCGGGCCGAGTGACGGTCCCGTTCGCGATCCCGGGCAGCGCCTGGTTGGTGTAGCCGGAGCGGAAGATCTGCGACAACGACAGCGTCAGCTCGTCATTGGTCCAGTTGATCCACGCATTATGCTTCCACCGCAGCCCCAGCTCGCCGGCGTAGCTGAACACCCCGACCTTTGAAACGAACGGCGCGAGGTCGCTCACCGCCTCGTCGCGCCGCAGGAGGTAGCTTCCGTCGAAGCCGATCCCCACGCGCCCGCGCGCAAACTCGAACGCGCCACGGCCCGAAATCTCCAGACCCTGCGTACGCCGCGCGCCCGCGTTGAAGGGAGTGAGGTCGATTTGCGTGACGGCACCCGTCGCATCGCGCCGCACCCGGTCGGGGAAGAAGGCATAGTTGCTGACCAGGGTGCGCAGGTCGAGCTGCGTGATCGCGCCGGACACGTTGATCATCCACCAGTCGACCGACAGGCTCCACCCGTCGAACGGCTCGAACACCACGCCTGCGCTCGCCTGCTCGGCAGTTTCCGGCCCGAGGTTGATATTGCCGCCGGTGGTGATGTTCGGCTGGATGACGAAGCATTTGGGATCGGAAGTGGAGATCGGCTGCACCCCGGTCACCGGGTTGCCCGGACAGGTCGCCGGATCGGCAAGGTCACGGCCCGAATAGGGTGAGTCGGTGAGGCCGTAGAACACCTGGTTGAAGGACGGCGCGCGGAAGCTTGTGTTATAGCTGCCGCGGAACATCAGCTCCGGGATGGGACGCCACCGCGCGGTAACCTTGGGATTGGTGGTCGAACCGAAGCCCGTGTAATTATCGATGCGCCCGGCCAGCGTTAGCTCGAACGTGTCGGTGATCGGGAACAGCAACTCCGCGTAGGCGGCAAACACATTGCGGCTCTTGGGCGTCAGCGCGTTCACATTGTCGAACGCAGCGAGGAAGATCACCGGCGCCGTTGCCGCGCCGGCATCGCTCCCGTTGAACTCGTAGGTTTCGCGCCGATAATCGACGCCGATCGCCGCCCGGACGGCACCGCCCCAGATGTCGAACAGGCTACCCGATACGCTCGCATCATATTGCTGCGTTTCGTAGCGGCCGCCGTAAAGGGTCGTCCCGCGCGCCGAGATCGCCTCGAGTCCCGCGATCGCGGCCGCACTTTGGTCGATGCTGAACGGGTTGAGGATGCCCGAATTGAGCAGGCCGACCAGGCCCGGCGTCGTCGCTCCCGGCGCGGTCGGCGCATTGGGGTCGGGCGCGCCGTTGTTGAGCGTGCCGCGGTAGAAATAGCCCGAACCCAGCAGCGAGCTCGTTTCCGAGCGCGCATAGCTCGCGCCTACGCGATAGTCCCAGCCTGCCCACAGTTCGCCATCGACACCGCCGGCGATGCGCAGCGTCTCGCTGCTGGTGGTATATTCACGCACCCCGCACGCGACGCAGCGCCAGCGATAGGCAATCGGCCGGCCATAGTTGGCGGCGATGCCCGGGAACGTACCCCGGATCGCATTGTAGACCGCGTTGTAGGTGGGCGCGGTCAGCGCATTGAGCGGGTAGGCGACCTGCAGGTTGGTGGTGTTTCCGCTGATCTGCGGGTTGGAGAAGCGCTTGGCCGAGATCGCGTCGGAGCCGGTGACCTCGACATAAGCCTGGTGCCCTTCGGCGAGATTAACCGTCGCGCGCGCGTAGTAAGTAAGCGTTTCGATCGGCTGCTGGATGACCGCCGCGCGGCCGGTATCCCAGGCGCAGGCGTAGGCGGCGCTGGGGTTCGCCCACAGCGCATCGTCATAGGCCATCCCGCCATCCATGCTCTCACACCCCGCCCCGCCGGGGAGGTCGAGAATGTTAATGCCCCCGCTTGCGCGCGTGGTGCTGCCGGGGATCAGCAGACTTGGGAGGAGCGTGGCGCCGCTCGTCCCGCCAAGCAGCGTACCCTGCGCGAAATAGAGCGCGCTCGGGTTGAGCGGAAAGGCGGTGGCAATAGGCGTTCCGCGCGTGTCGATGCTCAGTCCGCGATTGGGCTGATTGCCGTTGACGAAGTCGCGCTGACTGCCGCGCAGCTCCTCGTTCCAGCGATAGGCGATCGCGCCCATGATGTTGAAGCCCTGGGTGTCGAGGTCGCCATAGCCGCCGATGGTGGAGATGCGGTAGATGTTGCCACCGCCGTGCTGGGTGACGTCGGCAAAGGCTTCGGCGCCGATCCCCTGGTAATCGGTGCGGGTGATGTAGTTGATCACGCCGCCCACAGCGTCGGTGCCGTAGATCGCGGATGCGCCGTCCTTGAGCACTTCGATTCGTTCAATCGCGGCAAAGGGGATCTGGTTGACGTCGACCGCGCTTCCCGACAGCCCGTGCGCTGCGACGCGCCGTCCGTTGAGCAGGATCAGCGTCGCGCCCGAACCCTGCCCGCGCAGGTTGGCGGACGAGAGACCGTTGGTGCCGCGCTGCGCGCCGGTGGTGACATCCGCGTTGGAGGCGAGATTGTCAGCGCCCGATCCGTTGACCGAGAGATACTGGACGAATTGTTCGGGGCTCGAAATCCCCTCGCGGATCAGATCGGCCTGGGTCACGACCTGCAGCGGCACCGCGATGTCATTGGGGTCGCGACGGATGCGCGAGCCGGTGACGAGGATGTCCTGCGCATCGGGCGCGGGCGGTTCGGTGCGGACGCTCGACTGCGCGGTCGGATCGCCCTGCGGCGTCTGAGACTGGCTCTCCGCGCCGCTGGCTGGATTGCCCGCCTGCGCGCTGGCCGGAACGCTTGCCAAAGCGAGCAGCGCGCCGCCGCCGAGCAGGCCGATGCGGAACGTGGAACGTGCCGTCATGTTCGTTTTCTCCCCCCGGCCCGCATCCCCCGCGCGCCGTCATGAAACAGACATAATCACAGCTTGCTTGGGAGTGGAAGGGGTGGGGTCGTGGTCACCCGGCGGCGCGCCCTCCATCGCCGCCCTTCCCCGGGGAACGGGGGTGGGGTTCCAACCCCGACAAGGCGTGTGCACCGCCTCTGCTCCCCCCTCAAACTTGACTCGCGCGCGCCGAACGGGCAGAGGCGCGCGCGATTGACGGGCTTGTCCCGTCGTCACCGTCCGAGACTGTCGGCGGGGCGCACGGGTCTGACCCGTAACCCCCTTAATAGCCGCCGACACAGACGGGGACATGGCTCATCCTTGCAACGGGTGAGCGGCTGTGATGCGGGGCTCCCGCGTGCCAGCCTTGTCGGCGCACATTGGCGCCGCCTTCATTCCCTGTTCGCTGGACACCTCGGCTCGCTCGCGGGCGGAGGTCATTGAGCCGTCCGGCGCGCCATCTGGCCTGCCGGACATGAAGGAAGGACAAGGCATGGATCGCAATCAAAAGGCCGAGGTGGTCGAAGCGTTGCGCACGATGCTGTCGGATGCCGGCGCGGTGGTCATCACTCGCAATGCCGGGCTGACCGTCGCTCAGTCGACGGCGCTGCGCGTGAAAATGCGCGAGGCGGGGGCTACCTACAAGGTCGCCAAGAACCGCCTCGTGAAAATCGCTATCGACGGCACGCCTTATGCTGGCATGGCCGACATGCTGACCGGGCCCGTCGGGCTCGCGTTCAGCAGCGACCCCGTCAGCGCTGCGAAGATCGTTTCGGACTTCGCCAAGACCAACGACAAGCTCGAAATCGTCGGCGGCAGCATGGGTGAAACCGTGCTCGACACGGCGGGCGTTGCGGCACTCGCCACGCTCCCCAGCCTCGACGAACTGCGCGCGAAGCTCGTCGGTCTGGTGCAGGCTCCCGCGACCAAGCTCGCTCAGATCGCGTCGGCTCCGGCCGGCCAGCTGGCGCGCGTGTTCGGGGCCTACGCCGCCAAGGACGCTGCGTAACTCGATTACCCCTCGATACCCCCGGCTGTTCGCGGACACCCCCGCGCGGCCTGATTTACCTGGAGATACATCATGGCTGATCTCGCCAAGATCGTTGAAGACCTGTCGGCGCTGACCGTTCTCGAAGCGGCTGACCTTGCAAAGATGCTCGAAGAAAAGTGGGGCGTCTCGGCCGCTGCGGCGGTCGCGGTTGCCGCGCCGGGCGGCGGCGGTGCCGCTGCGCCTGCCGCGGAAGAAAAGGACGAATTCGACGTCGTTCTGACCGGCGACGGCGGCAACAAGATCAACGTGATCAAGGAAGTCCGCGCAATCACCGGCCTCGGCCTCGGCGAAGCCAAGGCGCTGGTCGAAGGTGCGCCGAAGCCCGTCAAGGAAGGCGTCAACAAGGCGGAAGCCGAAGAGCTCAAGAAGAAGCTCGAAGCCGCCGGCGCGACCGTCGAACTCAAGTGACGCACGCGCTTGGCGGCTCTGCCGCCTAGCCCCGTGCGTCATCCCCGCGAAAGCGGGGATCCAGGGCGGCACCGCGCTGCCCGGTCGACACCAAGGCCCGGTCTCTCCCCCAAGGAGAGGCCGGGTTTTTGGTATGGATGAACCCCCCGCCAGCTTCCCCCGTCCGCGCGAGCGAAGCGAAGCAATCCTACGCGGCGCGGCGGCGACGATACATCAGAGCCGTCATTCGAAGCCGCGGATCACCTCGAGGAAGGCTTCGCCCCACTGGTCGAGCTTGCGCGCACCGACGCCCGGCAACTCGCCCAGCGCACGCAACGTCGTCGGCTTGAGCCCCGCCATGTCGCGCAGCACGCTGTCGTGGAAGATGACGTAGGGCGGCACCCCCGCCTCCGCCGCGAGCCCGCGACGCCGATCACGCAGCGCGTCGAACAGCGGATCGCCCACAGGGTTGAGCCCGCCCGCAGCCCCGCGATCGCGCCGACTGCGACGCGGCGGGGCGGGCGCGACCTCGACCGCCACTTCGCCTTTGAGGATCGCGCGCGCCGCCGGACCGAGCGCAAGCCCGCCATGCTCGGTCTGCCCCAGCGCATCGCGCGCGATCAGCGCCTGCGCCACGCGCGGCAGCAGCGCTGCCTCGTTCGCCGCGACGATGCCAAAGACGCTCAACTGATCGTGCCCGCGCGCGGTGACGCGCTCGTCCCCGGCCCCGGTCAGCACGCGGGTGAGGTGGCCCATGCCAAAGCTCTGCCCGGTGCGGTACACCGCCGACAGCAGCTTGCGCGCCAGCTCGGTCGCGTCCTGCGTCGCCACGCCGTGCAGGCACACATCGCAATTGCCGCAGCTTGCGGGAGGTTCTTCGCCGAAATAGCGCAGCAGGATTGCGCGGCGACAGCTGGTCGCCTCCACCAGCCCCGCCATCGCCGCAAGCCGGGCGCGTTCGCCGGCGCGACGTGCCTCCGGCACCTCGTCGAGACGGCGGCGCGCCTTGCCGAAATCGTCCGCGGCCCAGAACAAGGTCGCCTTGGCCGGGTCGCCATCGCGCCCCGCGCGGCCCGTCTCCTGATAATAGGCCTCGATCGACTTCGGGAGCGCGGCGTGCGCCACGAAACGCACGTCGGGTTTGTCGATGCCCATGCCAAAGGCGATGGTCGCGACCATAACCATCTCCTCGCTCGACACGAACGCCGCCTGATGCGCGGCGCGCATCGCGGGCTCGAGCCCGGCGTGGTAGATACGCACCGGCCGCCCCGTCGTCCGAGTGAGCCCAGCCGCGATCCGCTCGGTCGCATCGCGCGTAGGCGCATAGACGATGCCCGGCCCATCCTCGCCACGCACCAGTTCCGCGAGTTGATCGCCCAGCCGGACGCGCGGAGTGATCGCATAGCGGATGTTGGGCCGATCGAAGCCCGCGACGATGACGCCCTCGTCCGGAATGCCGAGCTGCGCCGCCACGTCGCGGCGGGTCGCGGCATCCGCGGTCGCGGTGAGCGCCAACCGCGGCACATCCGCAAAGCGGTCGAGCAGGCTCCCGAGCAGGCGATAGTCGGGACGGAAATCGTGCCCCCACTCACTGACGCAATGCGCCTCGTCGATCGCGAACAGCGCCACGCGCACCCGCTCGAGCAGCGCGGCGAAACCGGGTTGTGAAGCGCGCTCGGGCGCCACGTAAAGCAGGTCGAGCGCGCCATCCTGCAGCCGCGCGATCGTCTCCGCCCGGTTGCTGTCGGCGCTGGTCAACGTCGCCGCGCGGATCCCCACCGCCTCCGCCGAGCGCAACTGGTCGTGCATCAGCGCGATGAGCGGCGAGATCACGACCACCGTGCCGTCGAGCGCGAGTGCGGGGAGCTGGTACGTCAGCGACTTACCCGCACCCGTCGGCATGATCGCCAGCGTATTCGCGCCGCTCATCACACGGTTGAGCACATCCGCCTGACGCCCGCGAAAGCCGTCGAAGCCGAAGTGCTGCTTGAGGAGGGGGAGGAGTTGGTCGGACGCGGCCATGACGGAGCGCGTCCCGCTATCATCGGCGAGGACCAAAGGCGACCTCGCGCTTGCGATTGTGAGGGCGTCCGCTGCCGCTTTCTCCGCTTGCGCCGCTTGCCAACCGGCGGGACAAGCTCGCCATGCATGCGGGAGGGCCCATGACGCGCACCACTGCTCAATCGTCGGGCGTGCGATGAGCTGGCGAAGGCGCGGACCGAACGGGCACGGCAGGGCACGTCGGCGAAGTTGGCGGGCGACACTGCTCTCGCTCGCTGCGGCCATCGGGACCCTGTTGGGAGTGTTCGCGTTCGAGGCCGCGCGGGAAGGTCTGCGCGCTTGGCGATCGCCGGGCGGAGCGCCGGTTGAGGTCGATCAGCGCTTCGTGCGGTGCCGCCCGGCCTGGGACAATTGCGTCATCGACGGCGACACGTTTCGCTGGCGAGGCGAGACCTGGCGTATCGCCGGCCTCGACGCGCCCGAGGTGCGCGATGCCGCCTGCGCCGAGGAGCGGCGCCGCGGCGAGGCCGCCACCAAGCGGCTGGCCGAACTCCTGTCGGACGGGCCCTTCTCTCTCGTCCCCACAGCGGGGGACGCGCGTGATCGCTACGGGCGCCGATTAGGCGAAGTGACGCGCAATGGACGCGATATTACGGACGCGCTGCTGCGGGAGGGCCTCGCCCGACGCAACGGCTGGGGGGAAGATCCCGGCTGGTGCCCGACGACCGGCTGGCTAGGCGCGGTATCGCG
>CAKZIN010000035.1 GCA_936933955.1 uncultured Sphingopyxis sp. | reverse complement strand
CGATCAGCCACCGCGCGCTGATGCTCGCCGCGCTTGCTGTAGGACAGAGCGAGATACGCGGGCTGCTGGAGGGGGAGGACGTGCTCGCCACCGCCGCCGCGTTGCGCGCGATGGGGGCGGAGGTCGAGCGGGTCGCGGACGGCCGCTGGCGGGTCCACGGCGTCGGCGTCGGCGGGCTGCTCCAGCCGCAGGGTGCGCTCGACATGGGCAACAGCGGCACGTCGGCGCGGCTGTTGATGGGGCTGCTCTCGACGCATCCGTTGCAGGTGGTGCTGACCGGCGATGCAAGCCTGTCGCGACGCCCGATGGCGCGGGTGATTGCGCCGCTGTCGGCGATGGGCGCGGAGTTCCTCGCTTCCCCCGGTGATCGCCTGCCGCTGACGCTGCGCGGCGCGGTGCGGCCCGTCCCGATCCGCTACACGCTGCCCGTCGCCTCAGCGCAGGTGAAGTCGGCGCTGCTGCTCGCCGCGCTCAACACCGCCGGCACCAGCGAGGTGATCGAGACCACGCCCACGCGCGACCACAGCGAGCGCATGCTCGCCGCCGCGGGCGCACGGATCGAGGTCGAGCAGCGGGGCGTGGCGCGACACATCCGCGTCACCGGGGAGGCGGAGCTGCGCCCGCTCGACATCGATGTGCCGGGGGACCCCTCCAGCGCCGCCTTCTTCCTCGTCGCCGCGAGCATCGTGCCGGGGAGCGAGCTGGTGCTGCGCAACGTCGGGATGAACCCCACCCGCAGCGTTCTCGTCACCGTGCTGCGCGCGATGGGCGCGGACATCAGCGAGCTCGACCCGCGTGAGGTGGGGGGCGAGCCCGTCGCTGACCTGCGCGTGGCGCACGCCCCGCTGCGTGGGGTCGAAGTCGATCCTGCGCTCGCGCCGAGCATGATCGATGAATTTCCCGCGCTGTTCGTCGCCGCCGCCTTTGCGCAGGGTCGCACCGTCACCCGCGGGCTGGAGGAGCTGCGCGTCAAGGAAAGCGACCGGCTGGCGACGATGGCCGCGGCGCTGCGCCAGATCGGCGCGCGGGTCGAGGAGCGCGCGGACGGCCTCACCATCGACGGCAGCGGCGGCGAGCTTCTTCCCGGCAGCACGGCTCCGATCGCGACCCATCTCGACCACCGTATCGCGATGAGCTTGGCGGTTGCGGGGCTACACTGCACGGGCGGGGTGGCAATCGACGACATGGCGCACGTCGCCACAAGCTTTCCCGCGTTTGAAGCGATCCTCAGGAGTCTGCACCCATGACCATCGACATCTACGACGCGGTGGGGCTCGCGGGCAGCACGCTGTTCGTCATCGCCTTTCTCTATGCCAATCGCGCGGCGGTGCTCGACAAGCGCTGGTTCAACGGACTGAACTTCATCGGCGCGCTGCTCCTCCTCTGGTCGCTGTGGCACAAGTTCAACCTCGCCGCCTTCATCCTCGAGATCGTGTGGGGCGGGATCGCGCTCGTCGGCCTGATTGCCGCGCTCAGGGCGGGGCCGCCGCGGCGGGACGGAGACGCGCGATGATCATCGCCGTCGACGGCCCGACCGCGAGTGGCAAGGGCACTATCGCGGCGGCGCTCGCACGGCATTACGGGCTGCCGCACCTCGATACCGGTCTGCTCTACCGCGCGGTTGGGTGGAGCGTGGCGGCGGCGGGGGGCGATCCTGACGATGCCGCCGACGCGCTGCACGGATGCGACTTCGCCGATGCGCTGCTCGCCGAGCCCGCCTTGCGCGACGAGGCGACCGGCGCGCTCGCCAGCCGCGTGTCGGTGCATGCGGCGGTGCGCGCGGCGCTGTTCGAGCGGCAGCGCGACTTCGCGACGCAACCAGGCGGTGCGGTGCTCGACGGGCGCGACATCGGCACCGTCATCGCCCCCGATGCCGAGGTGAAGCTGTTCGTCACCGCCAGCGTCCCGGCCCGCGCGCTGCGTCGCTGGCGCGAGATGCAGGCGCGCTTGGGGGAGCACGCTCCTACGCTCGCCGCGATGGAGGCCGACCTCACCGCCCGCGACGCGCGCGATGCGGGGAGGGCGACGGCACCGCTGACCGCATCGAGCGATGCAGTGACGCTCGACACCTCAGAGATGGATGCCGCGGCGGCGATCGCAGCGGCGATCGAGGCGGTCGAGCGAGTGCGCGCAAGATAGTTTCATTTGAAAGTTCACGCTAAGTTCACACCAAATCGACCTCTAGTGTCCCGATAAATCAGTGACTTAGATCTATCGCCGTTGAGGGGTTCAGTAGGCAAGATCGCGGGCCTCTTTTCACGCGAAACCTTGCTTCTTCTAATTGACTCCTCTAGCCGCGCACTGCCCCGACGAGTCCCCGACTCGGGCGGGGTGTTGTCGTGCGCGTTCGGCGGCGACGACAGATCGGCCCTTTTGGCCCGCGCACGGATGGTCCGGCGCGCGGAGGAAAGACCGGCGGACCCAACCGCCTGGCCGGAAACATGATGAAGGAAGACCGCATGGCCTCGCAGGCTAATCCGACGCGCGATGAATTCGCCGCGCTTCTCAATGAAACTCTCGGCGGCGCCGACACCCAGTTCGAAGGCCGGGTGGTCAAGGGCACCGTCACCGCGCTCGAGAACGACCTGGTCGTCATCGACGTCGGCCTCAAGAGCGAAGGCCGCGTTCCGCTGCGCGAATTCGCGCCGCAGGGCCAGAAGGCCGACCTCAAGGTCGGTGACGAGGTCGAGGTGTTCGTCGACCGCGTCGAGAACGCCTATGGCGAAGCGATGCTGTCGCGCGACCGCGCGCGCCGCGAAGCCGCATGGGACCGCCTCGAAGGCGACTTCGCCAAGGACGGCCGAGTCGAAGGCACCATCTTCGGCCGCGTCAAGGGCGGCTTCACCGTCGACCTCGGCGGCGCGGTGGCGTTCCTCCCCGGCAGCCAGGTCGATATCCGCCCGGTGCGCGACGTCGCCCCGCTGATGGACATCCCGCAGCCGTTCCAGATCCTCAAGATGGATCGTCGCCGCGGCAACATCGTCGTCTCGCGCCGCGCCATCCTCGAAGAAACGCGCGCCGAGCAGCGTTCGGGCCTGATCCAGAACCTCACCGAAGGTCAGGTGATCGACGGCGTCGTCAAGAACATCACCGACTATGGCGCGTTTGTTGACCTGGGCGGCATCGACGGCCTGCTGCACGTCACCGACATGAGCTACAAGCGGGTCAACCACCCGTCGGAGGTCATCAACATCGGTGACACCGTGCGCGTGCAGATCGTCCGCATCAACCGCGACACGCAGCGCATCAGCCTGGGCATGAAGCAGCTCGAGAGCGATCCGTGGGAAGGCGCCAGCGCCAAGTACCCGGTCGGCGGCGTGTTCACCGGTCGCGTCACCAACATCACCGAATATGGCGCGTTCGTCGAGCTGGAGCCGGGCATCGAAGGCCTGGTCCACGTCAGCGAGATGAGCTGGACCAAGAAGAACGTCCACCCCGGCAAGATCGTCTCCACCAGCCAGGAGGTCGAGGTGTCGGTGCTCGAGGTCGACAACGACAAGCGCCGCATTTCGCTGGGCCTCAAGCAGGCGCAGTCGAACCCGTGGGAGGCCTTTGCCGACGCGCATCCGATCGGCTCGATGGTCGAAGGCGAGGTCAAGAACTCGACCGAATTCGGCCTGTTCATAGGCCTGCCCGGCGACGTCGACGGCATGGTCCATATGTCGGACATCGCTTGGGGCATCACCGGCGAAGAAGCGCTCGCGCTGCATCGCAAGGGTGAGATGGTGCAGGCGGTCGTGCTCGACGTCGACGTCGACAAGGAGCGCATCAGCCTCGGCATGAAGCAGCTCGAGAAGGGCGCTCCGGCGGTCGGCTCGGCGGGCGCCGCGGCGGGTGCGGGTCTGCGCAAGAACGAAGTCGTCACCGTCACCGTGCTCGAAGTGCGCGACGGCGGGCTCGAGGTGCAGGTTGGCGAAGACGGCGCGACCGGCTTCATCAAGCGCAGCGACCTCGGCCGCGACCGCGACGAACAGCGCGCCGAACGCTTCCAGACGGGTCAGAAGTTCGACGCGATGGTCACCGGCTTCGACCGCTCGAAGAAGCCCACCTTCTCGATCAAGGCGCGCCAGATCGCCGAAGAGAAGCAAGCGGTCGAGCAATATGGTTCGTCGGATTCGGGTGCGTCGCTCGGCGACATCCTCGGCGAAGCGCTGAAAGCCAAGTTCGAAGGTTGATCCTAGTATCAATCGGTTAGTCGAAGGGGGCGTCGGAGCGATCCGGCGCCCCCCTCTTTTTGGGTTGCAAATGGCGGCAAGCGGGCGTTCATGGGGAACTACTAAGCAAAGTCCGAGCCAAGTCAGGCTCGCTGCAACGCGAATATCGAGCATCGCCCGCGGACCAGGGGCTGACGTGAGATTGAAGTCGGGAAGACGATAGAAATGGTGCGATCGGAACTGGTTCACGCCCTCGCCGCTCGGCATACCGATTTGCGGCCCCGCGACGTCGAAGCGGTGATCGACACGGTGTTCGAAGCCATCATCGCGGAGCTCGAGTCGGGCGGACGGGTAGAACTGCGCGGATTCGGCGCCTTTTCGGTGCGCCATCGTGAGGCGCGACAGGGGCGCAACCCGCGCACCGGCGACGTGGTCGACGCGCCGGCAAAGGCGGTCGTCCACTTCAAGCTCGGCAAAGGGCTGCACGAACAGATCAACCGCACACGCTGAGGCTCGTGGCGCGGAGCAGCGGCTTCGCGACGCAGAGCCTTGCATTCAGCCACGCGCTCCCACATTCGGGCGCGGCGCGGGCGTGGCGGAACCGGTAGACGCAGCGGACTTAAAATCCGTTTTCCCCTGGAAGTGCGGGTTCGAGTCCCGCCGCCCGCACCAGCGAGCCCGTTCCATATTGGCAGCGGCCGCGCCATAAGGCCGCGGTGCGTGGCCTGAGCATCCTTCATCCCCTGCGAGCGGTCGCGGTCGACCGCCGTCGCATCGCCCACGCGATGACGATTGCGGCGCTGACTGGCCTCTCGGCGGTGCTGGCGGCGTGCGGCAGGAGCGGTAACGGACCACTCGAGGTGGCGGCGATGGCGCCGATGCAGCCGTCGCTCGCCGCTGCGGCAAACACGCTGACCACCGCCGACCGCGTGCTGCTCGATGCCGTGGCGGGGCCGCTCGTCCGGTTTGGCGACGACGGGCAGGTGGAGCCGGGGCTGGCCGATCGCTGGACCGTGATCGACGATGGTCGCAGCTATATCTTCCGCCTGCGCCGCGCGCGCTGGAGCGACGGGCGCAAGGTCGTGGCGCAGGACGTGGCGAGGGCGCTCGACCAGCGGCTGCGCTCGGCTCGGGCCCGGGCGGCGATGCGCGGCGAGTTCGCCGACGTCGAAAGCGTGCGAGCATTGACCGACAGCGTGGTCGAGGTGCGGCTAAAACGGCCGCGCTCCGACACGCTCGACCTGTTGGCGCAAGGGGACGTCGCGATCCTGCGCAACGGGCGCGGCTGGGGCCCGCTCGACGCTCGCGCGGTGCGCGGCGGGTTCGAGCTTCGTCAGCCGGCCGCGGCGGGCGAGGAAGCGGCGGTTGCGGCTGCCGCGCCGGTCGCGATCCTGCGCGCCGCTCGCCCGCGCGCGGCGGTGGCGCGGTTCGTCTCGGGAGATCTCGACGCGGCGCTGGGCGGAAAGTTCGACAGTTGGCCGCTGGTTCCCGCCGCGCGAGTGGGGGACGACAGCGTGGTGATCGACCGCGCGCCGGGGCTGTTCGGGATCGCGGTCACGTCCGAGCGTGGTGCGCTCGCCTCGCGCGAGGGGCGACAGGCGCTGGCGATGGCCGTCGACCGCCCACGGCTGGTGGCGGGGTTCGCCGCGCCGGGGTGGGAGGGGCTCGCGCTGTTGCGGTCGCCCCAGCCGGGTGCGATCGATCCCGGCCGACCGGAGTGGATCGCGCTCGAACCCGCGGCGCGACGCGAGCGGGCGCGCGCTGCTGTCGACGACAGCGCGCGGGCGCAGACGCTGACCATCGCGCTGGGACAAAGCGCGGGGGAGCGGCTGCTGTTCGCTCGGCTGCGCGCGGACTGGGCCGCGATCGGCGTCACGTTGGAGCGCGTTCCGCTCAACAGCGCCGCGGCGGACCTGCGCCTGATCGACGATCTCGCGCCCAGCGACGATCCCGCCTGGGCTCTTCGGCGGCTGGGTTGCGGGCGCGGGCCGGTGTGCGATCAGGCCTGGCGCGACGCGATGATGCGCGTCGACAGCGCGGACAGCGCCGAGGCTCGCGCCGCCGCGATCACCGAGGCGGAGCGCGCGCTGCTCGACGATGCGCGCTTCATTCCGCTGGCGACGCCGTGGCGCTGGGCGCTGTCCAACCGCCGCGCCCCGCTGGTCGCGAACCCGCGCGGGCGCCACAGCTTGACGCATTTCCTCCGTGCTCCCACCTGATGGCGCGACCTTTGAGCGGGAGCTGACGACCACGATGCCCACGATCGACCCCGCCACCTTCGACCGCCTTGCCGAGCAGATGGGCATGAACCGCCGCGACCCTGCCGCGATCCGGCGGCGGCTCGAATGGCTGGAGATGCTGCTCGAACGGGCCATCACCATTCCCGGAACGCGCTTCGGCGTCGGGCTCGACTCGATCGTGGGTATGGTGCCGGTGATGGGCGACGTCGTCTCCGCGTGCATGGGCGCCTACCTGGTGTGGGAGGGGCGCAATCTCGGCCTGTCGCGTTGGCAGCTGGCGCGGATGGCGGGCCGGATCGGCATCGATACCGCGATCGGCGCGATCCCGTTCGTCGGCGACGCGTTCGACTTTGCCTACCGCTCGAACAGCAAGAACCTGCGCACGATCAAGCGCCACCTCGACCGGCATCACCCGGCGGGTGCGACGATCGAGGGCGTGAGTTCGTCGCGGGCTGACCCCGCGCTGCGCTAACGCGAGCAGCCGATCGCGGCGGCGTCGATTGCGGTCGCAGCGCCGGCGACGGCAAAGCGCGACTGCCAGTTGCGGGTGCTGACGATGACGTCCGCGCCCCCGCGCATCGCTGCGACCACACGCGCGTCGTCGGCGGGGGAGAGCGTCCACAGCGTCGCGCCATTCCCGCGCAGCGCGACTCGAACCTCGCCTGCACGCAGAACGCCCTCCCTTGCCTCGCGCCCCGACGGCGGCGTCACGCTGACCTGCGCGCGCCCGCCTGATCGCGGCCAGAAACCGACGCGCAGCACGCCCCCCGACGAACGTGCGCCCCGAGTGAGCGCCCAGCAGCGGAGCGCGGGTGCGTCCTCGCGAAAGGCGCCCCAGCGCTCGAACACGCCGAGCGACACGCGCCCCGCCGCTTGCGCACCGGTCGCCGCGGTTAGCAGCAGTGCGAGGAGGAGAAGGGCGCGCGTCATGGCACCAGATACACCGTCTCACGCCCATCGCGGATGGCGACGTAGCTCCCCTGCGGCACGACGTCGGCGATGGCCGTGCCGCAGACCGGATGCGCGCGCCCTTCACCGGTGAGCAGCGCGCGCAGCACCGCCGCCGTGACGCCGTGGGTCACCACCAGCCGATCGCCGGCGCGCTCCTTCTCCTCCGCCACCCAGTGCGCGAGGCGCGCGCCCACGTCGGCATAGCTCTCCCCACCCGGCGCGACGCGCACGAAGGCAGCGTGGCGCTCGCTGTAGATCGGCCCCTCGCGCGCGACGATGTCGGCGTAGCGTTCGCCGTCCCAGCCGCCCATGCCGATTTCGAGCAGCCGCGCGTCATACTCGACCTCGGCATAGTCGCGGCCGAGATGTTCGGCGATGATGGCGATGGTCTGTCGCGTGCGCTGCGTCGGGGAAGCGATCAACCGCAACGGCGCGCCAACGGCGCGGACTCGCGCGGCGAGATCGCGGCCCATCGCGTCGATCTGCGCAAAGCCGCGGCGGGTGAACGGCGTATGTTCGGTCGCGCCCTGAATGCGCCGCGCGGCGTTGAACACCGTCTCCCCATGCCGCGCGATATAGGTCGTTCCGTCGAGCAAAGCGGTCCCCTTCACCGTCCCCAACGCACCGCCTTGCGAGTCGTGGAGGCTGCGTTAAGGATGCTCTGCCAGACCGGGGGGAATCGGCCAACGGACGCCTGAACAAGCGCCAGCAAGCCGGCCGAAATTGAGGGCGAGACATGAAAGCGAAGATCGAACGGGCGGTGCTGCTGCGGTGCCTCGGCCACGTCCAGTCGGTGGTGGAACGGCGCAACACCATCCCGATTCTCTCGAACATTCTGATCGAGGCGATGGGCGGATCGGTCATCCGCATCATGGCCACCGACCTCGACCTGCAGGTGGTGGAGACGATCGACGCGAATGTGGAAACGCCGGGCGCGACCACGGTCAGCGCGCACCTCCTCTACGATATCGTGCGCAAGCTGCCCGACGGCAGCCAGGTGTCGCTGGCGGTGGAGGACGGCATCATGACCGTCCGCGCGGGCCGCTATCAGTCGAAGCTGAAGACGCTGCCGCGCGACGATTTCCCGGTGATCGCGGAGGGCGAGCTGCCGACGCGGTTCGAACTCGACGCCAAGGACATCGTCCGGCTGATCGACAAGACCCGCTTCGCCATCTCCACCGAAGAGACGCGCTATTACCTCAACGGCATCTTCCTCCACGCCTCTGACGAGGGGAGCGGGGTGCTGCGCGCGGCCGCGACCGACGGCCACCGCCTCGCCCGCTACACGCTGCCGCGTCCGGCCGGGGCGGAGTCGATGCCCGACGTGATCGTGCCGAGGAAATGCGTCGCCGAACTCCACAAGCTGGTCGGCGAAGGGGGCGAGGGCATGGTCGAGGTGGAGCTTTCCGCCTCCAAGATCCGCTTCACCTTCGGCAGCGTGGTGCTGACCTCCAAGCTGATCGACGGCACCTTCCCAGACTATACCCGCGTCATCCCGACCGCGAACGACAAGCTGCTGCGGGTTGACCCGGTCTCGTTCGGCCAGGGCGTCGATCGCGTCGCCACCATCGCCAGCGACAAGACCCGCGCGGTCAAGATGCTGCTCGACACCGACAAGGTGACGCTGTCGGTGACCAGCCCCGAAAACGGCACCGCGGCGGAGGAGGTCGAGGGCGACTACCGCGCCGCGTCGATGGAGATCGGCTTCAACGCCCGCTACCTCAAGGACATCATCGACCAGATCGACGGCGACACGGTCGAAGTCCATCTCGCCGACCCCGGCGCCCCGACGCTGATCCGCGAAACCGAGGATTCGAACGCGCTCTACGTGCTGATGCCAATGCGCGTGTGAGCGAGGGGGCGCACTCCTTCGTAGGGGTGAGCGTCGTAGCGCCGTGCCCCTGCGCAGGGGCACAGTAACTGTGCTTTTAGTAACGGGCGATGATCAGCGGGCCGCGGCGACGCCTGCGCGCGCGCGCGCGCGAGTCACACGCCACACCGCGCCGCCGACGTCGTCGGTGACGAGCAGCGCGCCGTCGTTGGCGATGTCGGCGTCCGCCGGGCGGCCCTGGGTGCGGCCCTCTCCATCGAGGAATCCGCCCAGCACCCGAATCGGCAGCGCCTCGCGCGGGCGGCCAAGCTCGTCAAAGGCGACGAAGATGACGCTCCCGCCGGTCGTCGGATTGCGGTTCCACGATCCGTGCAGAGCGATGAACGCGCCGCGATCGAAGGGCGCGCCGAGTGCGTTGGCGCCGCCGCTGCGCGCGAAGCTGATTCCCAGCGGCGCGACATGCACGCCGAGGCCGTACATCGGACGGCGCACGTAGCCCGAACGGTCTTCGGCGTCGGGCTCGGGGATACGATCGTCGATGAACCCGCCCCAATAATACCAGGGCCATCCGTAGAAATCGCCCTGCCGGACTTCGGTCAGATAGTCGGGCACCATGTCCGAACCGAGCATGTCGCGTTCGTTGACGACCGCGTAGATCTGCCGGCTGGTCGGCTCCACCGCGAGTCCCGAGGGGTTGCGCAGGCCCGTCGCCAGCGCCGAGCGCGCGCCGGTGCGCGGGTCGATGCGATAGACCATGGCGCGGCCATATTCGGTCGCCATCCCGTCATCGGCGATGTTGCTGTTCGAGCCTACGCCAACGTAGAGCATGCCGTCGGGCCCCTCCACCATCGCCTTGGTCCAGTGCTGGTTGCTGCCGCGCGCGGGAAGCTGCGTCACCACCCGCCCCCGCCCGGTGAGCGTGGTCGCCTGTGGGTCGTAGGGAAAGGCCATCAGCTTGTCGGTGTCGGCGACGAACAAGGTCGAACCTTGCAGCACCATGCCGTAGGGTGAATTGAGCCCGGTGATATAGGTGCCCTTCACCTCCGCCACGCCGTCGCCGTTGGCATCGCGCAGCAGCGTGATGCGATTGGCGGAGCCTTGATTGGAGCCTGCCCGCTTCATCAGCAGCTTGGCGATCAGCCCCTTGATCCCGCCGCCGTCGTCTGCTCGCCGCGGGGCGTCGCTCTCCGCCACCAGCACGTCCCCGTTGGGCAGCACCAGCGCCTGCCGGGGGTGCGCGAGGCCGGTGGCAAAGGGCTGCACCGCGAACCCGGCGAGCGGGGTCGGGCGCGCATTGCCCTGCCAGCGGACGATCTCGGGGATGCCGACGGTCGGAACCCGCTCGGGTCGCACGCCGGAGATGACCGGCACGCGGCCCGTCAGCTCGATCTGTGCCAATCGCGAGGGGTCGGGGCGGGTCGCGAGGTAACCGATGACCCCCAGCGTCACCAGGGCGAGGGCTAGGGCGATGAGGATCTTGCGCAGCATCCGACAACGCTAGGCCGCAGCCACGGGCCGCGCAACGGGGCTTCTGACCGGCCCCGCTCAGCCGGAGAAAAGAGCGTTGATGCGCGCTTCACCTTCTCGCGTGACCGGGTGGGAGGAGGTGTGCGGCTAGCGCGCCCGACATGCTGATCGACACCGCACCCGTTCCGGCGATTCCCCGCCGCACGCGAAGGCTGGCGCAGGACTGCGCGGCGCTGCTGCGCGAACATGGCGAGGATGCGGCGCTGGCAGCCCGCTCGCGCGCGCTGGCGAGCCTCGCGCGCGATAATGCCGTCGCCTATCTGCACTGGCGCGCGGTCGAGGCGCTGTCGGTCGCCGCGGTCGCTCCGCGGGAGGCCGCCTCGCTACATTGATGCCGGTCAGCGGAGACGCCGTCGGCCTATTCCGGCATTTCGAGTTTACCGCCCCGCGTTGGTCACCAGGTCGACGTCGATGGTGCCCCCCGCGATTGGGCGCGCGAAAATGACGAAGCTTTTGTCGCCCTGCGTTCCGCCAAGGACATGCTCGCGGCCGTTGACCAGATGTTCGGCGCTGAACCCGCCGCGGCGGGCCTGCGTGTAGTAGAAGTCCATCAGCGCCTGCATGTCGGCACGCGTCTGGAAATTGGCGACGCGCATCGCGCAGTTGGCAGAGTCTGCCCCCGCCGCTTCGACCAGCGCTGAGCGCGGGTAGACCGGGAATTGCGCGGGGAGCCGCTGCGCCCAGCTGTCGCCGTAGCTCAGGGTGCCGCAGCGCCCCGCGCGGTCGGCCTGCTCGCGCGCCAGCCCGCCCAGCGTCACTGACCGCGCCTGCGCATCAGTGCGGGTGCAGGCGCCGTTGCACTGTTGCGCCTCCCACGGACCCGGAGCGGGCGCGCGCATCAGCTGACCCCCGGCGAGGTTGCGGGCCTCGGCGATGGCCACCGCAGGCTCGCCCGCACCGCGCACGACCGGCACCGCGCCGTCCGCCGTTTCGGGCGTGGCGCGGGCGGCGGTCGTTTCTCCGCTGCCCGCGCGGTTGGGATCGACCATCAGCGGCTGATTGAGCGCCTGGCGGACCGCCGGGTCGTTGGACGCGGCGGCATCGTCCGCGTCGGCGAGCTGCGCGCGCTGCTGGCACGCGGCGAGGCTCAACGCCAGCGCCGCCGCCAGCCCCGCGCACGTCACCTTGGAAAACCGCCCCTGCGCCATAGCCGCCTCTTGTTCCGGTCAAACTCGATGCCACGCGGACAAGCGCGCGGCAGCATGCTGCATGCGCTCGACGCGGAACGCTCGCAAGCACCGATCACGGTAAACGCGCGGCGCCGTTGTGCCAGCGCGGGGCAGGATGGACTGAGCTCGCCTTGGTAAACGCGCCGCTTCGCTATGCCTCACGCGCGAGCAGCATATGGAGGCGCGCGGCGGCGATGGTGGGACCGCCGCTTTCGTCCTGCCAGGCCTCCACCACCACCGTCGCGACGCGCGTGCCGACGCGGGTGACGCGACCGCGCGCGTAGGTCGGACGCTCCTTGCCGCCGCGCAGATAGTCGATGGTGACGCCGATCGGCTTGAACCGCGGCGAGCGGCCCTCGCTCTCCAGGCTCCGCACCAGCGCCGCATGCGCCGCCATGTCGAGCAGCCCGGCGATCGCGCCGCCGTGAAGGTGACCAGGACGTCCGGCGAGCTTGTCGCTGAACGGCGCGACCAGCACCGGCGCGCCCTCACCATCATCGTCGTGCAGCGCGATCCCCATCAGCGCGGCGTAGGGCGGGAGAAGTTCGCTCATGCGCGCGCCTCCGCTGCGGCGGGCGGGGGCGGGGTGCGGGTGAAGGGGATCGGGTCGCCAATGAACATGAAGGTCGCCGCCATGCTCGCCACCGGGTCGCCGCCTTCGCGGTCGAAGGCTTCACCGCGGACGAAGGCGATCTCCCGCGCCACGCGGTAGCATTCGACTCGCGCGATGACGTCGCTCGCGGGGGAGGGCGGGCGGATATGATCGACACGCAGGTCGAGCGTCACCTGCGGGCGGAACTGGGTGAGCTTGGTCCACACCGCGAGCCCGGCGGCCATGTCGAACAAGGCGACGATCGCGCCGCCCGCAGCGGTCTGCGCAGCGGCGTCGCCCGCGATCTCCGGTCGCCAGGGCAGACGCAGCGCCGCCCAGTCCTCACCATGGTCGTGATAGACGAGGCCGAGCGCGCCCGAATGGCCGAACTGCGCCATGATCTTGAAGGCGCGCGCGGGGTCGAAGCGGTTGGGCTCGTCTTCGCCGCCGCTCATCCGCGCAGCCTCTCAGCGTGCCAGCGCACATGATCGCCGATGAAGCTTGCGACGAAATAATAGCTGTGGTCGTAGCCTTCCTGCCGACGCAGCGTCAGCGGCTGGCCGGCGGACTGCGCCGCGGTCTCGAGCAACTCGGGCTTGAGCTGGTCGGCGAGGAAGGGGTCGGCGGTACCGATGTCGACCAGCGCCTCCGGCATGCGCGCGCCATCAGCGAGCAGCGCCGTCGTGTCATGCGCGCGCCACGCGGCGCTCTCTTCGCCGAGATAGCCGTGGAGCGCCTTCTTTCCCCAGTCGCACCGCATCGGCGAGGCGATCGGCGCAAACGCGCTGACGCTGTGGAAGCGCCCCGGGTTGCTCAGCGCGAGAGTGAGCGCGCCGTGGCCGCCCATCGAATGGCCGGTGATCCCCTGCCGCTGCAAGTCCGCCGCAGGCGCGACGTCGGCGATGACCTCCGGCAGCTCATCGAGGAGGTAGCTGCGCATGCGGTAATGCTCGGCATAGGGGGCCTGCGTCGCGTCGAGGTAGAAGCCCGCGCCCAGCCCGAAGTCCCATGCCCCCTCCGGGTCGTCGGGCACGCCTTCACCGCGCGGCGACGTGTCGGGGGCGATGAAGATCAGGCCATGTTCGGCGCAATATCGCTGCGCCCCCGCTTTCTCGACGACATTGGCGTGCGTGCAGGTGAGGCCGGAGAGATACCAGAGCACCGGGCACCGCTCCCCCGCGAGCGCCTGCGGGGGAAGGTATAGCGCAAACTCCATGTCGCAGCGGGTGGCGTCGCTCGGGTGGCGCCAGACCTGCTGGCGACCGCCGAAGCTCGCCACGTCGCTGATCATTTGAGGGTTCGTCATGGCGCCTCCCTTGCGGTCACGGGGGCGCTGCGGCAAGCCCTCGCGCCGAGCCAATGGGAGATGCGGGTTGAGCGGGCGTTACTTCGATGAATGGCAGGTCGGCGATCGCATCGACCATCCCATCCGCCGGACGGTGACCGAAACCGACAACCTGCTGTTCTCGACCATGACGCACAACCCGCAGCCGCTGCACATCGACGTCGAGGCGGCCAAGGCGAGCGAGTTCGGGCAGATCCTCGTCAACGGCACCTTCACCTTCGCGCTGATGGTGGGGTTGAGCGTTGCGGAAACGACGCTCGGCACGCTGGTCGCGAACCTCGGCTACGATCGGCTGGTGATGCCCAAGCCGGTGTTCATCGGCGATACGCTGCGCGCCTCGAGCGAGGTGATCGCGGTCAAGCAATCGGCCTCGCGCCCTAACGCGGGGATCGTGACGTGGCGGCACGAGCTCACCAACCAGCGCGACGAGGTGGTGTGCCGCTGCGAGCGTAGCGCGCTGGTGCTGCGGCGGTCGGCCGGGTGAGCTAAGACCGTCGAGGGGTCGGCTAGGGGTGCTGAACTGAGTTCAGCGTGGGGCTCGTGGGGCGGCGGCGTGCGAGTTGCTTAGCCAGCGCCCATGAATTCCCGCCACCCTGAACCTGTGTCAGGATCCAGCGGTCACCCGCCCCACATCCCCTTGACCTTGTCGAAAAAACCCTCCGGCTCCGCGTCCTCGGCGTCGCGCAGGGCCTCCAGGAGTTCGCGCTGTTTGGCGGATAGCTTCGTCGGCGTCGCCACCGCGACTTCCACCACCAGGTCGCCGAACCCGCGGCCATTGAGGACGGGCATCCCCGCGCCGCGGATGCGCAGCTGCTTGCCCGACTGGATCCCTGCGGGCACGCGAACCTCGTGCGAGCGGTCGCCGAGTCCGTCGAGCTCGAGCGCGCCGCCCAGCGCGGCGGTCGCGAAACTCACCGGCAGCCGAGCGATCAGCGTGGTACCGTCGCGTCGGAACACCGCATGTTCGGCGATGTGGAGGAAGATGTAGAGGTCGCCGGGGGGCAGCCCGCGCGGCCCCGCCTCACCCTCGCCCGCCAGGCGAATGCGCGTGCCCTGATCGACGCCGGGCGGAATGTTGACGGAAAGCGTCTTGCGCCGTTCGACACGGCCCTCGCCATGGCAGGCGCCGCACGGATCGGCGATCACCTCGCCCCGGCCGCCGCAGGTCGGGCACATGCGCTCGACCATGAAAAAGCCCTGCTGCGCACGCACCTTGCCGTGCCCGGCGCAGGTGCCGCAGCGTTTGAGGTCGGTGCCGGGCTTCGCGCCGGTGCCGCTGCAGGTGTTGCAGGCGACCGCCACCTCGACGTCGATCTCCGACTGCTTCCCCGAATAGGCTTCCTCGAGGCTGATCTGCATGTCGTAGCGCAAGTCGGCGCCGCGCGCAGGTCCGCGCCGGGCGCTCGCGCCGCCCCCGAAAGCGCCGCCGAAGAAACTTTCGAAAATGTCGCCGAGATCGCTGAAGTCGGCGCCGCCCGCGCCCATGCCGCCCTGCTGGAACGCCGCCTTGCCGAAGCGGTCGTAGGCGGCGCGCTTCTGCGGGTCCTTCAGACAGTCATAGGCTTCGTTGACCGCTTTGAAGCGCGCCTCGCTTTCGGCGCAGCCGGGGTTGCGGTCGGGGTGGAAGCGCATGGCCTGTCGGCGGTAAGCACTCTTGAGCGTGCCGTCGTCGCAGGTCTTTTCGACCTCCAACAGCTCATAATAGTCGATGTCGAGGCTCATGATCGCGTGTTGTCAATGGAGCGGGGCGGCGGATCGCTCCGCCGCCCCGTCTTCCGTCAGCCCTTGTTGGCGTCGGCGTTGTTGTCATCGACTTCGGAGAATTCCGCGTCGACAACATCATCCTGCGATGCGCCGCCGGTGGCCGCAGCTTCCGCCGCCTCACCGCCCGCTGCGCCAGCGGCCGCGCCGCTCGCCTGCTCACGCTCATAGATCGCCTGGCCGAGCTTCATCGCCGACTGCGAAAGGTTGGTCGAGGCATCGCGCATCGCCGTCGCATCGCCGCCCTCGATGGCGGTCTTGGTGCTGGCGATCGCGGCTTCGATCTCGCTCTTGAGCGCGGCGTCGACCTTGTCGCCATGCTCGGCGAGCTGGCGTTCGGTGGTGTGCACCAGGCTCTCGGCGTTGTTCTTAGCTTCCGCCGCCTCACGCCGGGCCTTGTCCTCGGTCGCGAACTTCTCCGCGTCCTTCACCATCTGATCGATGTCGGCGTCGGAGAGACCACCCGAGGCCTGGATTCGGATTTGCTGCTCCTTGCCAGTGCCCTTGTCCTTGGCGCTGACGTTGACGATGCCGTTGGCGTCGATGTCAAAAGTGACCTCGATCTGCGGCACGCCGCGCGGCGCCGGGGGGATGCCGACGAGGTCGAACTGCCCGAGCAGCTTGTTGTCCGCCGCCATCTCGCGCTCGCCCTGGAACACGCGGATGGTCACCGCCTGCTGGTTGTCGTCGGCGGTTGAGTAGGTCTGCGACTTCTTGGTCGGGATGGTCGTGTTGCGGTCGATCATCCGCGTGAACACGCCGCCCAGCGTCTCGATGCCGAGCGACAGCGGCGTCACGTCGAGCAGCAGCACGTCCTTGACGTCGCCCTGCAGCACACCCGCCTGAATCGCGGCGCCGATCGCGACCACTTCGTCCGGGTTGACTCCGGTGTGCGGTTCCTTGCCGAAGAAGTTCTTCACGACTTCGCGCACCTTGGGCATGCGCGTCATGCCGCCGACGAGCACGACCTCGTCGATTTCCTCGTTCTTGAGGCCCGCGTCCGCCATCGCCTTCTTGCACGGTTCGAGTGTGCGCTGGACGAGGTCGTCGACCAGCCGCTCGAGGTCGGCGCGCGTCAGCGTCTCGACCAGGTGCAGCGGGGTGGTCGCGCCACCCTCCATGCGCGCGGTGATGAAGGGGAGGTTGACCTCGGTCGTCTGTGCCGACGACAGCTCGATCTTCGCCTTTTCCGCCGCTTCCTTGAGGCGCTGCAAAGCGAGCTTGTCGCTGCGGAGGTCGATGTTCTCCTTCGCCTTGAACTTGTCGGCGAGGTAGCCGACCAGCTTGGCGTCGAAGTCTTCACCGCCGAGGAAGGTGTCGCCATTCGTCGACTTCACCTCGAACACACCGTCACCGACCTCGAGGATCGAGATGTCGAAGGTGCCGCCGCCGAGGTCATAGACCGCGATCGTCTTATTGTCCTGCTTGTCGAGACCGTAGGCAAGCGCCGCCGCGGTCGGCTCGTTGATGATGCGCAGCACCTCAAGGCCCGCGATCTGACCTGCGTCTTTGGTGGCCTGGCGCTGGGCGTCGTTGAAGTAGGCGGGGACGGTGATGACCGCCTGCGTCACCTTCTCACCGAGATAGGCTTCGGCAGTTTCCTTCATCTTCTGGAGGATGAAGGCCGAAATCTGCGACGGGCTGTAATCGCTGCCGCCTGCGGTGACCCACGCATCGCCATTCTTGCCGCGGCTGATGGTGTAGGGGACGAGGCCCATGTCCTTCTGGGTCATGGGATCGTCGAAGCGGCGGCCGATCAGGCGCTTCACTGCGAAGATGGTGTTGTCGGGGTTGGTCACCGCCTGGCGCTTGGCCGGCTGACCGATCAGGCGCTCGCCGTCCTTGGTGAAGGCGACCACGCTCGGCGTCGTTCGCGCGCCTTCGGCATTTTCGATGACCTTGGGGCTGCCGCCCTCCATCACCGCGACGCAGCTGTTGGTGGTGCCGAGATCAATGCCGATGACTTTCGCCATGCTGTGGTGCCCTCTGAAAGAAAATCTGTTGTCATAGCGGGGAGCTATGGCGCGCTATAAGCTCGCGACGCCGTCACCCCCCGGTGCTGGTGCGCGATATAGGTAGCGCTTTCGGGGCGACAAGGCGGGGCATCGCCGCGCCGGACGGGCGAGGAGATGCGTGTGTCGTAACGGCACCGGTCGGCTCGACCTCGCGACCGCGCTCGGCTACACGCGCCGCCGTCCGTTTCGCGACCGAAAGGTAGTCCGATGTTCCGCGTGTTCGCCCCGCTCGCCCTTGCCCTCGTCGCCCTGCCGCTGGCGGGATGCGGGCGTAGTGAAGAGGCGCGCGATGCCGCGCTCGCGGGGGGGTATGGCGTGCGCGGGGCGGTGCTCAAGATGAACGCCAATCCCGACGCGCCCTCGGCGGCCTACTTCACCTTCGCCGCAGGGCCGAGCCCGCGGGTCATCGTGCGCGCGACCTCCGAGGACTTCGACCGCGTCGAGATGCACGAAAGCCGCATGACGAACGGCGTGATGGAGATGGCGCCGCTCGCCCGCGTCGCGGTGCCCGCCGACGGCGAGGTCGTGTTCCGGCAGGGCGGCAAGCACCTGATGCTCTACGGGATGAGCGAAGCCGCGCGAACCCATCACCGCGCGACGATCGTGCTGCACTTCGAGGATGGGGGTAACCTTCCCGTGGTGTTCAGCTTTAGCGAGCCCACGGCCGCCGCCACTCCGTCCGCGGCGAGCAGCGGCGGGGCAGGGGCGCACAGCGGCCATTGAGCGACCGCCGCCGCCTGACCGCAGAGGAGGCCGCGCTCGCCCGCAGCATGTTCGGCGACGCGATCGACCTCTCCGCGGTGGAGCTGGTCAATCGGCGCTGGGCCTTCTTTCAGCCGCGCGCGGTGGTGATGGCGCCGATGGGGCGTATCCACTTTCACCCGCAGGGCGACCTCTTCTGCGACGATTTCTGTGCTGCTCCGACCGGGCGGCAGGGGCTGCTGCTGCATGAGCTGACCCACGTCTGGCAGACGCAGACGCGCGGGCGATGGTATCTGCCGCTGATGCGGCTGCCGTTCGCGCGCTACGATTATGTGCTCGAACGGGGCAAGCCGTTCGCGGCCTATGGGCTTGAGCAGCAGGCAGAGATCGTCCGCCACGCCTTTTTGCTGCGGCGCGGGATCAAGGTGGAGGGCAAGCCCCCGCTCAGCGTTTATGAGGCGGTGCTGCCGTTCGGCTCCCCCGCCTGAGCGCGACAGAACTCCGCGAGCGTGCGCGGGTAGAGCTGGTGTTCGGCGATCAGCACGCGGCGCGCGAGCGTCTCCGCGGTGTCACCGGGCAGGATCGCGACGCGCGTCTGGGCGAGGATCGGCCCCGCATCGAGCTCGGCGGTCACCTGATGCACGGTGCAGCCAGCGTAGGCATCGCCCGCGTCGAGCGCGCGCTGATGCGTGTCGAGCCCCGGATAGAGCGGCAGCAGCGAGGGGTGGATGTTGAGCATGCGCCCCTCCCACCCCGCCACGAACGCAGGCGTGAGGACGCGCATATAGCCCGCAAGCGCGACCACTTCGCAGCCGTGCGCGCGCAGCTCCAGATCGAGCCACGCTTCATGTTCCGCGCGGGGGAGGCCTCGGTGCGAGCGCGCGGCGGTGGCGACGCCCTCCGCCGCCGCCAGCGCAAGGCCAGGCGCCGCTTGGTCATTGGCGAGCACCAGCGCAATCTCGAACGGGCAGTCGCTCGCGCGGCTGGCATAGAGCAGCGCCGCCATGTTGGTGCCGCTGCCGGAGATCAGCACGCCGACCGGAACGCGGCGCGACGGCTCGTCAGCCATGATGCGTCGCGGACCAGTCGCCGCGCGCCGACCAGGTGCCCGCGGAACCGCGAACTGTGCAACCGCGCACGCCCGCGCCGACCTCACCGATGCGGTGGACCGTTTCGCCCGCGGTGGTGAGTGCGGCGACGACTTCGTCCGCGTCCTCCGCGGCGACGATCGCGACCATGCCGATCCCCGCGTTGAAGGTGCGCGCGAACTCCTCAGGCTCGATCGCGCCCTGCGCCTGCAGCCACGCCATCAGCCGCGGCATGGGCCAGGCGTCGGCGTCGACGGTTGCGTGGGCGTCATGGGGCAGTACGCGCGGGATATTCTCGAGGAGGCCGCCGCCGGTGATGTGCGCCAACCCCTTGATCTGACGCGCGCGCAGCAGCGGCAGCAGCGATGCGACATAGATGCGCGTCGGCGCCATCAGCGCGTCGATCAGCCGCACGTCGATGTCGAACGGCGCGGGGCGGTCGAACCGCCAGCCCTTGTCCGCCGCAAGCCGCCTTACGAGGCTGAAACCGTTGGAGTGCACCCCGCTCGACGCCAGCCCCAGCAGCACGTCGCCCGGCGCGATGGTGGCGCCGGTGAGGAGGTCTTCGCGCTCCACCGCGCCGACGCAGAAGCCAGCGAGGTCATAGTCCTCCCCCGCATACATGCCCGGCATCTCCGCCGTCTCGCCGCCGATCAGCGCGCAGCCCGCGATGCGGCAGCCATGCGCGATCCCGGCGATGACCCGCTCGGCGGTCGCAGGGTCGAGCTTTCCGGTCGCGTAATAGTCGAGAAAGAACAGCGGCTCCGCGCCCTGCACGATGAGGTCATTGGCGCACATCGCGACGAGGTCGATGCCGACATGATCGTGCGCGTCATGTTCGATCGCGAGCTTGAGCTTGGTGCCCACCCCATCGTTGGCGGCGACCAGCAGCGGGTCGGTAAAGCCCGCCGCCTTGAGGTCGAACACCCCGCCAAAGCCGCCAAGGTCCGCGTCCGCGCCAGCGCGCCGTGTCGAGCGCGCGAGCGGGGCGATTTCGCGCACCAGCGCATTGCCTGCCGCGATCGACACGCCCGCACCGGCGTAGGTGTAGGGGGTGGCGGCGGGTTGCTCGTCGGGCGCGTCGGTCATGGGTCGCGCTGCTAGCGACAAGCCCCTTGGATTTCCACGCCGCAATCGCCAAAAGACGCGCGCGATGATGGCCCCCCGTTCCTCCCTGCGCCGCTTCGGCCTGCTCGCGGCGAGTGCTGCGCTGGTCGCCATGGGTTCGGCCCACGCGCAGATCGAGCCCGGCAACCGCGGAATCCAGCCGATCGGCAGCTCCAACGACCTCGCCGTCTCGGGCATTCAAGTCGACGAGGAAGGGGAGACTGCGGACGAAGCGCGGCTCGCCGGATGGCGCGAGGCGCAGCGCAAGGGCTGGGAGGCGCTGTTCAAGCAGACCAACGGCGGAGCGACCGCGCCCAAGCTCTCCGATTCGGTGCTTGACGGCATCGTCTCCGCTATCGTGGTGGAACGCGAGCAGATCGGCCCCGGGCGCTATGTCGCGACCTTGGGCATACAGTTCGATCGGGCACGCGCGGGCGAGATCCTCGGCACGTCGGGTCGCATCTTCCGCTCGCCGCCGTATCTCGTGATGCCGATAGTGATCGAGGCGGGGGTGCCGCAGACCTTTGCCTCGCGCAGCGAATGGCAGCGCGCCTGGGCGGAGTTCAAGACCTCCGACAGCAGCGTCGATTACGTCCGCACCGCGGGCAACGGGTCGGACCTTCTGCTGCTCAACCCCGGTCAGGCGGAACGGCGCCAGCGGCGCTGGTGGCGCGACATTCTCGATTATTATGGCGCGAGCGACGTGCTGATCCCGACCGTGCGGATCGAGCGCAGCTATCCCGGTGGGCCCATCACCGCGCGCTTTGCCGCGCGCTACGGCCCGGACAACCAGCTGCTCGGGACGGCGGTCCTGACCACCAACTCCCCCGCCGGACTGCCGCGCATGATGGACGAGGGCGTGCGCCGGGTGGACGCGATCTACCTCGCCGCGCTTGCGGACGGGCGGCTGCGCACCGACCCCTCGCTGGTCATTCCCGATCCGGTTGCGCTGCCCCCCGAACTCGTCAAGCCGGACCCGCGACGGCTCGAGGCGGAGCGGCGCAGCGCGACCGACCCGACGGCGACAAGTGGCATCGACACCGCCAATGCCTCCAGCGAGCCGGAGGCGGCTCCGGCGGTCGAAACCAACAGCTTCTCGATTCAGATCGAAACGCCCAGCGAAGGGGCTGTCTCCGCCGCCGAATCGGCCTTGCGCGGGGTGGCTGGCGTGGAAAGCGCATCGACCAGCAGCGCCGCGATCGGCGGCATGTCGGTGGTGCGCATCCGTTTCCGCGGTGAGGCCGACGCGCTGCGCAGCGCGCTTTCCTCCGCCGGCTGGAGGGTGTCGTCGGAGGGCAGCACCTTCCGCATCGCGCGTTGAGCGGGCGTTGAGCGCCGACCTGCCCCTGTTCGGCGACGCGCCAGCCTGTGCGCAGGCGAAGCCCCGCCAGCTCGGCCTGCCGCTCGGCTGGGCGCGCACGGAGCGACAGTTGATCCTGGGCGCATCGCTGTCGGAAGTGGCGCGGCTGCTGCTCGATGGAGAGGCGCAGCCGCCCGCGGCGACGTTGCTGGTCGGGCCGCCGCGCTCGGGGCGTTCGCTGATCGGGGCGGTGCTGACAGCGCGAGGGTTTGGCGTGATCGACGACATCGAGCGCGACTCGGACGAAGCGCTGTTCCACGGCTGGAACGCCGCGCGCGATGCGGGATCGCCGCTTTTGCTGATCGCGCGGGAGGACTTCGCGGTCACCGACCGCGCGCTCCCCGATCTAGTGACGCGCCTTCACAGCGCACACCGCGTGGCGATCGGCCTGCCCGACCCGTGCGAAATTCGTGCGCGAGTGGATGATGCCGCGGCGCGGGCCGGGGTGCCGCTGGCGGATACGGTCGCCAACTATGTCGCCGCGCGCATCGAGCGTAGTCACGACGCCATCGCTCGCGCCTGCGACGCCATCGCGGCGCATCTTGCGCACGGCGGCTCGCCCAGCCTTTCCGCGATCCGCGCGCTGCTGAGCGATGCGCGGCTGATCGATCCGGGCTCGCTCGCGGCATGACCGGGAGCGCCGCCGCCCATTATTTCAACCGCGAGCTGTCGTGGCTCGCCTTCAACCGCCGCGTGATGGAGGAGGCGCAGAACCCCGCGCACCCGCTGCTCGAGCGGCTGCGGTTCCTGTCGATCTCCGGCAACAACCTCGACGAATTCTTCATGGTCCGCGTCGCCGGGATCAAGGCGCAAAAGCTGCAGGGCGTGGAGACGCGCTCGATCGACGGGCTGACCCCGGGCCGCCAGCTCAAGACCGTCGCCGGGGCGGCGCAGGCGCTCGTCGCCGAACAGCAGGATGTCTGGGCGGCGCTGCGCGGGGAACTCGCCGAGGCGGGGATCGAGGTCGTGACCCGGCTGTCGGAGGCCGAACCGCTTCGCGACGAGCTCGTCGAACTGTTCGATGCGCAGATCTTCCCCGTGCTCACCCCGCAGGCGATCGACCCCGCGCACCCCTTTCCCTTCATACCCAACCAGGGCCTCGCCGCGATCTTCGAGCTGGAGCGCGCCGATGGCGAGCGCGTGCGCGAGCTGGTGATGGTGCCCCCGGCGGTGCCGCGCTTCTTGCGTGTTGAGGGGACGCCGGTGCGCTATGTCGCGATGGAAACGCTGGTCGCGCTGTTCGCCGATCGGCTGTTCCCCGGCTTTACGGTCAAGGCGCACGGCCGTTTCCGCCTGATCCGCGACAGCGACATCGAGATCGAGGAGGAGGCGGAGGACCTCGTCCAGCATTTCCGCACGGTGCTGCGCCGCCGCCGCCGTGGGCGGGTCGTCATGTTCGAAATCGACGCGGGGATGGATCAGGACCTGCGCGCCGCTCTGCTCGAAGAAGCGGAGGTGGAGGCGCCCGAGATTCTCACCCTGTCCGGCGTCATCGGCATCGGCGCGCTGGCCCAGGTGGTGGGCGAGGACCGGCCCGAGCTCAAATTCCAGCCCTACACCCCGCGCTTTCCCGAGCGCATCCGCGATCATGGCGGGGATTGCTTCGCGGCGCTGCGGACCAAGGACATCATCGTCCACCATCCGTATGAGAGCTTCGACGTCGTCCTTTCCTTTCTGCGGCAGGCGGCGGCCGATCCCGACGTCCTCGCGATCAAGCAGACGCTCTACCGCGCGGGCGATCAGTCTCCGGTGATCCGCGCGCTGATCGAGGCGGCGGAGGCGGGCAAGTCGGTGACCGCCGTCGTCGAATTGAAAGCGCGCTTCGACGAGGAGCAGAACCTCCACTGGGCGAGTCAGCTCGAGCGCGCGGGCGTGCAGGTCGTCTACGGCTTCATCGGCTGGAAAACGCACGCCAAGGTGTCGATGGTCGTCCGTCGGGAGGGGGGCGGATATCGCACCTACTGCCACTTCGGCACCGGCAATTATCATCCGGTCACCGCGCGTATCTACACCGACCTCAGCTTCTTCACCGCCAACCCGGCCTATGGGCGCGATGCGGCGCAGCTGTTCAATTACGTCACCGGCTATATCGAGCCGACCTCGCTCGAGCGGCTGACCATCTCTCCGCTGGGTCTGCGCGACCAGCTGATGCGGTTGATCGACGCGGAGATCGCCAATGCGCGCGAAGGTCGCGGGTCGGGCATCTGGGCCAAGATGAACAGCCTGGTCGACAAGGCGATCATCGACAAACTCTACGAGGCAAGTGCCGCTGGAGTGCCGATCGAGCTGGTCGTGCGCGGCATCTGTTGCCTGCGCCCCGGCGTTGCAGGCCTGTCGGAGACCATCCGGGTGAAGTCGGTGGTGGGTCGCTTCCTCGAACACAGCCGCGTCTACGCCTTTGGCAACGGCGCCGCGCTGCCCAATGCCAAGGCGCGCGTGTTCCTCTCCTCCGCCGACTGGATGAGCCGCAATTTCGACCGGCGCGTCGAATATCTGGCGGAGATCGACAATCCGACGGTGCACGACCAGCTGCTCGATCAGGTTTTCGCGGCCAACCTCCTCGATACCGAACAGAGCTGGCGGTTGGAGAGCGATGGGCGCTACGTCCGCGTCGAACCCGGCGAGCTGCCCTTCAACCTCCACCGCTATTTCATGACCAACCCGTCGCTGTCGGGCCGCGGCGAACTGGGCGGGGCGAGTGACGTGCCGGTGCTCGACCTCGGGGTTGCGCGTGACTGATACGGCGCGGGTGAACGAGGCCCGTCGAGCGATCATCGATATCGGATCGAACTCGGTCCGGTTGGTCGTTTTCGCCGGCGCCGAACGCGCGCCGTTCGCGGTTTTCAACGAAAAGCTGGCGGTTGGGCTGGGCGCGGAGCTGGCGACGACGGGGGTCATTCCCCCCAAGCGGTTCCGCCGCGCGCTCGACGGGCTCGCGCGGTTCCGGGCGCTGACGCAGGCGATGGAGCTCGACCAGGTGCGCACCGTCGCCACCGCGGCGGTGCGCGACGCGATCAACGGCGAGCAATTCCTCAGCGCCGCGCGCGACATCGGTCTCGACGTCGAGCTTTTCTCCGGCCGCGACGAAGCGCGCGCGGCGGGGCTCGGCGTTGTCTGCGCCATCCCGCAGGCGGACGGCATCGTTGCCGATCTGGGCGGCGGCAGTCTTGAGCTCGTGCGCGTCGGCGGGGGTGAAACGCGCCACCATTCGAGCTTTCCGCTCGGCGTGTTGCGGCTCCCGACGCTGCGCAAAGACAGCGGCAAGAGCTTTCATCGCGCCATCGCCAAACTGCTCAAGGCCGCGGGCTGGCCGGGCGAGGATCGCGCGCTGCCGCTGTATCTGGTCGGCGGGTCGTGGCGAGCGCTCGCCCGTTATGACATGATCACTCGCCGCTGCCCGCTGCCGGTCGTGTCGGGGCACCATTTTCCGCTCGAAAGCGTGCCGCGGATCGCGCGCAGGCTGGCCGCGACCGACGTCGCCACGCTCGACGCGATGACCGGGCTGTCGACGAGCCGCACCGATTCGATGGCCGACGCGGCCGCGCTGCTTGTCGCGCTGACCCGCGCGCTGGAGCCATCGGCGCTGATCGTCTCTGCCGCAGGTTTGCGCGAAGGGCTGCTCTACGACGCGATGTCGCCCTCGGTGCGCGCGCAGGACCCGCTGATCGTCGCCGCAGAGCATGAAGGGCGCCGCTTCGCCCGCTTCGAACCGCACGGGCGCGCCGTCGATGCGTGGATCGCGCCGCTGTTTCGCCGCGACGGTGCGGAGGCGCGGCGCCTCCGGCTCGCGGCGGGCATGATGGCGGAGGTTGCGTTCAGCGCAAACCCCGACTTCCGCCCCGAACGCGCGGTGGAGATCGCGCTGCACGGCCCGTGGCTCGGCATCGACCTCGACGACCGGCTGGTGCTCGCGCAGGCGCTGTACGCTGCGGCGGGGGGGGCGGGGCGCGCGGTCGAGGGCATCGCCATCGGCGATGAAGAGCGCATTCGCCGCGCCGCACACTGGGGGCTCGCCATCCGCCTTGCCGAGCGGCTCTCAGGCGGCGCGCCCGATGTGCTGGCGACGACCGCGCTCGACGTCGGTTCCGACGGCGCCGTCGAGCTGCGGCTCGACCGTGGCGCGTCCGCGCTCGCCGGCGAGCAGGTCGAAAAGCGGCTGCGGCAGCTGGCGACGGCGCTCGGGCGGAGCTACCGCCTCGTCAGCTAGCCGCAGGTGAAGCGCAGGATCTTGTCGTCGCGGTCGAGTTCGACGTTGAGGCGGTCGGGGCGATAGTCCATCGTCACTGCGGAATCGGGGCCGATCCAGCGCACGCTCTTCGCCGCCGACCGCGTCGTCACGTCGCTGCGCAGCTGCGTTGTCGCGCGCAGCCCGACATAGGTCGACACCAGCGACGCCCCGCACTCGTCGCCTTCATCGCGCAGCGAAATCGGCTCACGCTGGCCGGTGGTCGTCTCGCGGTCGACCGGCGCGCAGCCAGCAAGCGCGATCGGCAGGGCGAGCATCATCAGGCGCATGGCGAAACCTTTCCTACAGATCGACGCCGGCCGCGGCGGGATCACCGCGCATCATCTTGAGCCGACCTTTCGTCACGGTGAACCCCAACCGGCCCTCGACCAGTTCGAGCGCGTCCTGACCGAACACCTCACGCCGCCAGCCCGAAAGGATGGCGAGGCCGTCGCGTGCGCCGCAGGCCAGCGCCTCCAGTTCGTCGCTGCGCGCGATCAGCCGCGCCGCGACGTTCATTTCCCGCGCGCGGATTTTGAGCAGCAGCTTTAGAAGGTCGGCGACCAGCACGCCCTCTTTCCCGAGCCCGGGACCGCGTGGGGTGCAGGGGGTTTCGTCGCGATGGACCGGGGTCGCGCCAGCCAGCGCGCTCATCAGCCGGGCGCCGATCTCATTGCCTTTCCACGCCGGGGAAAGCCCGCGAATGCGCGTCAGATCGTCCTGCCGCTGCGGCGGATGCGCTGCGATTTCCAGCAGCGTTTCGTCCTTGGCGATGCGCCCGCGGGGGAGGTTCTTGCCGCGCGCCTCCTTCTCGCGCCACGCGCCCAGCGCGCGCAGGCGGCCGAGCACCTCGGGCTTGCGGCTCGGCACCTTGATACGCAGCCAGGCATCGTCGGGATCGAGCGCGTAATTGGCTGGATCGGCGAGCTTTTCCATCTCCTCATCGAGCCAATGCCCGCGATCGGTCTTGCGCAACTTGTCGAGCATCATCGGGACGATCTTGGCGAGGTGCGTCACGTCCGCGATGGCGTAGTCGAGCTGGCGCTTGTCGAGCGGGCGGCGCGACCAATCGGTAAAGCGCGCACCCTTGTCGAGGCTGATACCGAGCCAGCTTTCAACGAGGTTGGAGTAACCGAGCTGCTCCGCCTGCGCGAGCGCCATCGCCCCGATCTGCGTATCGAAGATGGGGTGCGGCGTCTTGCCGGTGAGGTTGTAGATGATCTCCACATCCTGCCCGCCGGCGTGAAACACCTTGAGGATGTCCTCACGCTCCACCAGCAGGTCGAGCAGGCAGGAAAGGTCGATGCCATCCGCCAGCGGGTCGATCGCCGCGGCATGCTCGCGCGTCGCCACCTGGATGAGGCAAAGCTCGGGGTAGTAGGTCGACTCGCGCATGAATTCGGTGTCGACCGCGATGAAGTCGGCGGTCTCGACCTTGGCGCAGAATGCCGCGAGCGCAGCGGTGTCGGTGATCAGATGCACATCGGCCATGGAGCAAGCGCGTTTATCGGCTTTGACGGATTCCGCAAATCCGGGAGCGGGAGGTCGGGGTTGGGCCCCTCACCACGCCGCCCACCCCCTCGACATTTGCCGCGCGTTCCCCTATCTCCCCGCTCGGCGCGGATGGCATTGCCCATCCACTGCGACAGCGTGACGACCCTTTTTGAAGCGGTCCGGTCGCAGCGCCGAGTGTTTTCCTGAGGCTTCCCTTTCACGCGGGTCGTTTCGATCCGCCGACGCGTCGCGTGGCTCCTCGCCGCGCGCGCCGAAGCCTTGGCTTGTGAGATTTTCATGACCGATTTCCGTTCGCTGGGTCTTGCCCAGCCGACCCTCAAGGCGCTTGCCGCGAAGGATTACGACACGCCGACGCCGATCCAGGCGCAGGCGATCCCGCCGTTGCTGGAGGGCCATGACCTGCTCGGCATCGCGCAGACCGGCACCGGCAAGACCGCCGCCTTTTCGCTGCCGTCGATCGATCGGCTGGTGGAGAGCGGCAATCGTCGCACCCCGCGCAGCTGCCGCATGCTGATCCTCGCGCCGACGCGTGAGCTGGCTGCGCAGATTCAGCAGAGCATCTTTGCCTACGCGCGCTACACGCCGATCACGTCGGACACCGCGTTCGGCGGCGTGCCGATCGGGCGCCAGATCAAGCGTCTGGCGCAAGGGGTGGACGTGCTGGTGGCGACGCCGGGGCGCCTGCTCGACCTCATCGACCAGCGCGCGCTGACGCTCAACGCGGTGGAAATCTTCGTGCTCGACGAAGCGGACCAGATGATGGACCTGGGGTTCATTCATCCGCTGCGGCGCGTGTCGAAGCTGCTCCCCAAGCAGCGCCAGACGCTGTTCTTCTCGGCGACGATGCCCAAGGAGATCGCGGACCTCGCCAAGGAGTTCCTGACCGATCCGGTGAAGGTGTCGGTGACCCCGCCCTCGACCACCGCGGAGCGCATCGCCCAGTCGATGACGCTTGTCGATCAGCGCGAAAAGCAGGCGCTGCTCAACCACATCCTCAAGAGCGAGCCGATCGAGCGCGCGCTGGTGTTCACGCGCACCAAGCACGGCGCCGACCGTGTCGTGCGGCACCTGATGGGCGCGGGCATTCGTGCCGCCGCGATTCACGGCAACAAGAGCCAGGCGCAGCGCACGCACGCGCTCGGCGGGTTCAAGGACGGCTCGACGCCGGTGCTCGTCGCCACCGACATCGCCGCGCGCGGGATCGACGTGAGCGGGGTGAGCCACGTCATCAACTTCGAAATCCCCGACGTTGCCGAACAATATGTCCACCGCATCGGCCGCACCGCGCGTGCGGGCGCGGAGGGCATCGCCATCAGCCTCGTCGCGGACGACGAACGCCAGCGGATGCGCGCGGTCGAGCGGCTGACGGGGGTGAAGCCCAACGTCGTTCCGCTGCCCGCCAACTTCGTCGAGATGGTCGCGCGGATGCCCAAGCCCGTCGCGCCCCCGCGCGACACCGGCTCGCAGGGTCGCGACCCGCACCGCCAGCGCGAGGACGCGCGTGGCGGGCGCGGCGGCGGTCGCCCTCAGCGTGAAGGTGGTGGCGATCGCTTCGTTCGGGATGGTGAGCGCAGCGGCGACGCCCAGCGCCCGCGTCGCTTCCCCCGCAAGGGCGGCCCCCGCCGCGGCCCGCCCGAAGGCGTCCGCCGTCTGGGGTAAGGACAAGGCAGAACGAGCGTAGCGGTGGCTCCTGCGCAGGCAGGGAGCCATTTCCGAGTCTCGGCGTCCAGGGCAGCGGCGGGTGACCGGTTCTGCCCCCGCAGCGGCTGTCAGGGGATGGACTGCCCCCCGTCGCCGTAGCGCGTTTCCAAATAGCGCGAGTGGCTCGCCAGCCGGTCCATGTCCCGCGCGGCGATGTCGCGGCTGAGCGTGTCGATCGCGCGGTCGACGTTGGCGAGGCCGTCGAGGAGGTCACGTTCGGCGACACGGCCGTTGCGGTCTTCGCGGCGCATGGCGCTCGGCACCGATTGGTAGCTGCGGATCAGCTCGGGCAATTCGTCGCCGACGATCCGGCGCGTTTCGACCGCTTCGGGCGAGGCGCCGCCGATTGCTTCGAGCTGCGGGCCGAGCTGCGCGATCCGTTCGCCGATGCTGTCGACCAGCGTTTGCGCAGGGGCGGGCAGCGCGCGGCGTTGCTGGCCGAGCCAGACGTTGGTGCGATCCGCCAGCTGCGCCACATCGACACGGCTGAGGTCCGCGGGGCGCATCGCGCGCTCCTTTCCGAACGATAGCGCAATCGGCACCAGCAGGATCGCCAGCAGCATCATCAGCGTGAAGCCGATGATGCCGATCCCGCCGAGCAGCCCCGACACCACAGCCGCTCCGATCACCAGTGCCAGCAGCCCGGTGAAATAGGCGATGGCGACGCGTTTGGCGCGCTTGGCAAAGCTCCTCCGCTGCGCCTGAACCGGCCGCGCAATCTCTGCCGAGCGCTGGCGTTGGAGCGCGCGTTCCGCATCGCTCACCGCGACGCTCACCGACTGGCTACGCGGCAGCGGCGCGATCGGCGCAGGCAGCGGATGCAAGCTCGCGTCGGTCGGCTCGATCGGCGCGAGGCCTGGCGGGACGGGGCGCACAGGTTTCACCAACCGCGCATCACCCCTCGATCGCCGCGAGCGGGCTGTCGCGCCCGGTCAGCTGCGCCTGTGCCTGCGCCTGCCCTTCCGCCCGCGCGATGTAGCCCTTGGACTTCTCGACCTCGGCGGAGAGGGTGTTGATGGTCGTCTTCATGCTGTCGAGCGCCTTCAGCTTGAAGGTGTCGACCGCATCCATCGTCTCGTAGATGTTCTGGAAGGCGCGGGTCAGCGTCTCCATCGGAATGGTCGACGCCGCCGCCTGCTCGTGAACGCGCGTCGTGTTTTCCTTGAGCAGCGCGCCCGTGGAATCGATGATCCCGGCGGTCGTCGTGTTGAGCGCGGTGATCTGGCCGAGCACGAGCTTCTGGTTGGTCATCGCCTGCGCCACCGTCACCGCGGTGCGGAGCGCCGCGACGGTGGTGGTTGATGCGCGATCGACGCCCTTCACCAGCTCGACGTTGTTTTTCTTGACGAGGTCGAGCGCGAGATAGCCCTGCACGCTCACCGCCAGCTGGGTGAGGATGTCCTGCCGCCGCTGGCGCACATAGAAAAGCGCGCTTTCGCGGATGGTCTTCGCCTTTGCGGGGTCGGTCGCGTCGAGCTCGGCGGCCTTTTCCTCGAGCTGTTCGTCGAGCTTGCCCGCCATGTGCGCCATTTGCTCGAGCCGACCCATCGCGGCCCACAGATTCTGCCGCTCGACGTCGATGTCGGCATTGTCCTTCATCAGCTCGGTCTTGCCGCTCGCGAGGCGAGCGAGGATCGAGCTGATGTGCGTCTGCGCGCTCTGATATTTGTCGAAATAGCTGCGCAGCGAACCGCCCAGCGGGATGATGCCGAGCAGCTTGCGCCCGCGCACCTTGCCCGCGCGACCAGGGTCGAGGTCCTCCACCACCTGCCGCAGCGCAACCAGATCCTGACCGACGTTGCCGTCGCGATCCATCGCGCGCACCGGGCGGTCGAGGAAACGGTTCGACTGCTGCGCCGCCGCCGCAATCTCCTGACGGCCCATGTTGGTGAGCTGGTCGACCTTCTTGCCGAATTCGGGGCTGTTGGTGTCCGCCGCGACCAGTTCGTCGACGAAGGTCGCGACGCGCTTTTCGAGCTCGCTCTTCACCTCGTCGCCAATGCTGACGAGGCCCGCCGCCTTTTCCGGCACGACGGCGGGTACCGGCTTGGGCGGTTCGAGCGTCAGCGTGGGTTCCGCTTCGGCGAGTTTGGTCGGCAACGGGGCGGGTTCGATGTCGCTCATAATCTCTCCGGCTCAGGTGTGTTGTAGTTAGATAAGACAGCCGAGCCCTGCAAGCACGCTGCTTCATTGCGCCGCGCGAGCGGCGGTGCGATCCACGCCGAAATCACCAGTTGCGCCAAATGGTAGGCGAGGATCGGCAGCAGCACCATGCCCGCCGCGTCACGCGGGAACATCAACGCCGCGAGCGGTGCGCCGACCGCGATCGACTTGTGCGCGCCCGAGAACAGCACCGCCGTGCGCACGTCGAGCCGGTCGGAGACGAGCCGTCCCGTCGCCCACGCTCCCCCAAAACCCACCAGCAGCATCACCCCCACGCCGAGCGCGAGCACGCCCAGAGCGCCGCCATCGAGCTTGCTCCAGATGCCCTGCACCACAGCAGCGGAGAAGGCGACATAGACCGCGAGCGCGATCGCGCCTTGGTCGATGCGCTTGACGAGGGCGGCGTGGCGCAGCGCCCACGGCCTCGCCCAGCGCTGGATCAGCTGGCCGATGAAGAAGGGCAGCAGCAGGATCGCGCCTACCCGCAGCGCGAGACTTGCGCCGAGGCTCACCCCGCCTGCGGTCCCGGCGAGCAGCGCGAACAGCGTCGGCGTGACGATCACCGCCGCCAGATTGTCGAGCGCGCTCGCCACGACGGACACCGCAACCGCTCCGCGCGCCAGGCTGCAGTAAGTGGTGGCGGACTGCACGGTGGTCGGCAACACGCCGATATAGAGAAAGCCGAGCGCGACCATCGCCGGTAGCGACCCGCTCGTCAGCCGCCACAGCGCGAGGCCGGCGAGCGTCATCACGCCGAACACGAACAGCGCGATCGCGCCCTGCGTGCGCCAGTCCTTGAGCCCGTCGATCACCTCCGCGCGCGGCAAGCGGATGCCGTGGAGGAGGAAGATCACGAACACCGCGGCGGAGGAAAGGAGGTTCGCCAGCGCGACGTCGCTCCCGCGCACTGGCAGCACGCTCGCCAGTGCGATGGTCGCGATCAGCACGAGGATGAAGCGGTCCGGCACCAGCCAGACGAGGATGCGCTTCATCGGCGGCCGAACCACCAGCCCGCGGCGAGGCCCATGCCTACCGCCAGCGCCACCGCCACCAGGCCGTAGGCGAGGCCCCAGTGCGCTGCCGCGTCGGCGATGAAACGGTCGACGCCGATCTTGCGGATGACGATATCGCGTGACGCCACCGCCAGCACGTTCCCACCGCGGATGAGGTAGGTTTCGGCGGTATACTCCCCCTCCGGCACCTGCGCCGGGATGTTGAGCCGCGCGCGGTAGAGGACGCCGTTGCTGATCTCCACCGCGCCCGGCTGTTCGGCGAACAGCCCGCCCCGGCGGAACAGGTCGACAAACCCCGCCTCGAGGCGGCGCAGCTGCTCGCTCGTGGCAAAGCCCGACGGCGACAGCGCCAGGTTGGCGAGGCCGAGTTCGAACACTGCCGCGGTGCGTTCGTCGACGATCTGCTCGATCGGGCGGGAGGAGGCGAGGGCGTAAAAGCCGGGCGCCGAACCGAAACGTACGCTGTCGGCGTTGACCCAGACGCCCGCGACTCGGCTCTTCTCGCGCAGCCGGACGGGCGCGACGGGGCCCTTGATCACCACCACCACGTCGCTGCGCGCATCGCCCGGCGCGCGTCCGTCGGGATACAAGATGGCGCCGAACAGCAGCAGGTCTTCGCCGGTGAAGCTGTATTTGATCTCGATCTCGCGCACCGACACGTCGGGCACCAGCACCGGCTCGCGCTGGGCCGCGGCGGGGGCAGCGACCGCCAGCATCAGCGCGGCGAGCGCGACCCTCAAAGCCACTGCACCGAGTAGATTTCGTCCGGCTGCCAGACGAGGCCCAACCCCATGCGCAGCGCCACCGCGAGCACGATCAGCGCGAGGCCGAGGCGCAGCTTCACCGGGTCGATCCGCGTCGCCAGCCGTGCGCCGAGCTGCGCACCGATGACCCCTCCGATCAGCAGCAGCAGCGCCAGCACGATGTCGACCGCGTGGGTGGTGACGCTGTGGATCAGCGTGCTCGCGATGGTGGTGAAGAGGATCTGGAACAGCGAGGTTCCCACCACCACCCGCGCGCTCATTCCGAGGATATAGAGCATGGCCGGCACCATGATGAACCCGCCGCCGACCCCCAGCAGCATGGTGAGGATGCCGGTGAGCACCCCCAGTATGAACGGTGCGATGGGGGAGAGGTAGAGGCCCGACGCGCGAAAACGATAGGGCCAGGGCAGGTTGGCGACCAGCGGATGGTGGCGGCGCTTCTTGGCTGGGACCGGCTTGTCGCCACGGCCTGCACGGAACGCGGCGAGGCTCTCGCGCAGCATCAGCGTGCCGATCCAGCCGAGCAGGATGAGGTAGGTCGCGCTGATGACGAGGTCGATCTGGCCCACCCCCTGCAGCCATTCGAACAGCGCCGCGCCGATCAACGAGCCCGCGAAGCCCCCCGCGATCAGCACCACCCCCATCTCGAAATCGACGCCCTTGCGGCGCAGGTGGGCGGACACGCCCGATACGCTCGCCCCGGTGACCTGCGTCGCGGCGGAGGCGGCGGCGACGGTGGGGGGGATGCCGTAGAAAATGAGCAGCGGCGTCGTCAGAAATCCGCCGCCGACGCCGAACAGCCCCGACAGCAACCCTACCATCCCGCCGAGCAGAATGATGACGAGCACATTCACGCTCATATTCGCGACGGGCAGGTACAGCGCCATTGCGCCGCGTTCTAGGCGGGCGCGGCGGAGGGGGGAAGTGGGCGTCGGCGCCCGAAGATTATCGGGCGACCTGCGATCTTGCTATGAAGCGCGCCGACCCTCACTCCTCGACCGGCGGGAAACCGGCGGCGCGGAGGAGTTCGCGCGCTTCTGCCGAATACCAGTCGAGCGGGCCGACGACGCGCGCGGTTTCCTTGCCGCTGGCGTCGTAGAGGATGGTGGTGGGAAGGTTGCCGCCTTCCTCCAGCCCGACCTTGTTTTCGGAGTCCGACCAGCTGGCAATCGTTTCCCAGCCGCGCTGCTTGAGGAAGTCGCGCGTCGCCGTGTGGGTGGCGTTGACGTCCTGCGCCAGCGCGACGACGTGCGCGCGGCCCTCCATCTCGGTGGCGAGGCGGTTGAGCGTCGGCAGCTCGGCAAGGCACGGCGCGCACCAGGTCGCCCAAAGGTTCACCAGCACCGGCTTGCCGCGCAGAGAGGCCAGCGCTGCCGGTCGGCCGTCGGGTGCGACGACCTGCGCTGCGGGCAGCGGGCGCCCGGCGCGGTCGGTGAGCGTGCGATGTTCGCCGAGACCGTCGCCAGCCGTCGCCGACCCCGCTCCCCCCTTTGCCGCAGGTTGCTCCGACCCGCCTGCCCCCCTATCGCACCCGCCGAGGGCCGCAGCAGAAACCAGCGCAGCGGCGAGCAGCGTCAGGCGAGTGGTGGACAAGGGCATGGGCGATACTCCCGGCAAAAGCGCGATGTGGGGCGGCCGCTTCGCCGAGGGACCGGCGGCGATCATGCGCGAGATTAACGCCTCGATCCCCTTCGACAAGGCGCTGTGGCGACAGGACATCGCCGGCAGCCGCGCGCATGCCGCCATGCTGGGTGCGCAGGGCATCATTTCCGCCGAAGACGCCGCTGCGATCGATGCGGGGTTGGCGGAGATTGCGGAGGAGTATGCGCGAGACGGCGTGCCGGTCGACCTCGCGCTCGAAGACATCCACATGACCATCGAGGCGCGACTGGCGGAGAAGATCGGCACGGCCGCGGGGCGCCTTCACACCGCGCGCAGCCGCAACGATCAGGTCGCCACCGCCTTTCGCCTATGGGTGCGCGATGCGGTGGATGAGGTCGACGCCGCACTGGTCGCGCTGATGCGCGTCCTCCTCGACCGCGCGGACGAGCATGCCGACAGCATCATGCCCGGCTTCACGCATCTGCAGGTCGCGCAGCCGGTGACGATCGGGCACCACCTGATGGCCTATTTCGCCATGTTCGAGCGCGACCGGGCGCGGTTTGCGGACGCGCGGCGGCGGCTCAACGTCTCACCGCTGGGGTCGGCGGCGCTGGCGGGGACGGGCTTCGACCTCGACCGCGAGGCCACCGCGCAGGCGCTCGGCTTTGACCGCGCGAGCGCGAACAGCCTTGACGCCGTGTCCGATCGCGACTTCGCGCTCGAATATCTCACCGCCGCAACCCAATGCGCGCTGCATCTGTCCCGTATGGCGGAGGAGTATGTCCTGTGGGCGAGCCAGATGTTCGGGTTCGTCAAACTGCCCGACAGCTTCTCCACCGGCAGCTCGATCATGCCGCAAAAGCGCAACCCTGACGCCGCCGAGCTGGTGCGCGGCCATGCGGGGCGCATCATCGGCTGCATGACCAGCCTGATGGTGACGATGAAGGGCCTTCCGCTCGCCTATTCCAAGGACATGCAGGACGACAAGGAGCCGCTGTTCGAGGCGCACAAGCTGCTCACCCTGTCGCTCGCGGCAATGACCGGGATGAGCGCGAGCGTGACGTTCGACACGACGCGCACCCGCGCCGCGGCGGCGCAGGGCTTCTCCACCGCGACCGATCTTGCCGATGCACTGGTGCGCGACTGCCAGGTTCCTTTTCGCGAGGCGCATCACATCGTCGGCGCATGCGTCGCGGCGGCAGAGCGGGCGGGGGTCGACCTCAGCGAGCTCGACCCGGCGCAGGCGGCGGCGATCGACCCGCGCGTGACGCCGCAGCTGCTCGCGCGGCTGACCGTGGAGGCGTCGGTCGCATCGCGCACCAGCCTTGGCGGAACCGCCCCCGTGCGGGTAAGGGAAGCGATCGCTGCGGCACGCGCGGCGCTGGAAGGGACGGCGGAGTGACTCTGCGTTCGATAAGCCTCGTGGCGCTCGCGGCGCTGGCGCTGAGCGGCTGCGGCCGGAGGCAGGAGTTGACCTACCCCGCCAGCGGCCCGCGCCCTGCAACGCCGGTTGGGGCGATCGCAACGCCGACCCCTGAAAAGCTCGTGACGCCGAGCCCGCAGGCGCGGCCCCAGCGCAGCGACGAACCCGTCAGCCGGGGTGAGGCGCGGACCTCCGATCCGTTCGACCTGCCGCCGGGCTAGAGGGCGCGACGATGCAGGCTTTTCACCGCGACGCTGCCGACCGCGCTCTCGCCTGCGAGCGGGTGGCGCTGGCGACGGTGGCGGATGCGGTGGGAACGCCGGTCTACGTGTACTCGCAAGGCCTCCTCGAAGCGAAGGCGCAGGCATGGATCGACGCGATGGCGAGTGTGCCGGGCGGGGTCGACATCGCCTATGCGATCAAGGCGAACCCCAACCTCGCGGTCGTCGGCGTGCTGGCGCGGCTCGGCCTCGGCGCGGACGTGGTCTCGGCGGGCGAGATGAAGCGCGCGCGCGCCGCGGGTGTCGCGCCCTCGCGCATCGTTTTCTCGGGCGTCGGCAAGACCCACGCGGAGATGGTCGCGGGCCTCGATGCGGGGATTGGCCAGTTCAACCTCGAAAGTGAGGGGGAGGGCGCCGAACTGTCCGCTATCGCGCAAGCGCGCGGCGTGCGCGCGCCGGTGGTGCTCCGCGTCAATCCCGACGTCGACGCGGGCACTCACACCAAGATCACCACTGGCACTGCGGAGTCGAAGTTCGGGGTGGCGATCGACCAGGCGCCCGCGATCTACGCCCGGCTCAGCGCACTCCCCGGCCTCGATGTCCGTGGCGTCGCGGTCCATATCGGCAGCCAGCTGCTCTCGCTCGATCCACTGGAGCGCGCCTTCTCCCGTGTCGGCGCGCTGGTGGCCGAGCTTCGCGGCGCCGGACTCCCCGTCACGCACGTCGACCTCGGCGGCGGGCTGGGGGTCGGCTATCGCGAGAGTGAGGTCCCGCCCACGCCCGCCGACTACGCCACGATGCTCGCGCGGGTGACCGCCGGTTGGAGCGTCGCTCTGACGATCGAGCCGGGGCGCTCACTGGTGGGGGAGGCGGGGGTGCTCGTCACCCGCGTCATCCGCGTGAAGCCTGGGGTGAACACGCCGTTCGTGATCGTCGACGCGGCGATGAACGACCTCGCTCGGCCCGCGCTCTACGATGCCTATCACCATTTCGAGCCGGTCGCGCCGGGGTCGGAGCGCATGACCGCGAACATCGTCGGGCCGGTGTGCGAATCGAGCGATTGCTTCGCGACCGCGCGGGAGATCGGGCGCGTCGCGGCGGGCGACCTCGCCGTGTTCCGCACGGCGGGTGCCTATGGCGCGACGATGGCGTCGACCTACAATAGCCGCGCGATGGTGCCCGAGGTGCTGGTCTCCGGCGCGCGCTGGGCAGTGGTCGCCGATCGCATCGCGCCCGAGGCGATCATGGCCGCCGAGCGCGTGCCCGAATGGGTGGTGGCCGCACCCGCCAGCGACGCCGCGTGAGCGACGCACACGTCCGCGCGCACTTGTTTGAGGACGGCCGAGCGCAGGATTTCGCCTGCAATGAAGAGACGCTGGCGGAGCTGCTGAGCGACCGCCGACCGGGCCGTTTCCTCTGGCTGCATATCGCGGGGACGGAGGGGCGTGCGGAGGAGCTGGGCGCCTTGCCCGTGGCGCTGCCGCCGTCGGCATCGCAGGCGCTGCTCGCTTACGAAACCCGCCCGCGCTGCGAACAGATCGACGGCGGCGTGCTGCTCAACCTGCGCGTCCCGCTGGCGGCGGGGGAGGTGGATGCGGGCGATCCGCTGGCATCGCTGCGGCTGTGGGCGGAGCCTGGGCTGCTGCTCTCCGCGAGCCTGCGGCGCAACGCCGTGCTGCCGGCGGTGGAAGCGCGCTTTCACGAGGGGGCGATGCACGATCCGGGCGACGTGATCATCGCCATTGCCACCGCCGCGGCGGACATGCTCGATCACAGCATCGCCGAGATCGGCGACCGGGTCGACACGCTTGAAACGCAGATCGAGCCGTCGACGCCCTTCTCCGTCCGGCGCGAGGTGACCGCGCTGCGCAGTCGCGCAATCGGCTACCGGCGGTTCGTCGTGCCGCAACGACAGGCTCTGGAGCGGCTGGCGGCGCTGCGGCTCGACTTCATCGACGAACGCGAGCGCAGCGAACTGCTCGGCGCGGCGGACCAGTTCGCGCGCATGGGTGAGGAGCTTGAGGCGGCGCGCGAGCGCGCGGCGGTGCTGCACGAGGAGCTGACCGACCTGCGGGGCGAAAAGCTCGATCAGCGCTCGCTTCAGGTGGCGATCGTCGCGCTGGTGTTCCTGCCGCTGACGTTCCTCACCGGCCTCCTCGGCATGAATGTGGAGGGGATACCATTCGCCAAGGAGCCGTGGGCCTTTTGGGGCGTGACGGCGGTGTGCGTGGTCATGGCACTCGGAGTCGCGGGGTTCTTCATGCAGCGGCACTGGTCGGGCGGCGACTGACCGCCAGCGCTTGCTCCCCGGCGCGCGCCGACTATAGCGACGCGCGCAGGGCGCCGCAGCGGCCGCCCGCAGCGAAAGGTTCAGTTGCATGTCCGCCACCGCCGTTCCGCTTCGTCCGGTGAGCAAGTCGGGCCTTGTCTGGCTGTGGGGCGGGCTTGCGCTGCTGGTGGCAGCGGCGCTTGCGTATGCGCTGTTCCTCTCCAGCCCGCCGAGCATTGGCTTCACCACCGTGCGTGAGGGCACCGGCCGCGCGATCAACGCCGACGACATCGTGCTGGTGAAATATGAGGGCAAGCTCGACAACGGGACGGTGTTCGACGCCAATGAACAGGCCCCGCTGGAGGTCGCGAACGTCGTTCCGGGCTTTCGCCAGGCGCTGATGCGGATGCGGATCGGCGGCCAGTATCGCGTGCGCATCCCCGCCGCGCTCGGTTACGGCGACCGGCAGACGGGCACCATCCCGGCCAACAGCCCGCTCAACTTCTCGGTGGAGATCAAGGACGCGAAATCGCGCGCCGAAGTCGAGCAGCTTATCGCGCAGCAGCGGATGATGCAGCAGATGATGCAAGGAACGCCGGGAGTTCCGACGCCGCCTCAGCCGGGCCCGCCGCAATAAACGGTTCACACCCGCTGCGCCCGCGCTTGGCGGCGTACATCGCGGCATCGGCTCGACCGAGCAGGTCCTCGGCGCTGTCCCCCGCCGTGACCGCGGCGACGCCAAACGAGGCTTTGAGACGGATCGGCTGACCGTCGTAAATGCAGTCGGCGGACTGGATCGTGTTGAGCAGCGCCGTCACCCGTGCGCAGGCTTCGCCCAGCGACACATGCTCCAGGATCAGGCCGAACTCGTCGCCGCCAATCCGCGCAATTACATCGCTTTCACGAACCGATGACGCGAGCCGCTGCGCGAACTCGATCAGCGCAAAATCGCCCGCGCCGTGGCCGAACGTATCGTTGATATGCTTGAGCCCGTCGACGTCGATATAGATCAGCGCCATCTGGTCGCCGTAGCGGGTCGCACGCGCCAGCCGCTGATGCAGCGCCGAAAGAAAGTAGCGCCGGTTATGCAGCGGGGTGAGCATGTCGCGCTCAGCGATCCGCTCCATCTCCTGAAGGGCGATGGTCAGGGCGCGGTTCTCGCGGCGCAGGCGCGTGAGTTCAGCCTGGAGGTCGGTCACACCGTCCTCCGCAACTGCCGCGCTGTGCGTTGCGCTATTGCCCACCATTGGTCCTAGTCATCGCCTCGAAACCCACTTCGACTCTTCCTGCCCTATACCCATCGTTGTTAACAGTTGGTTCCACTCATCGCCAAATCCGACCAGTCGCGCTTGCGCAGCGGCTCGACCCCGCGCTAGGCGGCAGCTCGCGCGCCGGAGGGGCAGCGCCGGACACAGGACAGCATGACGAGCGCGCCGGAAATGTCTCACTCAACCACGCTGACCCGCGTGGCCGTGGTGATGGGCAGCCAGTCCGACTGGGCGACGATGCGGCATGCGGTGGCGGTGCTGGAGGAGCTTGGCGTATCAAGCGACGTGCGCATCGTCTCCGCCCACCGCACGCCCGAGCGCATGTATGAATTCGCCAAGGGCGCGGCTGCATCCGGCCTTTCGGTGATCATCGCCGGCGCCGGCGGAGCGGCGCACCTCCCCGGCATGATCGCCAGCATGACGCGCCTGCCGGTGCTGGGCGTGCCGGTGCAGAGCAAGGCGCTGTCGGGCATGGATTCGCTCCTGTCGATCGCGCAGATGCCTGCGGGTGTGCCCGTCGGAACGCTCGCCATCGGGGATGCGGGAGCGACCAACGCCGGCCTGCTCGCCGCGGCGATCCTCGCCACGAATGATCCCGCGCTTGCTGAGCGACTGGACGCCTGGCGCGCCGAGCGAACCGCAGCCGTCGCAGAACGGCCGGAGGGCGGGGCGTGAGCGTCGAGCCGCTCCCGCCCGGTTCCACCATCGGAATCCTAGGCGGTGGCCAGCTCGGTCGGATGCTGGCGATTGCCGCCGCGCAGATCGGCTACCGCTGCCACATCTTCGCGCCGGAGGACGCGCCGGTCGCCGGCAGCGTCGCCGACCGGGTGACGCGGGCGGCGTGGGACGACGAAGCCGCGCTCGATGCTTTCGCCGCGAGTGTCGACGTCGTGACGCTCGAGTTCGAGAACGTGCCCGTGGCGACGGTCGAGCGCCTCGCAGCGCGGGTGCCGGTGAGGCCCGGCGCGTCGAGCCTGGCGGTGGCGCAGGATCGCGTCGAGGAAAAGCGCTTTGCGCAAGCGGAAGGCGTGCGGGTCGCCGATTTTGCGGTGATCGACAGTGCCGAGGACATCGCACCCGCGCTCAGCCGTCTGGGCGGTTCAGGCATCCTCAAGAGCGCGCGCGAGGGGTACGATGGCAAGGGGCAGGTGCGCCTAACCCAAGGCGATGACGCAGCCGAGGCGTGGCAGGCGATCGGCGCCCGGCGCGCGGTGCTCGAAGCGGTGGTGCCCTTTGTCGGTGAATTTTCGGTGCTGATCGCGCGCTGCATCGACGAGGACACCGCGCTGTGGGAATGCCCGCAGAACCGGCACGATGGCGGCATATTGGTGCGCTCGGTCGTCCCAGCCGAGGCGTCGGTCGCGCGTCACTGCGCTACCGCAGTGGAGCAGTCGCTACGCCTCGCCCACGCGCTCGATCATATTGGCGTGCTGGCGGTCGAGTGGTTCGCCTGCGAAGACGGGCCGATCTTTAACGAAATGGCGCCGCGCGTGCACAACAGCGGGCATTGGACCATCGAAGGCGCTGCAACCAGCCAGTTCGAGAACCATATTCGCGCCGTCGTCGGGCTCCCCCTGGGGGCGACCGATCGCATCGGCGCGCTGGTGGAGATGCGCAACCTGATCGGTGAGCAGGCGGATCTCTGGCGCGAGCTGTTCGCCGACAGCGCCGCGCATGTGCACCTTTATGGCAAAGAGCACGGGCGCGCCGGGCGCAAGATGGGACACGTCACTTGGGTGCGAGGCGCGGGCAAGTGAACCGCCCCGAAATCGTGCTGTTGCTCGCGCGCGCGGACAACGGCGTGATCGGTCACGGCGGCCGACTTCCATGGCGGCTGCCCGACGACCTGCGCCGGTTCAAGCAGCTGACGATGGGTCGCCCGATGATCATGGGCCGCAAGACGTTCGATTCGCTCCCGGGCGTGCTCGAAGGGCGGCGGCACATCGTCCTCACGCGCAATCCCGACTGGAGCGCGGAAGGGGCGGAGGTCGCGCATGACGTCGAAGGCGCATTGCGGCTGGCCAATGCGCCGCACGTATTCGTCATAGGCGGGGCGGAAATCTACCGCCTGTTCCTCCCCCTGGCCGACCGCATCGAGCTTACCGAAGTGCACTGCGCGCCCGATGGAGACGCGGCCATCGACCTCCCCGACGCCGGCGAATGGCGCGAAGTGGCGCGCGAACCGCATGCGGCGGAGGATGGCAGGCCAGCGTTCGAGTTCGTGACGCTCGCCCGGATCGCGCGCGGCTGAACGCGTTGACAGACGCGGTTATCCCTCAGCTCAGCTCACGCGAGCCGTTGCCGTCGCATTATCGCGGCGCGATCGTGGCGCTGGGTAATTTCGACGGCTTTCACCGCGGGCATCAGGCGGTGGTGGCAGAGGCGGTGCGGCAAGCGCAGATGCGCGGCGTTCCGGCGCTGGTCGCCACCTTCGATCCGCATCCGGTGCGCCTGTTCCGCCCGGACGCGCCGCCGTTCCGGCTCACCACGCTCGATCAGCGCGCGCGGTTGTTCGGTGAGGCGGGCGCGGCCGCGATGCTGGTCATCCAGTTCGACCGCGACTTCGCGAACCTCGACGCTGCCGCCTTTGAGCGGCGCTTTCTGGTCGAGCAGCTGGGCGTCGCCGGCGTCGTGACGGGTGAGGACTTCGTCTACGGCCGGGGCCGCGGGGGGAGTGGCGCGACGCTCGCCGCCGCCGCCGATCGCGATGGCTTCACCTACGCCCGCGTCGCTGCGGTGACGGACGCCGACGGTCCCGTCTCGTCGAGCCGTATCCGCGAAGCGCTGCGCGTCGGAGATTGCGACACCGCCGCTCGTCTCCTCACGCGTCCGTACGCGATCGAGGGCGTGGTGGAGCATGGCGCCAAGCTCGGCCGCACGCTCGGCTACCCCACCGCCAACCTGAGCCTCGGCGACTATATCCGCCCGCGTTACGGTATCTATGCGGTGCGCGCGCGGATTGCGGGGGAGGATGCTTGGCGCCCGGGCGTCGCCAATCTCGGCATCCGTCCGACCATCGAACCCCCGCTCGAGCTTCTCGAGACGTTTCTGTTCGATTTCGACGGCGACCTTTATGACCGCAGCCTCGAGGTGCAGCTGATCGCGCACCTGCGCGACGAGGCGAAGTTCGACGGCCTCGATGCGCTCACCGCGCAGATGCGCCGGGATGAAGCGCAGTCGCGGACGCTCCTCGCTGCGACGTAGCGGCGGGGCTTTGCGGCGGCGCACAAGCCCCCTAAAGCGCCGGGCCATATGACCGACACGCCCGACTATCGCGCCACCGTCTTTCTGCCGACCACCGACTTTCCGATGAAGGCCGGACTGCCGCAGAAGGAGCCGGGGATTCTGGCGCGGTGGGAGAGAGAGGGGCTCTACCAGCGCATCCGCGAAGCGCGCAGCGGGCGCGAAAAGTTCATCCTCCACGACGGCCCGCCCTACGCCAACGGCGCGATCCATATCGGCCACGCGCTCAACCACATCCTCAAGGACATGGTGGTGCGCACGCAGACGCTGCTGGGCAAAGACGCACCCTATGTTCCCGGCTGGGACTGCCACGGCCTCCCCATCGAGTGGAAGGTCGAGGAGCAATATCGCAAGAAAAAGCTCGACAAGGATCAGGTCGATCCGGTCGAGTTCCGCGCCGAATGCCGCGCCTATGCCCAGCAATGGGTCGACGTACAGCGCGAGCAACTGAAGCGCCTGGGCGTGAGCGCGGACTGGGACAATCCCTATCTGACGATGGACTTCGCCGCAGAAGCGACCATCGTCGCGGAGCTGCTCAAATTCGCCGAAAGCGGCCAGCTCTATCGCGGCGCCAAGCCGGTGATGTGGTCCCCGGTGGAAAAGACCGCGCTAGCCGAGGCGGAGGTCGAATATGACGACATCGTCTCCACGCAAATCGACGTCGCGTTCGAGATCACGGACTCGCCGATCGAGGAGCTGATCGGTGCGTATGCGGTGGTGTGGACGACGACCCCGTGGACCATCCCGGTCAACCAGGCCATCGCTTACGGGCCGGAGGTGGAATACTCTCTTTGCGAGGTGACGTTAGCCGGGTCATCGGTGAGTCACGTGCTTGATGATGCCAGAATTAAAGAACGCAGAGCGCGCGACGAACACTCTTGGCGTAACATCGAACGCGTGCTCGTGGCGACACCGTTGACCGAAGCTTTGCAAGAACGGTCATTTACGGCTCGCCAAGACGGCATTTCGACAACGGTTTATCTAACACAAATCGCTAAATTCACTGGTTCAGATCTCGCCGGCACGGTGGCGCAGCATCCGTTGGCCGAGCACTTCTCCTCCCCCCTCCCCTTCAGGGGAGGGGCCGGGGGTGGGGTCTCTCCGGCTGGCGCTGAGCAAACCGCGACACCCCACCCCAACCCCTCCCCTGAAGGGGAGGGGCCGACCAACCTCAACCCCGCCTCCCCCCTCGCGGAATTCTTCCTTCGCCCGCGGCCTTTCCTGCCCGGCGACTTCGTCACCACCGACAGCGGGACCGGGCTCGTCCACATGGCCCCCGACCATGGCGAGGACGATTTCGACCTATGCAAGGCAAACGGCATCGAACCCGTGTTCGCGGTCGAGGGCGATGGGAAATATCGCGCCGACTGGGCGTGGCTGGGCGGGCAGGGGTCGGTCATCAACCCCAAGTTCAACGCGCCCGACGGGCCGATCTGCTCCGATCTGCGCGCGGCTGGGGCACTGCTGGCGGCGAGCGCTGACTACAAGCACAGCTACCCGCATTCGTGGCGGTCGAAGGCCAAGGTCATTTATCGCTGCACGCCGCAATGGTTCGTGCCGATGGATCGGGAGAGAACCCCTCCACCAGCTTCGCTGGTCCCCCTCCCCGGCGGGGCCGGGAAGGATCGATCCTCCCCATCCATGGATGGGGAGGGGGACCATCCGCAGGATGGTGGAGGGGTTCCCACCCTTCGCCAAACCGCGCTCGCCGAGATCGACCGCGTGCGCTGGGTGCCGACGAAGGGGCGCAACCGCATCGGCAGCATGGTGGAGGGACGGCCCGACTGGGTGCTCAGCCGCCAGCGCGCCTGGGGGGTGCCGATCACGCTGTTCGTCGACCGCCGCACCGGGCAATATCTTGTCGACGCGGAGGTCAACGCACGCATCGTCGCGGCGGTGCGCGAGGGCGGGGTGGACGCGTGGAGCGATGCCAACGCCGGAGCGCTGCTCGGCCCGGAGCGCGACCCCGCGGACTATGAGCGCGTGACCGACATTCTCGATGTGTGGTTCGATTCGGGCTGCACCCACGTCTTCACGCTCGAAAGCGGGCGCTGGCCCGAGCTGCGCTGGCCCGCCGATCTCTACCTCGAAGGGAGCGACCAGCACCGCGGCTGGTTCCAGTCGTCGCTGCTGCAAAGCTGCGCCACGCGCGGTCGCGCGCCCTATGATCAGGTCCTGACCCACGGCTTCACGATGGACGCCAAGGGCCTCAAAATGTCGAAGAGCCTCGGCAACACGGTTGATCCTCTGAAGGTCATGGAGACCAACGGCGCGGACATCATCCGGCTGTGGGCGCTGTCGGTCGACTATACCGAGGACCACCGCATCGGTGACGAGATCCTCAAGGGCGTCGCTGACCAGTATCGCAAGCTCAGGAACACGTTCCGCTACCTGCTCGGGGCGCTGGCCGGGTTTGAAGAAGCCGAGCGGGTCGAGGTCGGGGCGATGCCCGAACTCGAACGCTATGTGCTGGCGCTGCTCGAACGGCTGGACGCGACGTTGCGCCAGGCAGTCGAGGATTATGACTTCAACGCCTACACCCGCGCGCTGATCGATTTCTGCAACAACGACCTTTCGGCCTTCTACTTCGATATCCGCAAGGACAGCCTCTACTGCGATGCCGCCGACGATCCGCGGCGGCGTGCGTGCCGGACCGTGCTCGACACGCTGTTCCACGCGCTGATCCGCTATGCCGCGCCGGTGCTCGTGTTCACGAGCGAAGAGGTGTGGGGCACGCGCTTCCCTGAAGGCGGCAGCGTGCATCTGCTGGATTGGCCGACAATGCCGCGACAAACGCCAGACGCAGGGTTCATGGAGATTTGGTCTGAGCGCAGATCGCTTCGCGGCTCGGTGTTGGAGGCGATCGAACCTCTCCGGCGAGAAAAAGTCATTGGGTCGAGCTTAGAAGCGGAAGTAGCGGTCCCTTGGGGTGATCGAGACAGCCAAGAGTTGATGGCTGAGCTTTATATCTCATCGAATGTGCGATTTGGCCCCGAGCTGGCCATCCGTCGCACCGACGACGCCAAGTGCGGGCGCTGCTGGCGGCACACGCCCGACGTGCCGCAGGAGGGCGGCTTGTGTCAGCGCTGCGCGACGGTATTGAGCGCAGCGTGAGCGTCCCCTCCCGCCTCTCCGCGCCCGCGCTGGGCTTCGGCCTTGCCACGCTGATCGCGCTGGTGGATCAGGTCGCCAAGTGGCTGGTGCTGTATCCGCTGTCGCTCGAGACGGTCGGACAGGTGCGGCTGATCTCCTTTTTCGACCTCACCTACGTCCGCAACTATGGCGTGAGCTTTGGCGCGCTGCAGGCGCAGAGTGAGACTGCGCGGTGGCTGCTGGTCGCGCTCACCGCGGCGATCGCTGCGGGCGTCGCGGTATGGCTCACCCGTGAGAAGCTGCGTGGCGAAGCGCTGGCGCTGGGCATGATCCTCGGCGGGGCGATCGGCAACATCATCGACCGGGTGCGGCTCGGCTACGTGATCGACTATGCCGACCTGCATTTTGGCGATTTCCGCCCATTTGCCATCTTCAACGTGGCCGATGCCGCGATCACCATCGGCGTGCTGCTTTTGATTGCGCGCTCGCTGCTGGTGCGCGACAAGGACGCCAAGACCGGCGCGGCCACCCCCCGCGCGACAGAGGAAGTGAGCTGATGACCCCCAAGTCCACCACCGCGCTGATCGCGCTGACCGGCTCTGCGCTGCTGCTGACCGCGTGCGGATCGACGGGGCTGTTCTCGCGCAACCGGCCTGACGAGTTTGCGGTAACGCGCGCTGCTCCGCTGGTGATCCCGCCGGACTACGGCCTCGCCCCACCGCAGCCCGGCGCGCCGCAGGCGACGCAGAACACCACCGCGCAGGAGACGCTGCGCGCGCTGTTCGGCGGCCCCGCTCCCCGCAGTCAGGTCGAAACCTCGATGCTCGGCGCGATCGGGCGTTCTGAGGACGGCATCCGCTCGAGCGTCGGCGATCCAGCCACTGCGGTGGTCGACAAGGGCACCGTGACCCGCGACATCCTGGCTGCACCGGTCGGCGCCGGGCAGAACGCGCGCGCCGTTGCCGGGGTGACGCCCGCGGCCTGACCGGGGAGGCCATGCCGCGCGCATGGCTGATCGGTTGCGCCCGTGCCTCAGCACAGGCGCGGCGGAGCGCATCGGGCGCCGTTGTCGCGGCGGGGGTGAGCCCCTATCTCTACTGCATGCGACGATCGTTCCTCCCGCTCATCGCCCTCGCCGCCGCAGCGATGTCGCTCGGCGGCTGCGCAGTGCTCGATCGACCTCCGGTCGGCAATCAGCTGGTTCCGGCGCCAGCGCGGTCCGTCGACCTCGATGCGTATCTCGGCCGCTGGTACGAACTGGCGCGCTATGAGACGAGCTTTCAGCGCGACTGCGAGGGGGTGACGGCGGACTATAGCCGTCGCGCCGACGGGCTCCTTCGCGTCATCAACAGCTGTCGCGCGGGGGGCGTCGATGGCCCCCTGCGGGTGGCGGAGGGGCGCGCGCGGGTGGTGGATGAGGCGACGCGCGCGCGCCTGCGAGTGAGCTTCTTCGGGCCGTTCTGGGGGGACTATTGGATCCTCGATCGTGCGCCCGATTACCGCTGGGCGATCGTTGGCGAGCCCTCCGGCCGGTATCTGTGGCTGCTCCATCGCGCCCCGCAGCCATCGGAAGACGACTACAGCGCCATGGTCGAGCGGGCGAGGGCGCTCGGTTATGATGTCAGCCGCTTGCGCCGAACGGTACAGGGACCGGGCGACGCCGCGCCACCCCCACCACGCCGCCGCCGTCGCTGAACAAAGGCTCGCTCCCACCCGCCAACTTGGTGACGTTGAGAGCGGGCGCGATTTCGCCTATTGGCGCCGCTCACTCACGCGCCGGGGCCATCGCGTCTCCCCCCGCTGCGCCTTTCGAACGGGAAGCATCGCCGCATGGCACGTCGCCGCCAGATCTACGAAGGCAAGGCCAAGATCCTCTATGAAGGGCCCGAGCCGGGCACGCTGATCCAGTATTTCAAGGACGATGCGACCGCCTTCAACGCGCAGAAACGCGGCACGATCAACGGCAAGGGCGTGCTCAACAACCGCATTTCCGAGCATATCTTCACGCTGCTCGGTCAGGTCGGCATCCCGACGCACTTCATCCGCCGCCTCAACATGCGCGAGCAGTTGATCAAGCAGGTCGAGATCGTCCCCATCGAGGTTGTCGTGCGCAACGTCGCGGCGGGCACCATCTGCAAGCGGCTGGGGTTGGAGGAAGGCTCCCCCCTGCCGCGCACGCTCATCGAATATTGCTACAAGGACGATGCGCTGGGCGACCCGCTGATCGCCGAGGAGCATATCCAGTGTTTCAACTGGGCGAGCGAGGAGGAGATGCGCGACATCGAAGATTTCGCGCTGCGGATCAACGACTTCCTGTGCGGGCTGTTCGCAGGGATCGGTATCCGGCTGGTCGACTTCAAGCTCGAGTTCGGTCGGCAGTGGGATGGCGACTGGAGCCGCATCCTGCTGGCGGACGAAATCAGCCCCGATGGCTGCCGCCTGTGGGACATGGCGACCAACGAAAAGCTCGACAAGGACCGTTTCCGCCGCGACCTCGGCGGTGAGGTGGAGGCCTATCAGGAGGTCGCGCGGCGGCTGGGCCTGCTGCCCGAGGGCGGCGAATCAGTGGTGCTCGACCTCGACGACCAGCGCAAGAAGCGCGGCCGCTAATCCCGCCGGATGGAAGCCGACTGCGCGGGCTTAGCGCTCGCCGTGCTCCTGGCCCGGTAGTTCGAGGTTGGCTGAGCCTTGTCTCCCCCAGCCGCGCGGGGCATAGGGCGCGCACCGCCGACAGGGGAGCTTTTGCGATGAAGGTCGAGGTGTTCGTCACCCTCAAGCCTGGGGTGCTCGACCCGCAGGGACGCGCGATCCAGCACGCGTTGGAGGGGCTCGGCTTCGCTGGCGTGCGCGACGTGCGCGCAGGCCGCTACCTTGAACTCGACGTCGCCGAGGGCACAAGCGAAGCGGACATTCGCCGCATGTGCGAAACGCTCCTCGCCAACACCGTGATCGAAAACTTTCGCATCGTCGGCGCGGAGTAGGCGGGCATGAACAGCGCGGTCATCGTCTTTCCGGGAAGCAACTGCGACCGCGACATGGCGCGCGCGCTGCACGACGTGACCGGGCGCACCCCGGCGATGGTCTGGCACGGCGACGCAGTCCTCCCCGACCGCATTGACTTCATCGCCTTGCCGGGCGGCTTTTCCTACGGCGACTACCTGCGCTCGGGCGCAATGGCGGCGCGCTCGCCGATCATGCGCGCGGTGGTCGAGGCGGCGGGGCGCGGGGTGCCGGTGCTCGGCGTATGCAACGGCTTTCAGGTGCTGACCGAAGCGGGGCTGCTGCCCGGCGCGCTGATGCGCAATGCCGGGCTCCACTTCGTCTGCCGCGATGTGGAGCTTGAGGTCGTCACCGCCGACAGCCGCTTCACGCGGGCGTACGCGGCGGGCCAGCGGATCACGGTCCCGGTCGCGCACCATGACGGCAATTATGTCGCAGACGAAGCGACGCTCGATCGGCTCGAGCAGCAGTGCCGCGTCGCCTTTCGCTACGTCGATGCGCGGGAGGTCAACGGCTCTGCCCGAGGCATCGCTGGCGTGCTCAACGAGGCCGGCAACGTGCTCGGCATGATGCCGCACCCCGAGCGCGCGATCGACGACGCGCACGGCAACCGCGATGGCCGCGCGCTGTTCGAAAGCGTGCTCGGCGAACTGGTCGGCTGAGCGCCGACCGAGCGCAAAATCCGGCGCCTGATGCGGCGGATCGAGGCGGGCGGCGTTAGATAGGCTTCGAGGACCGGCCCCCGCTGGCCCCCGCCTTCGGAGAGCCACCCATGCGCCTCAAACCCGTCAGCCAGCAGACTATCGTTATCACCGGCGCGAGCAGCGGCAACGGCCTCGCCGCCGCACGCGCCGCCGCGGCGGAGGGCGCCCGGCTGGTGCTCGCCTCGCGAAATGGGGAGGCGCTCGAAAAGATCGCAGCCGAGCTTGAAGCAAAGGGTGCCGAGGTGGCGATCTGCGTCGCCGACGTGGCTTCGGACGAGCAGGTGGAGGCGATTGCTGCGACGGCGGTGGAGCGCTTCGGCGGCTTCGACAGCTGGGTCAACAACGCCGCCGCAGCGGTGTTCGGAACGGTCAGCGCGATGTCGATGGACGAGCATCGACGCGTGTTCGACGTCAATTACTTTGGCCTCGTCAAAGGCTCGCTGGTTGCTGCTGAGCACTTCCGCGGAAAGGGCGGAGCAATCATCAACGTCGGCTCGGTGCTGTCGGACCGGGCGATGATCGACCAGGGCGCCTATTCCGCCTCCAAGCATGCGGTGAAGGCGTTCACCGACTCCCTCCGGATGGAGCTCGAACGCGACGGGGCGCCGGTGTCGGTGACGTTGATCAAGCCCTCGGCGATCCACACTCCCTATCCCGACCACGCCCGCAACTTGATGGATGAGCCTGCGCGGCTGCCGCCGTTGCTCTACGATCCGGCTTTGGTGGGTGAGGCGGTGGTGTTCGCAGCCGCAAATCCGAAGCGTGAACTATACGTCGGAGGCACCGGCTATCTCATCAGTCTGACCGGGCGAGTGGCGCCGCGGCTGACCGACATGACCATGGAGGCGATCGGCCGACCGCTTCAGACCACCGATGAAAGGCCGAGTCCGGCAACGTACGACAACCTCTTCGAACCGCGTGCCGATGGCGCGGAGCGGGGCAGCCAGGACGTTTACTACCGCAAGAGCAGCCTTTTCCTCGAAGCGCAGAAACGCCCTGCGCTTACCGCGGCCCTGACTGGCGCGCTCGCGCTGGGCGGCGGGCTGCTCGCGATGGCGACGCGAGGGGGCTCACGCAAACGCTGGAGGTGAGGGTCGAGCCACCTCGCTTCCACAACGCCGCCCGCTCCGCTAACCCACCTTCCGCGCGCGCCCGTAGCTCAGCTGGATAGAGCACGGACCTTCTAAGTCTGGGGCCGCAGGTTCGAACCCTGCCGGGCGCGCCATGTGACCCTTACGTCAACCGCTTGAGGCGGTTTCCAGAGCCACGCGATACTTCCGCTCCTTTTCCGCCATATAGTCGCGCGTCAGGGGGAGGGTGCTGACGTTGCGGGTGAGCTGGAGCTGGAAGTTCATCATGCCGCCGTGTTCGAACGCGGCTGTGGCTCCGGCGAGGTAGAAGGTCCACAGGCGGAAGAAACGCTCGTCGTAGACGACTTCGAGTTCCGCGCGCGCGGCGAGGCAGGCGTCGTACCAGGCGCGCAGGGTGCGGGCGTAGTGGAGGCGGAGAATCTCCACGTCGGTGGCGATCAGCCCGGCCGCCTCGACCGAGGGAAGCACCTCCGACAGTGCGGGAATGTAGCCGCCGGGGAAGATGTATTTGCGGGTAAAAGCGTCGGTAAGGCCCGGGCCGTCGCTGCGCCCAATGCTGTGGATCAACGCCACGCCGTCGCCGCGCAGCAGCCCTGCGACGCGGCGGAAATACTCGGGATAGTGCGGCGTGCCGACATGCTCGAACATACCGACGGAGACGATGCGGTCGAACTGCCCGGCGACGTCGCGGTAATCGATCAGCTCGAAGAGCACGCGGTCGGCGACACCCTCTCGCTCCGCCCAACGCGTCGCATAGTCGCGCTGCGGCTGGGAGAGGGTGATGCCGGTGACCTCCGCGCCGCTCAGCCGATGGAGCGCGATGGCGAGCCCGCCCCAACCGCAACCGATGTCGAGCAGGCGATGCTCGGGTCGCAGGTCGAGCTTGGCGGCGATGTGCGCGATTTTAGCGCGTTGCGCCGCGGCGAGATCGGGCGTGTCGTCGGTCCAGTAAGCGCAGCTATACTGTCGCCACGGGTCGAGGAAGCGGTCGTAGAGCCGGTCGTCGAGATCGTAGTGATGCGCGACGTTGGCGCGCGCCGCGGCGCGATGGTTGGCGTGCTGGCGCATGCGGGTCCAGCGCCGCCGGGCGCGGGTCGACAGATCCTCGAGCCGCACCTCCCGCTTCGGCCCCCCAGCACCGCCCTGCGCCAGCGTGGCAAGCTGCATCACGTCGCCGCGATCGAAGACGAGCCGCCCGTCGAGGAACGCCTCCGCCGCGCCCAATCGCGGATCGCGCACGATGTCGCGGGCGACGCGGGCGTCGCCCAAGCGAATGGCGACGTCCGGCCACGCGGGGTCACCATCGCCAAAGCGGTGAGTGGTGCCTTCAGCGTCGGTGAGCTCCAACCGCCCCCGCCGCACCAGCCGCGACAGGGCGGAGGTCAGCGCACGCGTTGCGAGGCCGGCCACGTCACACGCTCGCCGCGTATTTCTCGCGGTAGTCGCGGCGGATGCTCACCCGGTCGAGCTTGCCGGTGCCCAGCAGCGGTAATGCTTCATCGACGATCCAGATCTTTGCAGGGAGCTTGAACGCCGCCAGCCGACCTTCGAGGAACACGCGCAAAGCGTCCTCGCTCTGCGCCTCACCCGCTTTGAAGCGGACCACGGCGCCGACGATTTCCCCAAAGCGTTCGTCGGGGAGGCCGAAGACGGAGCATTCGGCGACCGCCTCGTCCTCGTAGATCGCGGCCTCGACTTCAGGGCAGCTGATGTTCTCGCCGCCGCGGATGATGATGTCCTTTTTGCGGTCGACGATGAACAGGTAGCCGTCGGGATCGAGGTAGCCGAGGTCGCCGGTCCGGAAGCGCGCGTCGTCGGTATAAGCGGCGCGCGTCGCCTCCTCATTGTTCCAATAATGGCTGAAGTTGGCGATCGAGCGGATCGACACCTCCCCCACCTCACCCTGCGGCAACACCCGGCCAGCGTCGTCGATGATGGCGAGGTCGACCAGCGGGCGCGAGGCGGGGCCAGTGCTGTCGGGCTTCGCGCGATAATTGTCGTTGAGGTTGCCGCACCCGACCGCGTTGGTTTCGGTAAGGCCATAGCCGAGCAGCGGCTGCCCGCCGCCCATCCCCTCGGCGAGCCGGTCGACATGATCGCGCGGACGCGGCGCGCCACCCGCCGCGAAGCTCTTGCATGATGAGAGGTCGTATTTGTCGCGGTTGGGGTGGATGAGCATTTCATAGCTCATCAGCGGCACGCCGACGAAGTAGGTGACCTTCTCCTTTTCGATCAGCCGCATCGCCTCCTCCGCGTCCCACTTCGCCATCATCACAAGCTTGCGGCCGATGGCGAAGCTCTGGAGGAACACCGGGACTTCCCCGGTGACGTGGAACAGCGGCACGTTGAGCAGCGTCGAGGCCTGCCCCTCCGGCGGCGTGCCGGCCATGGTCAGCACATGCGCGATGGTCGCGGTCTGAATGATGTAATTGAAGATGCCCTGCAGCACCTGCCGATGCGTCGACACCGCGCCCTTTGACTGGCCGGTGGAGCCGGAGGTGAACAGGATCGTCGCATAGTCGTCGGGCATCACCGTCGGCAGCGCCGCGCCCGCGCCGCCCTTGGCGAGCACCGGCGCCAGCGCCTGCGCGATCGGCTGGCGGACGTCGACCTCCACCACCGCGACGTCGCTGAGCCCCGCCTCCTCGATCCGCTGCGCGCGCTGCTGGTCGGCGATGATCAGGCGGCAGTCAACGTCGCGGATGGCGTCGGCGAGCTCGCCCGATTGCCACCAGCCGTTGAGCAGCGTCGCGACGCCCCCGGCCATGACGATGCCCATGTAGCTGATGATCCACGCGGGCGCATTGCGCATGGCGATGCCGACGCGGTCGCCCTTTTGGATGCCCCAGCCGCCGACCAGCGCACTCGCCAGCCGCTGCGCCTCGGCGAGCGCCTGCGTGAACGAGATCCGCTCCTCCCCATCGACGATGAAGGTCGCGTCGCCATGCTGCTGGCAGAAATAGGCGAAATAGAAGCCGAGGTTGGGTGGCGCGTTGGCGATGAAGGGCATCGTCACCCCCCGGCTTTCCATTTCGCCGAGCTGGAACATTTTTCCCTCGCCGACGACGGCGTCGAGACCCTGATCGATGAGCGCGTCGAGCTGGCTCGGCATATCGGCGAATCTCTCCCTTTGTGTCCTTATGCGGCGAAGCTATGGGTCCGGAACGCGTGAGGGAAGAGTAAGAACATGATCGACGCCATCTCGTTGCTGGCAAGCGCCGTCCCGTTGCCCGACGCCGCCGGCTATACGCGGTGGGAGAGCCTAGGCCTGACGCCGGGCATCGACCTCGGCTTTTTCACGCTGCGCTGGTACAGCCTCGCTTACCTCGTCGGCATCTTTGGCGGCTATCTGATGCTGCGCCGGACGCTGCGCGAACCCGGCGCGCCGATGAGCCTGACCCACCTCGACGACCTGCTGCTGTGGGGGATGATGGGGGTCATCCTTGGCGGGCGACTGGGGTACGTGCTGTTCTACCAGCCGGGCTATTACCTCGCCAATCCCGGACATGTCCTGCGGCTGTGGGATGGCGGGATGAGCTTTCACGGCGGCTTCCTCGGCGTCATCGGCGCCGTTTGGTGGGCGAGCCGCAAACACGGCCTCAACTTCCTGCGGGCAATGGACTGGGTGGCGGTGATCGTGCCTTTCGGCATGCTGCTGGGTCGCCTCGCCAACTTCGTGAACGGCGAGCTCTGGGGCCGGGTGACGAGCGTGCCGTGGGCACTGATCTTTCCCGCCGACCCCACGCAGCTGCCGCGCCACCCCAGCCAGCTCTACCAGGCGGGGCTGGAGGGTTTGGCGCTGCTGATCATCATGGCGCTGCTCTTCTGGCGGACCAAGGCGCGCTATTACCCGGGGCTGATGTGCGGCGTTTTTGCGCTGTGGATGGGGCTCGCGCGCTTCTTCGTGGAATTTTTCCGCGAACCCGACGCGCAGCTGACAGGGCTTGTCGCGCGCACCGGGCTGTCGATGGGGCAGTGGCTGACGATTCCGCTGATCCTCATCGGGCTCTACCTCGTCACGACCGCGCGGCGGCGGCGGCAGCGGGTGGAGCCGTTCGCCGGCGGGGCGAGCATTGCCTGAACCCAGCGCGCTGGCGCGGCGACTGGAACGGATGCTGGCCGACGGGGCGACCATCCCGCTCAGCCTCTACATGGCGTGGTGCAACGCGCATTATTACGCGACGCGCGACCCTCTCGGCGCGGACGGCGACTTCACCACCGCGCCCGAGATCAGCCAGATGTTCGGTGAGCTGATCGGGCTGTGGTGCGCGGACCTCTGGCAACGGGCGGGACGTCCGCAGGCGCATTGGGTCGAGCTGGGTCCGGGGCGCGGCAGCCTTGCCGCGGACGCGCGGCGGGTGATGACGCGGTTCGGCTTCGAGCCTGCGGTCCACCTCGTCGAAACGAGCCCGACACTGCGCGATGCCCAGGCGGCGGCGGTGCCGGGCGCGGTGCATCACGACGACATTGCGACGCTGCCCGAGGATGCGGCGCTGATCATCGTCGCCAACGAATTTTTCGACGCGCTGCCGATCCGCCAGCTCCAACGCACCTCGCACGGCTGGCGCGAGCGGGTGATTGGCATGGAGGGCGGGGCGATCCGCCCATCGCTCGGCCCCACCCCGATGGACGCGGCGGTGCCCGATTTCGCCCGCGCCGCGAAGGAGGGGAGCGTGCTCGAAACGTCCCCCGCCAGTGTCGCGATCGCCTGCGCGCTGGCGCAGCGGGTGGTGGCGCAGGGCGGGGCGCTGCTGGCGATCGACTATGGCCATGACGCGAGCGCGCTCGGCGAGACACTGCAGGCGGTGCGCGACCACCGCTACGCCGATCCGTTCGAAGCGCCGGGCGAGCAGGACCTAACCGCGCACGTCGATTTCGACGCGCTGACCGATTCTTGGCGCCGGGCGGGCGCGCATGTCGCAGGCCCCGTCGGGCAGGGCGCGTTCCTCTCGGCGCTCGGCATCGACGCGCGAGCGACCGCGCTCGCGACCTCCCGCCCGGATCAGGCGGAGGCGGTGGAGGCGGCGCGGGTGCGGCTCACTGCCTCGAGCGCGGAGGGCGGTATGGGCGAGCTGTTTCGGGTCGCTGCGGCCATCGCGCCGCAGTGGCCGCAGCCGGAGGGGTTCAGATGATCGTCGATGGCGTGCGCCTTCGTCTCGCAAGCGCTCAGGATGCGGCAGTCGTTGCGGCGGTGGCGCAGGAGAGCTTCGTCGCGACCTTTGGCGCCGACACCTATCCACCCGCCGACCTCGCCGCCTTTTTCGCCGACGCGATGGGCCCCGAACGCTACGCGCGCGCCGCGGACGATGCGCAGCAATGGCTGGAACTCGCGGAGGACCATGGCACTGTAGCGGGCTATGCGCTCGCCGGTCCTTCAAAGCAGGATGTGCCCGCCGAGGAACGGGCGTGGGAGCTGCATCAGCTCTACCTCGCGTCGACGCTGCACGGGCGCGGCATTGCGGACGCAATGCTGACGCGGGTGGTGGGGGAGGCGCGCGCGCGCGGCGCGGCGGCGCTCTACCTCTCGGTGTGGCACGGCAACCATCGAGCACAACGCTTCTACGCGCGGCATGGCTTTGTGGAGGTGGGGAAGCTCATTTACATGGTCGGCAGCGTCGAGGATGACGATCGCCTGTGGAGGCTCGCATTGTGACCGGCGAAGGTCCTTGGCGTGCGGCCTTGCTCGCCGACGTGGCGCACGGCTTCTTCGGCGTCGCACATGGTAGCGAGGGCACCGACGAGGCGAGCACGCGCGCGGGCGCGGCACGCTGCGCCGAGATGGTCGCGCCGGGTGCGAGGCTCGCGTGGGTGCGGCAGGTGCACGGGCGCGACGTCGCGATCGTCGATGCCGGTTGGGACGGCGCGGCGCTCCCTCCGGAGGCGGACGCGATGGTCTCCGCAACTCCGGGCACCGCGCTCGCCATCCGCACGGCGGACTGCACGCCAGTGCTCCTCTCCGATGCGGCGGCGGGAGTGATCGGGGCGGCGCACGCGGGCTGGCGTGGCGCGCTTGCCGGGGTCACCGATGCGACGATCGAGGCGATGTGCGCGCTGGGCGCGCGGCGCGACCATATCGTCGCCGCAATCGGCCCGACCATCGCCCGCGCCGCCTACGAAGTCGATGCGCCGCTGTTCGAGGCATTCGTGCGCGACCATCCGCCAAGCGAGGCCTTTTTCACCGACAGTCGGACGCCCGGGCGCTGGTATTTCGACCTTCCCGCGTGGGTGGCGATGCGCCTCGCGCTGGCGGGCGTTCGCCGCGTGGAGGATTTGGGGCTCGACACCTTCGCCGATCCCCGGCTGCACAGCCACCGCCGCGATGGCGCGCGGGCGGGGAGGAATTGGAGCGTGGTGGCGATCTGACGAGCTTGGCTTACCATCCCGCGGATGGTCGCGGCCAGTTCTAAAGGGTGATCGGCAGCCCCAAACTTGACCCCGCGCGCCCTGCGCCGCAGGGCTGAGCGATGACCGACACCCCGACCCGCAAACCCAAGCCCTCCACCCGCACCATCGGCAATCGCGCGCTTTCGCCCGCGACGCTGATGATGGGCCACGGATTCGATCCGATGTTGAGCGAAGGCGCGCTGAAGCCGCCGATCTTCCTCACTTCCACCTTTGCCTTCCCCAACGCCGCGGCGGGCAAGCATTTCTTTGAAGGGATCACGGGGAAACGCGCCAACGAGGGCGACGACGGGCTCGTCTACTCGCGGTTCAACGGCCCCAACCAGCAAATCCTCGAGGAACGCCTCGCCGTGTGGGACGAGGCCGAGGAGGCGCTCGTCTTCTCGAGCGGCATGTCCGCCATCGGCACCATGCTGCTGGCGCACGTCGGGCAGAATGACGTGATCGTGCATTCGGGACCGCTCTACGCCGCGACCGAAACCTTTATCGCCAAGGTGATGAGCCGCTGGGGCGTCAGCTTTCTCGACTACCCTGCCGAAGCGACGCGTGCCGAACTCGACGCGGTGCTGGCGCAGGCCAAGGCGCAGGCGGCGGAGCGCGGCGGGCGGGTGGCGATGGTCTATCTCGAAAGCCCCGCCAACCCCACCAACGCGCTGTGCGATGTGGAGGCGACCCGCGCCGCGGTCGATGCTGCCTTCGACGCGGAGAGCCGCCCGCCGATCGCCATCGACAATACGCTGCTCGGTCCGCTGTGGGCGCGCCCGATCCGCCAGGGCGCCGACATGGTCGTCTACAGCCTCACCAAATATGCGGGCGGGCACAGCGACCTGGTCGCGGGTGGGGTGTTGGGGGCGAAGCGCTGGCTGGCGCCGCTGCGCGCGCTGAGGAACACGCTGGGCACGATCTGCGACCCGAACACCGCGTGGATGCTGATGCGCAGCCTCGAAACGCTGGAACTGCGCATGAGCCGCGCGGGCGACAATGCGGCGGCGGTCTGCGCGATGCTGGCGGAGCATCCCAAGGTCGATGGGCTGGGCTATCTCGGCCTGCTCCCGGAAGGTCCGCAAAAGGACGTGTTCGACCGCCACTGCACCGGCGCGGGCAGCACCTTTTCGCTGTTCGTGAAGGGCGGCGAGGCGGAGGCGTTCCGCTTCCTCGACGCGCTCAAGATCGCCAAGCTGGCGGTGAGCCTTGGCGGGACCGAAACGCTCGCGTCGGCACCCGCCGCGATGACCCACCTGTCGGTCGCCGACGATCGCAAGGCGCGGCTCGGCATCACCCCCAACCTCGTCCGGCTGTCGATCGGCATCGAGGATCCGGACGACCTCATCGCCGACTTCCGCCAGGCGCTCGACGCGGTTTGAGCGGGGGGTAGGTGCGCGGTGAGGTGAGCTGACCCACGCACCGCCGCCGCCGAACCGAGCCGCGGTCGGGGACCAGCCGAAAACCGCTTGCTCCCTGCCGCGTGGATGCGCACAAGCGCGCGAATGGGTCTCGCTGCCGAATATGCGTTTGAAGGGGACGGCAGCGACGGCGTGTTGCGGCTTTCCGGCCGCTACACCCTGGCGCGGATCGGAACCATGTACGATGCGCTGATGGGCGACCTCGCCCGGCGCGGCGGGGTGGCGCGCGTCGACCTCAGCGACATCGAGCGTATTGACACTGTCGGCGCATGGCTGGTCGAACGGATCGTCAAGGACACCGGCGCCGACATTTTCGGCGCCAGCGCGGACGCGGAGCGGCTGATCGAAACGGTCCGCGTCGCCGACCAGCCGGTTCGCCTGCGTCCCGAGCGCGAAGGCCGCTTCCGCCAGTTCGTCGAAAGCGTCGGCGCGGCGGTCTCCCTTATCTCGCGCGAGTTCCTGCAGCTCGTCGCCTTCCTGGGCGGCGTCCTCATCGGCTTGGGCCGCGTCCTCGCTCGGCCCCGCCGACGCATCCGCTGGTCGGCGCTGACCTCGGCGATGGAGTCGGTCGGCGTCACCGCGCTCGCCATCGTCGGGCTGATGCTGTTCCTCATCGGCATCGTCATCGCGCAGCAGGGCGCGGTCCAGCTCGAACTGTTCGGGCTGGAGATTTTCACCGTCAACCTCGTAGGCCGCTCTTCGGTGCGCGAGCTGGGCGTGCTGATGACCGCGATCATGGTCGCAGGGCGCTCCGGAAGCGCCTTCGCCGCTCAGATCGGCACGATGAAGCTCACCGAAGAGGTCGACGCGATGCGCACCATCGGCGTCGACCCGACCGAGGCGCTGTCGGTGCCGCGCGTTCTGGCGACGATCATAATGATGCCGTTGCTCGGCTTCTACGCCGCGATGTGGGCGATCATCGGCGGCGCAGTGTTCTGCTGGATCGGTCTCTCGATCCCGCCGCTCACCTACTTCCAGTTGCTGCGCGACATCATTCCGATGACCGACTTCTGGGCGATGCTGATCAAGGCGCCGGTGTTTGGGCTGATCATTGCGGTGACCGGCTGCTATCACGGCTTTCAGGTGAAGGCGAACGCGGAGGAGGTGGGCAAGCGCACCACCGCGGCGGTGGTCCAGGGCATTTTCCTGGTGATCGTGCTCGACGCCTTTTTCGCGGTGTTCTTCTCCTCGATCGGTTGGAACTGATGGACCTGTTTCTCGCCGACGAGCCTGAGGAAGAGGTCCCGACCCTCGACGAGGCGATGGAGGGTAACCTCGCCATCCGGGTGCGCGGGCTGACCAACTGCTTCGGCGACAACTACATCCACAGGGACCTCGACCTCGACGTCAAGGTTGGGGAGATCATGGGCGTTGTGGGCGGGTCGGGCACCGGCAAGTCGGTCCTGATGCGCTCGATCATCGGACTCCAGCAGCCGCTTGCGGGCGACATCCAGATCTTCGGCCAGCACGCCAACGGCGATGGCGACCCCGAAACCATGCGGGAGGTGCGCCGCCGCTGGGGCGTGCTGTTTCAGGGCGGCGCGCTGTTCTCGACGCTCACCGTGGCGGAGAATGTGCAAGTCCCGATCCGCGAATATTATCCCCGTTACGACCAGCGCTTTCTCGACGAAATCGCCGCTTACAAGGTCGTGCTGGCGGGGCTGCCGGCGGATGCTGGGCCGAAATATCCCGCTGAACTGTCGGGCGGGATGATCAAGCGCGCGGCGCTGGCGCGGGCGTTGGCGCTAGACCCCGCGCTGCTCTTCCTGGACGAACCGACCGCGGGTCTCGACCCCATCTCAGCGGCAGCGTTCGACGATCTGATCCGCGAGCTGGCGGATACGTTAGGGCTGACCGTGCTGTTGATCACCCACGACCTCGATACGCTGCACAGCGTCTGCGACCGGGTGGCGGTGCTCGCCGACCAGAAGGTCACCGCGGTGGGCACAATCGACGAGCTCGTCGCTACCGACCATCCGTGGATCCGCGAATATTTCAGCGGCCCGCGCGGACGCATGGCGGCCGACGCGAACACCGGGGCGGCGCGCGCGGAGGTGCCGCCCAGCCGATCTGCGCCTGATAGCGCCGGGGACGCTGCCATTCCCGACAGAGCTCCGCTACCATCCGCCGGTAACAACACCCCGGCCGACGACCCTGCGCGTCACGAGGACAGAAGCTGATGGAAACCCGTTCGAACAACCTCCTCGTCGGCGCGGTGGCGCTGCTGCTGCTGTTAGCGATCGGCGGCTTTGCGATTTGGCTCGCCAACGCGGGCAGCCGCAACCGCGTCGAATACGATATCTTCTTCAGCCAGGAGGTCTCCGGCCTCAACAAAGGTTCGCCGGTCAAGATCAAGGGCGTGCCGGCGGGGCAGGTCAAGGACATCAAGCTGTGGCTTCCCGACCCCCGCTTCGTGCGCGTGCGGATCGAGGTCGATCCTGACACGCCGGTACTGCAAGGTACCACCGCGGCGATCAGCGGGGTGGGCTTCACCGGGGTGAGTGAGGTTGCGCTCGACGGCGCGCGACCGGGTGCCGCGCCGATTACCGCGATCGGACGCGCCGGACGGCCGGAGATCCCGACGCGCCTTGCGGGCCTCGGCGAAATCCTCAACACCGCGCCGCAGCTGTTGCAGCGCATCTCCGATCTCACGGAACGGGTCGCTCAGCTCGCCGATGATCGCAATCGGGAGAGTCTCGCGGGTATCCTGACCAACGTCGATCGCATCACCGGCAACGTCGCCGACACCACGCCGCAGCTCGATGCGACGCTGCGCGATGCGCGCGCGGCGACGCGGCAAGCGGGCGAGGCGGCGGCGGCGGTCGCGCGGCTGGCGGATACCACCGGACGGCTGGTCGATCGCGACGGGCAGGCAATCACGCGCGACCTCCGACGCACCATCGCCTCGACCCAACAGTCGGTGGCGACGCTGCAAAGCGCGATCGAGGAAGCGCGGCCGGGGCTGCAATCGTTCAGCAATCGCACCATTCCGGAGGCGAACGCGCTGATCCGCGACCTGCGCCAGACCAGCCAGTCGCTCGGCGCGGTCGCCGAACGGCTCGACACACAGGGGGCGGGGGGCGTGCTCGGCACGCGGTTGCCCGATTATGAGGGGAAGAAGTGATGCGCGCTGACTTCGGCAAGGCGCGGTTTGGCGCACGTGTGCTTGCGCTTGCCGCTGCGACGAGTGCGCTCGCTGGCTGCATCAGTCTCACCCCCAAGCCGCCCGCGAGCCTCTTGTCGCTCAACGCCGCTGGAGTGGGGGTGCAGCCGGGCAGTGAACGACGCGGTGCGGTCAATGCGGCGCTCACGATCCTTGTGCCCACCGTGCCTCAAAAACTGCGCACGCAGCGCGTGCCGGTGACGACGGCAGGCACGCAGATCGCCTACGTAAAGGACGCGCAGTGGGTGGAGGCCCCCGCACGGTTGTTCCAGCGACTGCTGTCGGAAACCGTCGCCGCTCGGGGCAGCCGTCTGGTGCTCGACGAAAGCCAGTATGTCGCCGGTCCGGGCGAGCTGCTCGCGGGCCAATTGATGGAGTTCGGGGTCGACGCGGATCGCATGGAGGCGGTCGTCACCTATCAGGCGCAGCGTCTGTCCGATGCGGGCGCGCAGGTGGTCCAGCGCCGGTTCGAAGCGCGCGTTCCCATCACCGCGGTGGAGCCGGTCGGCGTTGGGCAGGCGCTCAACGACGCAGCCAATCGCGTCGCGGCCGACGTCGCGGGCTGGGTGGGTTAGAGACCCCTACGCCTCAGCCCAGGGGCGCGTTGTTTTTGCGAGCAAATCGACCCGGTAAGCTTGGCCTTGTAAGCCGCGTCGTTTAGGCCAGGCCCATGCAGGCCCACGCTGACACTACCGCCCCGCGCAGCGTCGTTGCGCGTATCTTGAGCAGCGAAGCGGCGGGCGGAATTCTGCTGATGTTCGCGGCAGCGTTGGCGATGATCCTCGCCAACAGTCCGGTCGGCCCCGCATTACACCACGCTTTCGAAGCGCCGATCCTTCCGCCGCTCAGCGAAAAGCTTGGGCCGACGACGTTGCACCTGCTCGTCAACGATGGGCTGATGGCGATATTTTTCTGGTTCGTCGGGCTGGAGATCAAACGCGAGTGGGTCGACGGGCGGCTGTCGAGCTGGTCGCAGCGCCGCTTACCGATCGTCGCAGCGATCGCTGGAATGGTCGCTCCTGCAGCGATCTATCTTGTAGTTGTAGGCAACGCACCAGACTTAGCGCATGGCTGGGCGATCCCCGCCGCGACCGACATCGCCTTTGCCATCGGCGTCCTTTCGCTGCTGGGGCCGCGGGCGCCGGTATCGCTCAAACTGTTCCTCGTGACCGTCGCCATCGTCGACGACATGGGCGCGGTGGCGATCATCGCGCTGTTCTACACCGCGTCGATCAAGCTGTGGGCGGTCGCCGCTGCCGCCTCGATCCTGGCGGCGATGTTCGCGGCGAACCGCATGGGTGTGCGGCACCTCGCCTTTTACGCGGTCGGGTTCGTGGTCCTCTGGTGGGTGGTCCTGCAATCGGGCGTTCACGCGACAATCGCTGGCGTCCTCGCTGCCTTTGCCGTGCCGCTGGTGCGCACCCCGGTCGGCCCCGACAGCCCCGAAAGCCCGCTGCATAAGCTGGAGCATTCGCTCGCGCCGTGGGTGGCATTTGCGATCGTGCCGCTGTTCGGTCTCGTCAACGCGGGGGTGCGCGTCATCGACCTCCCCACCGAGGCGCTGCTTGCGCCTGTGCCCGTCGGAGTGGCGCTGGGGCTGTTCCTCGGCAAGCAGCTCGGCATCCTCGGCGCGGTGTGGCTGGCGGTGAAGAGCGGCTTTGCGCGGCGGCCGCGCGGCACCACCTGGCTACAGGTCTGGGGCGTCGGACTGATGTGCGGGATCGGCTTCACCATGAGCCTGTTCATCGGCGGCCTCGCGTTCCGCGACCCGCTGCTGGTGGAGGAGGCCAAGATCGGCACGCTCGCCGGATCGTTGCTGTCAGCGCTCCTGGGCTATGCCGTGCTGAGGATCGCGCCGCTGCACCCGCGCCATGCGGAGTATCAAGCCGATGACATGGGTGACATCGACCGCGAAGGCGACATCGAGGCCGAGGGCGAACCGGCGCTGCGTTAACCACGCCGCGCGCTCGATCGGAGGGGTCAAGGCGAAGCCGCCGGTCAATCCTGCGGGGTGAAGACCGACCAGTTCATCGCCTCCGACAGGCGCTCCAAGGCCATGCTGGCGAGCTTTGAATTGCCGCGTTCGTTGAGGCCGGGTGACCAGGCGGCGATGCTTGCGACGCCGGGCACGATGGCGAGGATGCCGCCGCCGACGCCGGACTTGCCTGGGATGCCGACGCGGAACGCGAACTCCCCCGACCCGTCGTAATGCCCGCAGGTGAGCATCAGCGCAGCGACGCGGCGCGCCTGTTGCGGCGACAGGAAAGTCTCGCCGGTGCCGGGCTGCACGCCGCCGTGCATCAGAAACCGACCCGCCTCCGCCAATTGCCGCGCACTCATCGCGATCGAGCAGGCGTTGAAATAGAGGCGAAGCGCAGGGCCAACGGTGTCGACGGTGCCGTAGCTCTTCATGAAGTGAGCGAGCGCGGAGTTGCGATGGCCCGTCGAAGCTTCGCTTTCCGCCACCTCCGTGTCGACCGCGACGCGCTCGTCACCGTCGCGGTCGTCCCCCGCGAGGCGGCGGATATAGTCGACCAGCACCGCGGTCTGCACGCTCGCCTCGCTATCCGCCACCAGCGCATCGGCGACCGCGATCGCTCCCGCGTTGATGAACGGGTTGCGCGGGATGCCATGCTCGCTTTCCAGCTGGACGATCGAATTGAACGCCGATCCCGAAGGTTCGCGCCCGACACGCTCCCACAAGCGCGGCCCGACGCGGGCAAGCGCCAGGCTGAGCAGGAACACCTTGCTGATCGACTGGATCGAAAAGCGCGTGTCGCAGCTTCCGGCGGCGTGGCGCTGCCCATCGGCGGTGACCACGGCGATGGCGAACTGGTTCGGATCGACCCGCCCGAGCGCCGGGATGTAATCCGCGACTCGCCCGCGATCGCTACTCGCGGCCATCTCCGCAGCGATGGCGTCGAGCGTCGCCTGCAACGTCATAGCGCCCGCTCCCGCAACCACTGCGCCAGCTCGTCCTCGCCGATCTCTCCCGCGGCGAGGGCGAGTACGGCGGCTATGGCGTCGGCTGGAGCGAAGCTTAGCTCGACCCCGTTCAAGGCGAGGAACAGGCGGGTTGCGACCCATGCGCTCCGCTTGTTGCCGTCGATGAACGGATGATTGCGCGCGATGCCAAAACCCAGCGTCGCCGCGAGCGCGATTATGTCGTCCTCACCGTAAGACCAGCGGTTGATCGGGCGAGCGAGCGCCGATTCGAGCGCTCCCATGTTGCACACCCCAACTCCGCCGCCGTGTTCCGCCAACTGCCGATCATGGATTGCAAGCAGAAGGTCGACCGCGAGCCACTCCGGCTCACGTCGCACGGGCGCGTTCGTCATTGCGCGAGGACGCGGAGTATGTCTCGATCCTCACGCATGATGGCCTCGGCCAGCGCCATCTTGCGCTCGAAATCCGGGTCCGCGGCGGTAAGCCGCAGCCCGTCAGGCGACTCGCTCGCGTAAACAGTGTCGCCTAGCGCGACACGCAGTTTTGCCAGCAGCTCCTTCGGCAGAATGATCGCCGCGGAATTTCCGACCTTCGTGATCTTGAGCGCCATGTTCATACGGATGTTATAACGCGCCGCCTCGCAGGTTCAAGACGGCACTTGTGGCTCGAACGCCGCGAGGAGTTGCGGCATATAGGTCCGCAGCGTTGGATAACGCGAGCGTTCGCCTTCATAGCTGCGCAGCGCAGCGATGAGCGTCGGGAGGTGCCGAAAGCCGCGGGCGACTTCCTCAAATACCAGCGCATCGCCCGCTGTCTCGCCCTGTGCTTGTGCCACGAGCCGCGCGGTGATCGCGCGAATGATGCTCTCGTTCACGACGGTCGGCCAATTGCCGTAGGCCTGTCGGCGCATCGCTTCGCGCATGTCGGTAAACTGATGGGCGCTGCGAGCGACCGCCTGCGGGTGCTCCGCCGTCCAGCGGTTGATCAACGTGTGCGCGAACTCGTGTGAGATGAGCCCCTCCAGTCGCTGCGCGTCACCGAAGTCAGGCACGGTCGTGTTGTACTGAGGGCCGATGAACGCCCAGGCCTGCGTATGGGCGTCGCTCCCCCGCGTTGCGGCGAACCCGCCGTCGTGGAGCAGCGGGCCGAGCACGACATGGGTCTCTCCGAGCGGCGCGCCGAGGTAGCGCTCCAGGCGAGAGAGCGCGGTCGTCACTTGGGGGCGCACGGCATTGACCGCGCGCGCATGCGTCGGGCTTTGCTGTGCCATCCACGCATCGAAGCGTGTCACCGCCGCGAAATCGCGCAGCGTGACGAACCATTCGCGCAACGCTTGCTCGCCGCCCGCTGACTGCGCCGGATCCGCGGCAATCGGCGCGATTGCGAGCGTGTGCGGATCGAGGCTGAGCATGGCCTCCGGCACGCGATTATAAGCGAAACCGCGCGCCGAGAGGCGACGGTATGTCGTAACCGCCGGATGATCGCGGAACGGGGCGAACCGCGCCTCCGCCGCTTGCTTGAGGGGGTGCGGGTAGCGGGTGATGCGCGCGTCGCCGGCAAGCATCTGCACGACGCTCATCAACTCGATCCGACGATCGACGCGAACGTCGACCGCGGAAGTGATGGCGGTGGGAGGGGAGGGCCGGGTGGCCCCCGCGGGGCTAGCCAAGCCGACCGCAACGGCCAGCCACAAGCGGCTGACACGTCTCAGTCGCGCAGCCGCCCCCCGTCCCAAGATCAGCTCGCCGTCTCGCCCGTTTCCGCTGCGTCGTCGCCCTGGTCACCGTCGAGAGCGAGTTCGCTGCCGTCGCGCGCCGCCTCACCCCGGCCCTTGCGCTCCGACCTGCTCGGGCGGGGTGGGGCGGGGGTGATTTCGAAGGCAAGCGCACCATCCTTCAGCGTCACCTTGACGTCGCCGCCGTTGGTGAGCTTGCCGAACAACAGCTCCTCGGCGAGCGGCTGCTTGATCTTTTCTTGGATCAACCGCGCCATCGGACGCGCGCCGTAGAGCTTGTCATAGCCCTTTTCGATCAACCACCCGCGCGAGGCATCGTCCAGGCTGACGTGCACGTTGCGGTCGGCAAGCTGCGCTTCGAGCTGAACGACGAACTTGTCGACGACGCGCGAGACGACCTCCGGCGGCAGGTAGCCGAACGGGACGATCGCATCGAGGCGGTTGCGGAATTCGGGCGTGAACATGCGCTTCACGGCTTCTTCCTGCACATCCTCGCGCGAGGATGCGCCGAACCCGATCCCTTCGCGGGCCATGTCGGAGGCGCCCGCGTTCGTGGTCATGATCAGCACGACGTTGCGGAAGTCGACGGTCTTGCCGTGATGGTCGGTCAAGCGCCCGTTATCCATCACCTGCAGCAGGATGTTGAACAGGTCCGGATGCGCCTTTTCGATCTCGTCGAGCAGCAGCACGCTGTGCGGGTTCTGGTCGACTGCATCGGTCAGCAGCCCGCCCTGATCGTAGCCGACATAGCCCGGCGGCGCGCCGATCAGGCGGCTGACCGAATGGCGCTCCATATATTCGCTCATGTCGAAACGCTGCATGGGGATGCCCATGATCGACGCGAGCTGCTTGGCGACCTCGGTCTTGCCGACGCCGGTTGGGCCGGTGAAGAGGTAGTTGCCGATCGGCTTGTCGGGATCGCGCAGGCCGGCGCGGCTGAGCTTCATCGCCGATGACAGCACCTCAATCGCGCGATCCTGCCCGAACACGACGCGCTTGAGGTCGTTCTCCAGCGTCGACAGCAGCTTCTTGTCGTCGCTCGACACCGATTTGGGCGGGATGCGCGCCATGGTGGCGATGACCGCCTCGATCTCCCGCGCGGTGATGGTTTTGCGCCGCTTGTTGGGCGGCACGAGCATCTGCATGGCGCCCACTTCGTCGATCACGTCGATCGCCTTATCGGGAAGCTTGCGGTCGTTGATGTAGCGGGCGGACAGGTCCACCGCCGCGCGGATCGCGTCGGACGTGTATTTGACCCCGTGATGGCTCTCGAACGCCGAGCGCAGCCCGGTGAGGATCTTGACGCTGTCCTCGATGGTCGGTTCGATCACGTCGATCTTCTGAAACCGCCGCAGCAGTGCGCGGTCCTTTTCGAAGTGGTTGCGGAACTCCTTGTAGGTGGTGGAGCCGATACAGCGGATCTGCCCGCCCGACAGCGCGGGCTTGAGAAGGTTCGACGCATCCATCGCCCCGCCGCTGGTCGCGCCCGCGCCGATCACCGTGTGAATCTCGTCGATGAACAGGATCGCGTGCGGCAGCGCCTCGAGCTCCGCAACGACCTGCTTCAGCCGCTCCTCGAAATCGCCACGATAGCGCGTGCCGGCGAGCAGCGAGCCCATGTCGAGCGAATAGATCACCGCCTCTTTCAGCACCTCGGGCACGTCGCCCTCGACGATCTTGCGCGCGAGGCCCTCGGCAATGGCGGTCTTGCCGACGCCAGGGTCCCCAACGAACAGCGGGTTGTTCTTGGAACGGCGGCAGAGGATCTGGATCGTGCGGTCGACCTCCGCGGAACGGCCGATCAGCGGATCCACGCGACCGTCGTTCGCCTTTTCGTTGAGGTTGACGGTATATTGGTCGAGCGCGCTTTCCTTCTTGGCGCCGCGCTCCTTCTTGGTCTCGTCGCTGCGAGGCTCCTCGCGGCTTTGCTCTGCCGACGCCCGCGCCGCGCCGCCAGCGCTGCCGTGCGCGAGCACGCGCTTCGCATCGAGGCTCGACATGTCCTGCTCCTGCAGGAAATAGACCGCGTAGCTCTCCTTTTCGTGGAACAGCGCGACCAGCACGTTGGCGCCGGTGACCTCGTCCTTGCCGGACGACTGGACGAAGAAGATCGCGCGCTGCACCACGCGCTGGAACCCCGCGGTAGGCGACGGTTCGGTGACCGCGTTGAGCTTGAGGCTGTCGAGGTCGTTGTCGAGATAGTGCGCCACCGTCTCGCGCAGCTCGGCGAGGTTGACGCCGCATTCGGTCATCACCGGCTGGGCATGTTCGTCGTCGATCAGCGCGAGCAGCAGATGCTCGAGCGTCGCATGCTCATGGCGACGGTCGGCGGCATAGCGCAGCGCCTGGTGGATGGTCTTTTCGAGCGATTCCGCAAACGACGGCATATTCAGCCACTCCTGCCGGAGGGCCAAGCCGGATCGTGTCGCCCCAGGGGCCGTGCGCCTTGGCTTCTCGTCCGGGCCGTCGGTCGCGCGGAAAGGTCTTTCCTACAGCGTCAATGTCGGATTGCGCCGCCAACTTGGCAAGGGGGGAGTTGGCGGTCCGCTAGTGGCGCTCAGCGGCGGAACAGCGCCTCCGCATCGGCGCGCGTATCGCTGGCCGTGCCGAGCCGCGCCCGGGTGCGCGCGATTTCCGCCTCGAGCGCGGCGATGCGCGCCTCGCACTCATGGGCGGACAGGCGGTCGAGATCCTCGCGCGCCAGTTCCGCCAGCGGTCCCGCGCGACGGGGGAGGTCGTCTTCGTCGAACATCGGCGGGATGGTGCGTGGAAGTGGCGCAAGCGTCAACCGCGTCTCTCCTGCAGTTGACCTCCCCTACGCGCCCCTCCATGCCGCCGACAACAGGGCAGGGGGCAGGGGCGATGCAGATACCCGAGACGATGCGCGGGGTGGAGATTTCGGCGCCGGGGGGGCCGGACGTGCTCCGCCTGACCCAGCTCCCCGTCCCGCAGCCGGGCGAGGGCGAGCTCCTGATCCGCGTCGCCGCCGCCGGTGTGAACCGCCCCGACGTGTTGCAGCGCCGCGGCGTCTATCCGCCGCCTCCCGGCGCCTCGCCGCTGCCGGGGCTGGAGGTTGCAGGCGAAGTGGTTGCGGTTGGCGGCGCCGGGGCGCCCGAGCTTCTGGGCCAGCCGGTGTGCGCGCTGATTGCCGGCGGCGGCTATGCCGAATATGCGCTCGCTCCGGTGGGCAGCATCCTCCCCGTGCCGCACGCGGTCAGCATGGCGGAGGCGGCGGCGATGCCCGAAACGCTGTTCACCGTGTGGAGCAACCTCTTCGAACGCGCCTTCGCTTCGGAGGGTGACACCGTCCTGGTCCATGGCGGGACGAGCGGCATCGGCACGATGGCGATCTCGCTTGCCCGGCTGTTCGACATCACCATCATCGTCACCTGCGGCAGCGAAGCCAAATGCGAGGCGGCGCGCGAATGGGGCGCGAACCACGCGATCGACTATAGCCGGCAGGATTTCGTGGGCGAGGTGCTGCGCATCACCGATGGGAAGGGCGTCGCGGCGCTGCTCGACATGGTCGGCGGCGATTACCTGCCGCGCAACCTCGAATGCCTCGCCGATGATGGGCGGCACGTTTCGATCGCGTTCCAGCGCGGGGTCAGGGCGGAGGTGTCGATCCCCGACATCATGCGCCGCCGCCTGACGCTGACCGGATCGACGCTGCGCGCGCGCAGTGCGGCTTTCAAAGCCAGCCTCGCCGACGAAATCCACCGCGCGGTGTGGCCCGCGGTGGCGGAGGGGCGGCTCAAACCCGCGCTCGACCGCACATTTCCGTTGGCGGAGGCCGCCGCCGCTCACGCGCGGATGGAGGCGGGGGAGCATGTCGGGAAGATCGTGCTGACGATGTAATGCGGCGCGAGGGGCGCCCTACGTCACCCCTCCTGCGCCCCCCACCACGCAGGGCGTAGCGCGGTGGGCACATCCTCCACCCGCCGATGCTCCACCGACCAGCCGAGCGCCGGATACGTCGTCCGCTGTCGCGCTTCGTCCGCGTCGGACAGCGGGACGACGACCAGCCGCCGATTGACCTTCTGCCGCCAGTTCATCCGCGCGGTGTTCTCCTGGCCGACGTAGCAGCCCTTGGTGAAGCTGACCCCGCCTAATTCCGCCGCGTTGGCCTCGAGCCAAAGCGTGGTTGCATCGCCGAGTTCGGCGACCCCCTCCGTCACACCCAGCGCCAACCGATGCGCGCGCCACGCGTCGCTCGCGTCGTCGTCCGAGCGGGGCGCCAGCCAGCGCCGCCCGAGCGCGGCAAGCCGGGGGTCCGCCGCACCCTCCTCGCCCTCAGAGGTCCAATGCGCGCCGAGCACATCGTCCACCGCGATCGTGATCGGCCGCCGCAGCCGATACATCGAAAGCCGCTGCACGATCGCCGTCGCCCGCGTCGCCTCCACATCGAGCAGCCGGTCCTCGCCCTCCGCCCACACCAGCATGTCGGCGATGACCTTGCCCTGCGGGGTCAGCAGCGCGGCGTAAGCAGGCAGCGGCCCGGCGACGACGTCGTTGGTGAGCAACCCCTGAAGAAACTCCGCCGCCCCCTCCCCGGACACGCGAATGACGGATCGGTCGGCAAGGTGGGTGGCGCCAAAATTGGTGGAGGTGGGCATGGCGTGAAGCTAGGGTGCCCCCGCCCCAGCGCAACACCTTCCGGAGCCTCCATGCCGACCTATGACCTGCTGCTACACAATGGCACCGTGCACACGCCGGGAGGGCCGCAGCGGGCGAGCGTTGGCGTGCGCGGCGGGCGCATCGCGGCGATCGGGGTCGACGGCGACGCGGGCGAGGTGATCGACTGCGCCGGGCTCGACATCCTGCCCGGGGTGATCGACAGCCAGGTGCATTTCCGCGAGCCCGGGCTCGTCCACAAGGAGGACCTCGAGAGCGGATCGCGCGCGGCGGTGCTCGGCGGGGTGACCGCAGTGTTCGAGATGCCGAACACCAATCCCAACACCGACACGCCCGAGGCTCTGCAGGACAAACTCGACCGGGCCCACCATCGCATGTGGTGCGACCACGCCTTTTATGCGGGCGCCACCGGGCAGAACGCCGAGGCGCTGATCGCGATGGAGGCGATGCCCGGCTGCGCTGGCGTGAAGCTGTTTATGGGCGCGTCGACCGGCAGCCTGCTCGTCAGCGACGACGACGCCATCGCGCGCGTGCTCGCGGCCGGGCACCGCCGCGTCGCCATCCACGCCGAGGACGAGGACCGGATGCAGGCGCGGCTGGGTGAGCGCGTCGAGGGCGACCCCGCCTCGCATCCCGTGTGGCGCGACGATGAAAGCGCGCTCTTGGCGACGCGCCGCGTGGTGGCACTGGCGCGCGCGGCGCGGCGTCCGATACATGTGCTCCACATCACCACTCCGGCGGAGCTGGAGTTCCTCTCCGCGCACAAGGATCTCGTCACCTGCGAGGTGACGCCGCAGCACATTACGCTGGCGGGGGAGGAGGCCTACGCCCGGCTCGGCACGCTGGCGCAGATGAACCCTCCGATCCGTTCGGGCTCGCATCGCGACGGGCTGATGTTCTGGCTTAACCAGGGCGTCGCGGACGTCGTCGGCTCCGACCACGCGCCGCACACGCTGGAGGAAAAGGCCAAGCCCTACCCCGCCTCGCCCTCGGGCATGCCGGGGGTGCAGACGCTGCTGCCGCTGCTGCTCGACCACGCCGCCAATGGTCGCATGACGCTGCAGCGGGTGATCGAGCTCACCAGCGCGGGGCCGCAGCGGGTGTTCGGCATTGCGGGCAAGGGGCGCATCGCGGTCGGCTACGACGCGGACTTCTCGATCGTCGATCTGAAGGCGCGCTGGACGGTGGAGCGTGACTGGCTCGCCTCGCGCTGCGGCTGGTCACCCTTTGAGGGGGCGACCCTCACCGGGCAGCCGGTCCACACCATCGTGCGCGGGCACAGCGTCGTGCGCGACCGGGCGCTGACCGATGCTCCCGCCATCGGCGAGCCGGTCCGCTTCACCGCGACGCTGCCGCTCTGACCGCCACAGCGCAAAGCTGTAGATAGCGAGCCCCGCCCAGATCAGCGGAAACGCGATCTTGTGCGCCGGGGTCACCGACTCCCCCAGCAGCAGCACGCCCGCGAGCAACTGCATCGTCGGCGATAGATACTGGACGAGGCCGAGCGTCGACAGCGGCAGCCGCTGCGCCGCGGTCGCGAACAGCACCAGCGGCAATGCGGTGACCGCCGCGCTGGCGATCAGCAGCGCCTCGCGCGGGCCCCACGCGGCTCCGCCAAAGCGCAGCTCACCTGTGCTCGCCCACCAACCGAGCGCGGCGAGCGCGACCGGCGCCAGCAGCAGCGTCTCCACCGTCAGCCCGACCATCGGCGCGACCGGAGTGAGCTTGCGAACGAGGCCGTAGAGCGCGAAACTCCCCGCCAGCGTCAGCGCGATCCACAGGTCGTTCGCCGCGCCCACCGCCAGCACCGTCACCCCGCTCGCCACCACGGCGACCGCGAACCACTGGATGCGGGTCAGCCGCTCGCGCAGCACCGCCCAGCCGATCAGCACGTTGAACATCGGGTTGAGGAAATAGCCGAGGCTCGCAGCGATAACGCGTCCCTCGTGCACCGCCCAGATGTAGAGCAACCAGTTGATCGCGATCAGCACCGCGCTGGCCATCAGCGCGAGCGCAACGCGGCGCGTCGTGAGCGCGGCGACGAGCTCCGCGCGCTTGCCCAGCGCGGCAATTAGCACGCCTAACAGCAGCGCCGACCAGGCGACCCGATGCGCCACCACCTGCCAGGTCGGCACGTCTTTCAGGAGGTAGAAATAAAGCGGCAGCACCCCCCAGATGGCGTAGGCGCCAAACGCCGCGGGCAGCCCCCCGCGTGACGAGCGCGGGGCGGGCGGGTTCGCGCTCAGAGAAACCCGCCGCCGAGCGACAACCGGATCGCGGCAAGCACGAAGACGATGAGGTTGAGATTTCGCCCGCTCTTCGCCCCCGAAAGCTGCCCAATCCCCGCCCCCAACAGAGCCACCGGCAGCACCAGCCAGTTGAAGATGCCGAGCAGCGGCAGCGCAAAGAACATCGCGAACAGCAGCGTCACGATACCGATGACGATGGAGATGAAGTTGAGCATGCCGCGCCTGTAGCGGCGCGGGGCGCACGACGCCAGCGGTCGCCGGGGGCAGGGCGATGGCACTTGTCAGGCGGGGTCAGAATGGTCCCTCGGCTGCCCTTGCCGCCATCCGACCCCCGAGCCATAGCTTCACACTATAACGAAGGGGTGGGCGGGGTTGAGTCAGCAACTGATCAACGAATATCGCGCGGAACTCGACCGGCTGCGTGCCGTGTCCGGCAGCAAGCGCGAAAGCGTGCTGCGTGAGGCGTTCAAGGATCTGCTGAAACGCTGGGGCCGCGCCCATGACCTGCAGTTCGTCGCGGAACACGACATCCTGACCAAACAGATGACGCGCATCTACACCGATGGTGCGCTGCTGCACGGGCTGCGGGTGCCGTTCGGTTACTGGGAGGCGAAGGACGAAAGCGACGACCTCGAGAAGGAGATCGAGGCGAAGTTCCGCAAGGGATACCCCAAAGACAACATCATTTTCACCGACGATGCGACCGCCGTGCTGTGGCAGGACGGCGCGGAGACGATGCGCGCCCACATGCAGGCCGACGACGACAGCCTGCTGAAACTGCTGACGCGATTTTTCGCGCATGAGCGCAAGGAGGTCGCCGATTTCAACCGCGCGGTGAAGCAGTTCGCGGCCGACCTGCCCGCCATCCTGGCGGCGCTGCGCGACCGGATTGCCGAGCGGAATGCCGCGTCGCGCGAATTCGCGGACGCCGCTCAGGCGTTCCTCAAACATGCGCAGGATGCGATCAATCCGGCGGTGAGCGAAGACGATGTGCGGGAGATGCTGATCCAGCACATCCTGACCGAAGACATTTTTGCCAAGGTGTTCAACGACCCCGATTTCCACCGCAAGAACAACGTCGCGGCGGAACTGTACAAGCTGGAGGACAAGCTGTTCGACCGGGGGGAAAAGGCGACGCTGCTGCGCGCGCTCGACCCCTATTACGCCGGGATCGCCAGCACCGCCGCGCTGATCCAGAGCCACAGCGAAAAGCAGGGGTTCCTGAAGGCGCTCTACGAAGATTTCTATAAGGCGTATAACCGCAAGGCCGCTGACCGGCTGGGCGTGGTCTATACCCCGGGTGAGATCGTGCGCTTCATGATCCGCAGCGCCGACTGGCTGTGCGAAAAGCACTTTGGCAAGAACCTGATCGACCGGGGGGTGGAAATCCTCGACCCGGCGACGGGCACCGGCACGTTTATCGTCGAGCTGCTCGAATATTTCCGCGGCAACCACGACAAGCTGCGGCACAAATATAAGGAGGAGCTGCACGCCAACGAGGTGGCGATTCTCCCCTACTACGTCGCCAACTTGAACATCGAGGCGACCTATCAGGCGATTACCGGCCAGTTCGCCGAGTTCGAGAATCTGTGCTTCGTTGACACGCTCGACAATGTCGACGCGCTCGGCATCCATTCGGGCCACCAGTTCGACCTCTTGGGCGGCCTCGCCGACGAAAATATGGAGCGCGTCAAACGCCAGAACCGCCGCAAGATCAGCGTGATCATCGGCAACCCGCCGTATAATGCCAATCAGCAAAATGAAAACGACAACAACAAAAACCGCACCTACGCGCACATCGATGCGCGGATAAAGAGTACTTATATAAAGGCAGGAACAGCGCAAAAGACCAAGCTATACGATATGTACGTGCGATTTTTTCGTTGGGCGAGTGACCGTTTAGGCGATGAGGGGGTTGTGGCGTTCGTCACAAATCGCAGCTTCATTGATGCGCAGATGGCGAATGGTTTCCGAAGAACGGTGCTAAATGATTTCTCGGAGGGTTGGATCATTGACCTCGGCGGCGACTACAAGAAATCCGGTGCCGCCGGCGGTGGGAATGTGTTCGGCATTGGTACCGGCGTAGCAATCCACTTTTGGATCAAACGGAAAGGCGACAAAGGTAAGGGTGGGCTACACTATCAAACCACGATGTTGAGGTCGAGTGAAGACAAACTTCGTTGGATTGATGAGCTACGGATCACGAAAAGTGGTTGGCAAGAATTGTCGGGTCGGCCTGACGCAGCGTGGGTTGATATACCTGTTGTAGTAACACCGGGAATTGCGATTGCAGATGCAAAGACCAAAGGAAACCGCGTAACGAAATTTCAAGAGAGAGCGATCTTTAAAGTATACTCCCTCGGTATTTCAACAAACCGAGACGAATGGCTCTACGATAAGACAGAGGCTGGCGCGGCGGCGAAGGCTGAATGGTTTATCGACGCCTACGACGCTGTGCCGAGTCAAGCCGAGGCTTACCCAGTTACCTTGAAATGGTCTCGAAATCTAAAGAGGAGGCTCGCCCAAAACCGCCGCGAGATATTCGACCCGTCCAAAATTGGCAAATCCAGCTATCGGCCGTTCTCGCAGCGTTGGCTTTATCAATCAGATTTGTTTATTGATGAAGCTGGACTTTCGGGAACCTTCTTCCCGAAGGGGCGCGAGAACGTAGCCATCTGTTTCAGTGACGTGGGTTCCCGCACAAATTATTGCACGCTCGCGATTGACGGCGTTGCAGACCTACATTTTGGCGCGGCCGTGGATGCTTATCAACAGGTCGCCCGCTACCGTTACACCAAATCCGGCGAGCGGGTGGACAACATCACCGACTGGGCGCTGAACCAGTTCATCAAGAATTACGGCAAGAAGGGCGTCACCAAGGACGCGATCTTCGCCTATTGCTACGCCGTCCTCCACGATCCGGTCTATCGCGAAAAATACGCGCTGAACCTCAAGCGCGAGTTCCCGCGCATCCCCTTTTATCCCGACTTCGCGCAGTGGGTGGCGTGGGGTGAGGCGCTGCTGGCGATGCACATCGGCTATGAGAATGTCGCGCCTTGGCCGATCGAGCGGGTCGATACGCCCAACCCGAAACGCGCCGAGGGCAGCGCGCCCAAGCCCAAGCTCAAAAGCGATCCCGAGCGCGGCGCGGTGGTGGTGGACGAGGATACGCAGCTCACCGGTATCCCGCGCGAGGCGTGGGACTATCGGCTCGGCAACCGCAGCGGCATCGACTGGGTGCTCGACCAGCACAAGGAAAAGACCCCGCGCGATCCGACCATCCGCGAGAAGTTCAACACCTATCGCTTCGCCGACTACAAGGAGAGCATGATCGACCTGCTCGCGCGCGTCGTGCGCGTGAGCGTCGATACGGTGGCGATCACCGAGGCCATGCGCGGGCTTGACCGCAGCGGCTGGGCGTCGAGCGAGTAGCGCGCCGCTTCGGCCCGCGCTAAAGCCCCGCGCCATGTGTGGTATCATCGGAATCGTCGGCAAGGCCGAGGTCGCGGATCGCTTGGTCGATGGGCTCAGGCGGATGGAGTATCGCGGGTATGACTCCGCGGGGGTCTGCACCGTCGACGATGGCGCGCTGGTGCGGCGGCGGGCGGAGGGGAAGCTCAATAACCTCGTCGCCGAACTGGCGCAGAACCCGGCGCCCGGCACGATCGGCATCGCGCACACGCGCTGGGCGACGCACGGCGCCCCGACCACCAGCAACGCGCACCCGCACGCGACGGGCGAGGTGGCGCTGGTCCACAACGGCATCATCGAAAACTACAAGGCACTGCGCGACGAATTGATCGCGCGCGGGCGTGTGTTCGAGAGTGAGACCGACACCGAAGTCGTCGCGCACCTCGTCTCCGAACAGGTCGAGGCGGGCAAGTCGCCGGAGGAAGCGGTGCAGGCGGTGCTGCCGCAATTGCGCGGAGCATTCGCCCTCGCCATCGCGTTCCGTCAGCATCCCGACATGCTGATCGGCGCGCGGCTGGGTTCGCCGCTGGTGCTCGGTTACGGCGATGGTGAGACCTATCTCGGCTCCGATGCGCTCGCGCTCGCGCCACTCACGCAGCGTATCGCCTACCTTGACGAAGGCGACTGGGTGGTGGTGCGCCGACAGGGCGCGGAGATCTTCAACGCGGCGGGCGAACCCGTGACGCGCGAAGTGACGACGAGCGGGCTAACCGCCGCCGCGGTCGAGAAGGGGCCATATCGTCACTATATGCTCAAGGAGATTTTCGAGCAGCCGACGGTCGTCGCGCAGACGCTCTCCTCCTACGTGCGGCCGGTGGAGAGCCAGGTGGCGCTGCCGCAGATGGACTTCGACCTGGCGGGCGTGAAACGGATCACGATCGTCGCCTGCGGGACGAGCTATTACGCCGGCCTCGTCGCGCGTTACTGGTTCGAACAGTTCGCGCGGGTGCCGGTCGACATCGATGTCGCGAGCGAATTCCGCTATCGCGATCCGGTGCTCGAACCGGGCGGGCTCGCGCTGTTCATCTCGCAATCGGGGGAGACTGCGGACACGCTGGCGGCGCTGCGTCACGCCAAGGCGGCGGGGCAGACCATCGCGGTGGTGGTCAACGTGCCGACGTCGAGCATGGCGCGCGAGGCGGACCTCCTCCTCCCCACGCACGCAGGGCCGGAGATCGGCGTCGCTTCGACCAAGGCATTCACCTGCCAGCTGGCGGTGTTGGCAGCATTTGCGGCGAAACTTGCGGTGGCCAAGGGGCGGATGGATCGCGCCGAGGAGGCGGAGGTCGTGCGCCAGCTGATCGAGGCGCCAGGCGCGCTCAACGCCGCGCTCGACCATGACGCGGATATCGCCGCGATGGCGCCGCTGATCGCGCCCGCGCGTGACGTGCTCTACCTGGGGCGTGGGCCGGACTTCGCGCTGGCGCTGGAGGGGGCGCTGAAGCTCAAGGAAATCAGCTACATCCACGCGGAGGGCTACGCCAGCGGCGAGATGAAGCACGGGCCGATCGCGTTGATCGACGAACATGTGCCGGTGATTGTGCTCGCGCCGTCGGGGCCGCTGTTCGAAAAAACCGTCTCGAACATGCAGGAGGTCCGCGCGCGCGGCGGCAAGGTGGTGCTGATCTCCGACGCTGACGGCATCGCGGAAGCGGGCGAGGGGAGCCTCGCCACCATCGAAATGCCCCGCGTCCACCCGCTGATCGCGCCGCTGGTCTACGCCGTGCCCGTCCAGCTCCTCGCCTATCACGTGGCGGTGGTGAAGGGCACCGACGTCGACCAGCCAAGAAACTTGGCGAAGAGCGTGACGGTCGAGTAGGCGAACGGACCAGCGAAGCGACTATTGTTGCGGGATAATGATTGGCTGACAGTATAATCATTAGCTGACATAGGTATTTATTGTCTGACACCTACACGGCGTGGGAGGCGCTTGGCTTCGATCAGGTCGCCAGTGCGGAGGCGGTGCCTAGGCTGACTGTCGAGCGGCATCCAACTGATCGTATGCGGCAATGCGCTGCTCGATCATGACGAGCATGTCAGACCTGACACCCGCGCTTCGCATCACCGCCCACGGCTTCAATGGCTGACCGTCGGCGAGCATCTGCGCAATTGAGTAGTCGACGCGGCGGAGCTGGAAAGCGCCGACCGCCTCGGCATGCCCATCGATCGCGGCGATGGTGCGCGGCAGCTTGTCACGACGCTTGCCGATCCAGCCGCGGCGGCCGAGCAGCTCACGCTCGAGCGATGCTGCCGTTACCTGCGCGGGCGGCGCGAACGAACGGACCCTGGCCACAGCGCGTCCAACGCGTTCAGCAAGGTCATCGTCGAGCCGTCGCCAGTCGCGCCGAGGACCGGGCTTCGTTCGCCGCGTGGAGCGTGACTTGGCGGTAGGCGACGCCGGAGCGGCAAGCGGTCGGGTCGCTCGCGTCGATGGCCGGATGCTCCACGTAGTGTCGATCGACAACTCTGCGGCGAGCGAGGCCACAGTCTTCGGATCAACACCGAGTCGCTTCGCCACGCTCCTCAACGTCGCCCCTGCCGCCACGAGATCGGCGAGTGCCGGGCGCAGCAGCGGCCCGAACTCCTTGAAGCGGCATCGGCCGAGTTCGCCGGTGGCGCTGATCGATCGGGTGTAGCGATAGCCGCAGCCACACGAAAAGACAGCAACCGACGCCTGCCTGTTGCGATAGGTCCTGAGATCGTCGACCACCGGCTGACCATGATGATCCGCGAGCGGGTTGCGGCACAGCCAGGGCCCTGGTCCGCATGGATCATCCTGCCTCTCCCGCGAGCCGAGCAGATCCCGCATCAGCAGATGCTCCAGCGGATGTGCCGCCTTGCGCTGACGCCGGGCCAGCGTGGCAAGCCATTCTCCCTGTTCCCGGCCAGCCTTCGCGAGCCCGGGGAAGCGGCCGAGGATCGTGCCGAACCGGGCTGCGAACGCTTCGCCAAGAGCGACTTGGTCTACCTTCAGACGCGACCGCATCAGACCCCGAAGTCGAAGCTCGCCGCGATAGAAGGCGGTCACCTCATCAAAATCGACGGGTCCGACGTCGCCGCGGTCGAGAAGCGCGGCGCTAGCGCGCGCAAGGCGGAGAAGCACCTCGCCCTCGGCGTCGGATGGCGCGTGCGTGACCGGCGGCGCATCTGGCGGGCAGCAGGACCTAGTCGCCGCGATGAAGCCATGCCTGTTGCCAGTCGAAACGTCGACTGTGCTGGCGCGCAGGACGGTGCCGTGCGTCGGGCAGACCAGAACGCTCGGCAGCTGATGGTCACGACGCCAGTGCCCGCTCCCCCAACGGTCCACCATCTCGGGCAGACAGTCGGGGCAGAACCTGAGCCGGGTCACCCGGGCCAACCGGAAGGCGGCCATCCCCGAGATCAGGTGGAGATTGCCGCCATCGCCCCGCATGGCATTGCGTATCGCCCCGCGAACCTCGGCCGGCAGAAAGGCGCAATAGTATGGAGCGAGGGTGTGGCCGTCGATCAGGGCGTCGATGGTCAATCCGTCGGGCAGACGTCCCTCCAGCGCCGACAGCCGGTTCGGCAGGTCGATCGACGCGATGGCGCCCGGCACGCCGAAGAGCGTCTGCATCGTGGCCTTCGGCCCGGCCGAGTCCCAACGGGCGTGACGCGCGAAGACGGAGTAGAGCAGCTCGCCCGTCCGCGGTGCCGGGAAAAAGGCGAGGCGGGGCAGCGTCACGGATCGTCGGCGAAACCGACATGCCCCGCCGCCTCCAGCCGGGCGTAGACCTCCTCCGCCGTCTCCCCGGGCTTCTGGTCGGCGCGCGAATCCCCCTCGATAGGTTCCGCTGCCTTGAGCTTAGTCTTCTTCGCGGGCGACTGCAGCGCGCGGTCGGCGGCGATCGCCTGGCTCATCGCCAGCATCATCGCACCGAGCTCGTCGCCCAGTGCCAGTTCCTTCGCCTTACCGAGAATCCATTCCCGCCGTTCGGGAGGGATGCCCTGCGCGGCGAGCAGGATCTCGTAGGTGCTCTCGTCCGCCACGCCCCCGGTCACCCCGGCCGCGGTGCCCGGGCCGGCCCCGTGGCTCTCGGCCAATACGGGCGCCTCAAGCCGAAAGCCGATGCCCTGCACGTAATCGTTGAACTCCCTCTCGAAGTCGATCAGGTCCTCGAATTCGGCCAGCTTCTCCGGGTCGTTCTCGCGCAGAGCCGACACGTAGGTCGCGACGATGCGGAACCGCTCCCTGGCGACGTCGTGGATGAGCGACGGCGTGATCACCTCAGGCAACTTGCGCTTCGAGCCGGCCATCACCAGGCGCAACTGGAGAAGGATGAAGAGCTTCACCATCAGGTCGATGACGCCCTGCGTCTCCTCGTACATCGCCTTGAGGATGGCGTCGTCGAGCTCCGTCGGTTGGAGCGTCCACTGCCAGCGCCACATCTGCTTCACGAACATGCGGAACTCGGGACCGAAGCCCGGACCGTTCTTCGGACCGGGCGGCAGGCGCTCGAAATAGATCGATCCCATGCCATCGCCACGCCGCGCGTCGTGGAACGTCCGGCGCAGCAACCTCTGCGCAGCCATAGTCCCGACCATCACGACTGGGATGCCGATCGAGTTTCTCAGCGTGACGAGGAAGTTGAGGACCGATGCCTGAACGTCCTGCTTCACCCGCTTCACGTGCTGGATCTCGTCGACGATCAGAACGCCGATCGCGTGCAGGGTCGCGACTCGAGCCATGCCAGCCATCATCACGTCGAGCGTCTTGCCCTTGTATTGGTCTTGGTATCGCGACGGCACACCTTGTCTTCGCAAGGCGCTATCAACCTGTTGGAAGAAGAACTCGCAGAGCGACTTCGGCGAACCGCTTGGCGGACATTCCACGCGGAGCCAGACAATCTGGTTCAGGAGAAAGGGATCGGTGTGCTTGATCACCTGGGGATAGCGAGCACACACGCGCTTCACCGTGTGGGTCTTCCCACCACCTGGCATGCCGAGTGCTGCGAAGCCTAGGCTTCGTGGACAAAGGGTATCCAGAGTTTGACTGAAGCAAGCGCAACGAAG
>CAKZIN010000034.1 GCA_936933955.1 uncultured Sphingopyxis sp. | reverse complement strand
GGCGGGGGGCGCCGGAGTAGGCGTAGCCGGGGCCGCTTGCGCTCCATAGTCCGGCAGCGCGCCCCCCGGCCCGACCGGGGTCGCGACACCGTCGATCACCTGACCGGGCGCGCCGAGCGGTCCCAGCCGGGGGTAAGCGCGCATGATCGCTTCATTGTGCGCGCGCCACTGCTTTTCGAGTTCCTCAAGCTCCGCCTCGCGCATCATCGCGTCGACGCCGCTGCGGAAATGGCGCGCCATGCCGCGCGCCTTGGCCACCCAATTGCCTACGGTGCGCGCGACCTTGGGCAGATCCTTGGGCCCGATCACCGCCACCGCGACGATGATCACGAGCAGCAGTTCGGATGGAGCGACGTCGAACATCTATTTGGCCGCGTACGACGCGCAGTCGCGCGAAATCAGACGCGCGGTTCGACGCGGGTGGCCTCGACCGTCGTAGCGTTGGCCGGCGGGACCGGCTGACCTTCGATACGCTGAACCGGTGGCGGCGTGGTCGTGACGGAAGTCTCGTCTTCATCGGCGAGCCCGCGCTTGAAGCTTTTCACGCCCTTCGCGACGTCACCCATCATGTCGGAAAAGCGGCCCTTGCCGAACAGCAGCAGGATGATGATGCCGAGCACCAGCCAGTGCCAGATGCTGAACGAACCCATGCGGAAACTCCGATTTCTTGGGGGCGATGGGCGCCCTTTGCGAGCAATCTTACCCGGCTTCGTCGTCGGGCGCCAGCGTCGCTTGCGTCGGCGCCTCGGCGCGGACCGGGTCGAGCATCCCTGCTGCCCGCAATTCCGCCAGCGCAGGCAGGTCGCGGCGGCTGGCGAGCCCGAAATGCGCCAGGAAGGCGGGGGTGGTCGCGTAGGTCAGCGGGCGCCCGGGCACCTCGCGCCGACCGGCGGGGCGCACCCAACCCGCCTCCAGCAGCACGTCGAGCGTCCCGCGCGCGGTCTGAACTCCGCGGATCGCCTCTATCTCCGCGCGACTGACGGGTTCGTGGTAGGCGATGATCGCCAACGTCTCGACCGCCGCGCGGCTGAGGCGGCGGGGCGCGTCCTCTTCTCGCCGCAACAGCCAGGCGAGGTCGGCGGGGGTCTGGAGGTGCCAGTGCCCGCCGCGCTCGACCAGCTCGATCCCGCTCCCCGCATGACGTTCGCGGATCGCAGAGAGCGCCGCGACGACCTCGGTTCGCTCGGTGCCGGTGCGCGTGGCGATCTCTGCCGGGGTGAGCGGGTCGGGGCTGGCGAACAGCATCGCCTCCACCGAACGCGCGAGCGGGTCCATGCTCACCGCGCGCCCCGCAGCAGCAACGGCGAAAACGCCTCCCCCTGACGCAGCGCCACGCGCCCCATCCGCGCGAGTTCGAGCGCGGCGACCAGCCCCGACGCCCGCGCGGAGCGCCGCCGCTGCGCGCTGCCGGCGGGCTCCACCGTGCGTTCGAGCGGGGTCCAGTCCGCGAGCCTGGGGAGCAGCCGTCGCAGCCGCCCTAGCGCATCCTCAAGCGTCACGACGTCGCGATGCTTGACCTGATGCAGGACCGGGCGGCGACGTTCTTCGATGTCGCCGAGCGCGCGGATGAGGTCGAGCAAACTCGTCTCCCACACGCGGTTGCGGATCACCGCCAGCCCTTCCGGTGCACCACGTGGGAAGGTGTCGCGGCCAAGGCGGTCGCGCGCCATCAGCCGCGCGCCTGCATCGCGCATCGCGGAGAGGCGAGCGAGGCGATGGCGCAGTTCCGCGGCGATTTCTTCGGGGTCCGGGTCCGGCTGCTCCTCGCGCGGCAGCAGCAACGCGGACTTAAGCTGCGCGAGCCACGCCGCCATCACCAAATGGTCCGCCGCCACCTCGATCGCGCGCGCGGCAGCATCGTCGAGGTAGGCGAGATACTGGTCGGTCAGCGCGAGGATCGAGATCTGCGCCAGGTCCACCTTCTGGGCGCGCGCGAGCGTCAGCAGCAGGTCGAGCGGCCCCTCCCACGCGTCGAATTCGAGGTGCAGGCGCTCGAGCGGCGCTGCGTTCAGGGCTTCGGTTTCGAACAGCTCGACGTTTTCCGCCATGCCCGCCGCTCCCCGTTTCAGGCGAGCGCGAGCAGACCGTCGCGCACCTCGGTCACTTCCGCCAGCCGGTCGGCGGAGAAGCCGCGCGCGCCAGCGATGCGCGCCATGGCGGCGTCGAGGCGGTGTTGCGCCAGAGCGGTCATGCGCCCCGCGACGCGCGCCGTGAGCTCGCGCATGTCGTCGATGTCGCCGTTGCACTGCAGCGCGATGTCGCAACCCGCGTCGAGCGCCAGCGCCGCACGCTCGCCCTTGCTGCCGGTAAGCGCGTGCATGTCGAGGTCGTCGGTCATCAGAAGCCCGTCGAATCCGACGCGGCCGCGAATGACGTCGGCGATCACCCGCGCGCTCTGCGTGGCGGGTCGCTCCGCGTCCCACACCGGATAGAGGACATGCGTGGTCATCGCCATCGGCGCCCAGTTGAGCGTGCGGAAGGGCGCGATGTCGCGCTCGAGCTCCGCCTCGCTCGCGTTGACGATGGGGAGTTCGTGGTGGCTGTCGACCTCGGCGCGGCCGTGGCCGGGGATGTGCTTGACAACGCCGACGACGCCCCCCGCCTCGAGCCCCTCGAGCACTGCGCGGCCGAGCGCGGCGACGCGCATCGGGTCATCGCTCATGGCGCGATCGCCGAGCGCGGCGTGCGTCCCCTCGGTCGCGACGTCGAGCACGGGGAGGCAGTTTACGGTGACCCCCACCTCCGCCAGCACCAGCGCGATCGCCTCCGCATTCGCCTTGGCCGCGGCGATGGCGCTGGAGGGGGCGCGTTCGTAGAGCGAGGCATAGGCGTTGCCGGCCGGAAAGCTGGGCCATTCGGGCGGCCGCATGCGCGCGACGCGGCCCCCCTCTTGGTCGATCAGGATCGGAAGGTCGGCACGCCCGGCGAGTTCCCGCAGCGCGTCGGTGAGCGCGCGGACCTGCGTGCGATCGACGATGTTGCGCGCAAACAGGATGTAACCGGCGGGCGCGGTGTCGCGGAACAGCGCGCGCTCCTCCTCGCTCAGCGAAGTGCCCGACAGGCCGAGGAAGGCGGGAGTGTGGATCGTCATGCGTCGGGGTTAGCAGCGCCCGTGCAGCGTGTCAGCGGGGCAGGAGTGGGCGACCGTCAGCGGACGATGCACGTCTCCCCCGCGACGCGCAGCCGTTGGCACAGCGTCGCCCCGCCCGCCGCGGTGAGCCGGTAGACGGTGCGGCCGTTGACGGTCGCGGGCGTGACGCTGTGACCGGTGTCCTTGAGCCATTCGAAGCGGCTCTGCAGCTGGCTCCAGGCGCGGTTCGCCGCGGCCTGATTGGCGAACGCGCCGAGCTGCGCGGTGCCCGCCGCGGGCGCTGCGGTGGGCGCAGGAGCAGCCTTGCTCACCGGGGTCGGAGCAGACGCAGGCACTGCATCGGCGCGCGTCACGGGCGCAGCGGCGGCAGCACCCTTAGGCGCGGGCATCGTGGCGGGCCGTTCAGCTTGTGCGATGCGCACCGGCGTCGGATTGGTGGGCGCTTCGGGGAGGCGCGAGGCATCGACATTCCCGGTCGGCGCCTGGCCTTCGGTCGCGGCGACCGCAGCATCCGCTTCGCCTTCGAAACGACCGCGTTCGGGCGCGGGCGGGCCCTTGTACGGACCCGCGGGCGCAGCGATAAGCGTGCCGTCGCCCTCGACCGCGCGGTTCTGCCAGGCGTAGAGCCCGCCGACGACGAGCCCGATCAGCGCCAGGCCCGCGACCACCAGCCCGATCAGCCGCCCCCCACTCGCGCCCTCCACCGGCTCGTCGCCCGCGGGTTCGAGCCACGGTGCCGCCGATGGCGCGTCGTGCGCGGTTTCGCCGAGCAGCGGAGCGTCCACCTCTCGCGTCTGGTCGAGGCGATAGGCTTCGTCCTCCGCCAGCGCCGGGTCGCGCCAGTCGGCGGCGGGCGGGAGGGGTTCATGGTCGCTGGCGTGGAGGCCATGCGCGATCTGGTCGCGGCGGTCGGCGCTGAAGCCGTGCGCCGGGGCATCGTCGGTGAAGCTCGACTGCGGGTGGTCGCCCACGGTCCGCGGCTCTTCGAACGATGACCAGCGCGGCTCCGGCCCCGCTTCTCTTTCGAACGGGCGATCGCCGTTCCCGCCGCCCTGGCCCTGGCTCTGGCTCTGCATCAGCGCATCTCCTCGACCGGCTCCACCCCCATCAGCGCCAAGCCGTTGCGCACAAGCTGCCCGATTGCGTCGGCCAAGAAAAGCCGCGCCGCCGTGAGCTCCGCGTCATCGGCCTGGACCGCACGACGCGCGGGATCGTCGTTGCCGGCGTTCCACCAACCGTGGAAAGCGCCGGCGAGGTCGCCCAGAAAGAACGCAATCCGGTGCGGTTCGCGTGCATTCGCCGCCGCCTCCACCACGCGCGGAAAGGTTGCTGCGAGCTTCACCAAGCCCAGCTCCTCTGTGTCGAGACGGGACAGATCGGGGTTCCGATCAACCACGATCCCGGCCTCCGCCGCGCGGCGGCCGAGCGATTTGATCCGCGCGTGCGCGTACTGGACGTAGAAAACGGGGTTGTCCTTCGACGCTTCGACCACCTTGGCGAAGTCGAAATCCATCATCGCGTCGGCCTTGCGGGTGAGCATGGTGAAGCGCACCACGTCCTTGCCCACTTCCCGCACCACGTCGGCAAGAGTCACGAAATTGCCCGCGCGCTTGGACATCTTGACCGGCACACCATCGCGCAGCAGCTGCACCATCTGCACGATCTTGACGTCGAAGCGCTTGGCCCCGCCCGTCAGCGCCTGCATCGCCGCCGCCATGCGCTTGACCGTGCCGGCGTGGTCGGCGCCCCAGATGTCGATCAGCGCGTCGACGCCCTCGGCCTTTTGCAGGTGGTAGGCGAGGTCGGCGCCGAAATAAGTCCAGCTGCCGTCGCTCTTCTTGATCGGACGGTCTTGGTCGTCGCCATATGCTGAGCTGCGGAACAGCGGCAGTTCGACCGGCTCCCAGTCCTCGGGCGTTTCGCCCTTGGGCGCCTCCAGCGTGCCGTCGTAGACGAGGTCGCGCGCGCGCAATTCCGCCTCCGCCGCGTCCGGTTTCCCCGCCGCCTGCAGCTCCGCTTCGGAGGAGAACAGGTCGTGATGAATGCCAAGAAGCGCGAGGTCGCTGCGGATCAGCTCCATCATCGCCGACACTGCGCGGGTGCGGAACAGCGGCAGCCACTCGGCCTCAGGCGCGGCCGCGTACGTGTCCCCGAACTCAGCGGCGAGCGCTTCACCGACGGGCTTCAGATAGTCGCCCGGGTAGAGGCCCTCCGCGACGTCGCCGACGCTCTCACCCAGCGCCTCGCGGTAGCGATGGTGCGCGGAGCGGGCGAGCACGTCGACCTGCGCGCCTGCGTCGTTGACATAATATTCGCGGACCACTCGATGCCCGGTGAAGGCCAGCAGGTTGGCGAGCGCGTCGCCCACCACCGCCCCGCGGCAATGCCCCATGTGCATTGGCCCGGTCGGGTTGGCGCTGACATATTCGATGTTGACCCCGCTCCCCCCGCCGAGGTCGGAGCGGCCATAGTCCGCGCCACCCGCGTGAATCGCGCGCAGCTCTTCCAGCCACGCACCGGGGGAGAGGGTGAGGTTGATGAAGCCCGGTCCCGCAACGCTCGCACGCTCGACGCGCGCATCGGCGGTGAGTTCTCGGGCCAGCGCCTCCGCCAGTGCGCGCGGGCTCGTGCCCGCGGGCTTGGCGAGCACCATGGCGGCGTTGGTCGCCATGTCGCCATGGCTCGCATCGCGCGGCGGCTCCACGGTCACGGCAGCTCGGTTGAGCCCGGCGGGGAGCGTGCCCGCGTCGGTCAAACGATCAAGCGCGCCATCCACCAGCGCGGCAATGTCGGAGAAAATCGGCATGGTTGGACCTGTCGGTTTGGCGCGGAGCCGATCCTTCCCGGAACGGGGAGGGGGACCATCCGCAGGATGGTGGTGGGGTCACGCCGCCTCGAACGCTCCGCAGGAGCTAGCCCATCGCGCCGGTGCCCCCCCACCCCCGACTGCGTTGGCGGTCCTCCTGCCCCGCCCCGGGGAGGATCGAGCCGTCAGCGCGTCACATTATAGGCGAGCTGGTCGCGCGTCAGCGCGAAGCCCAGGAATACCTCGAACGTCGCGCGGGCGACTGCAGCGCGCACCTCGGGATCGGCGAGCGGATCAACCGCCGCGTCCTGATCGCCCGCACGTCGCTGGCGGGTGATGCGCTGGCGGATGTCGTCGGACAGCGTCGCCGAGGCGCGGTCGACATAGGCGCCGACCTGGCCGCGCGCGGTGGCGCGGGTCTGCCCGTCCTCGAACCGCACGACAAGGCGGCTCTCGTCCTTGGAAACGATTTGCGTGCCGCCCTGCACGACCGCGCTGTAATAGGGGATCACGACCTCGCGCGCGGGGCCTGCTCGCAGCCGCGAAGCCACCACGTCGAAGCTCGTTGTCGAATAGACCTGCGCGCCGTCGGGGTTGCAGGTCGTGCGCAGGTTGGTGATCGCGGCGACCACGTCGATCGCGGCGGCGTCGCGGCTCTGCGGCGGATCGAACAGGGTGATATCGCCGGTGTGCGCCGGAATACCGACCGCCGGACAAACCGTGCGAGACGCGGTGATGCCGACGCCGCTGGTCACATCGATCTCACCATTGCGCGCGCACCCCGCGAGAAGCAGCGCCGTAGCGGCGAAAGCAAGCGGGGCGGTCAGACGGGTGAGCATGGCGGGCACGGCTTTCGTGACAATCGTTTGGCGGCCCGCTCCTTATCCCCCGCGCCGGGGGAGGGCAATGGCGGGCGGGGGACAGCGACCGGGTGGCCCGCTTGACCCCGAACGGCAGGCTTATAGGCTGCGAGGGAGGGGGATTGCCCGTGCTGAAGATGGTGCTCGCCGTCGTTTCATTGACGATTTGTTCGGTCGCCTGCGCTCGAACCGCGGAAGGAGACCCGAACCGCTTCGGCACCGACCAATGGTATCTGCCGGTCGAAACCGGTTCGGATGGCGTCGTGAAAGCGCGGTTGTTCGTCCACGAATATGGGCGCGGTGCGCCGGTAGTCGTCCTCCACGGCGGCTGGGGCGCCGAACATAGCTACATGCGTCCGCTACTCCTGCCATACGCGACCGGCACGCGTCGGATCGTGTTCTACGACCAGCGCGGATCGCTGCGATCGATGTGTAACGGCTGCGATCGCACGGTCAGCGCGCACATCGCCGATCTGGAGGCGCTGCGGCAGGCGCTGGGGCAGCCGCGGCTCACGATCGTCGCGCATTCGATGGGGACGTGGCTCGCCCAGGCGTACGCGCAGCAATACCCGGACAGGGTCGAAAAGCTGATCCTGCTGGGCGCCATGCGAGCGTTGGGTGACGGCCTCGACGATGCCAACCGTCGTGCCGTCGCCATGTCCCAGCGACCCGAGGTGCTGGCGCAGTTGGCCGCGGCGGGTATCGCGCCCGATGCCAACCCGGAACGCCTGCCCGGGCGGCAATATAGCGACGGCTGGAAGATCCGCTTTGCCGGCGTCAACCTCTTCGATCCGAGCCTGTGGCGTCGCCTCGAGGGCGGACGAGCGCTCTACGAGCAGGCCGTGGCCAACGGCATCGGCGAGACGATGGGCGACCGCTGGGACTTTCGCCCCACGCTCGCGCGGTTGCCCCGGCCGGTCGACGTCATCATCGGCGACCATGACTACGTCGATTGGGGTGCGACCCGCTGGACGGCACTGGCCGCCACGCCCCTCTCCAACGTGCGACTGACCGTCATCCCGCGCGCCGGGCACAGCGGCTGGTTCAAACAGCCCGAGGCCTTCCATCGCGCGCTGGAAGCAGCCCTTCGGCGTTGATTCAGTTCCCCCGCCCCCATCCTCTTGGAAGGGCGGAGGCAGACCGGGAGCGCTGGGGTCGGGCGATCAATACACGCGCGCCTTGGGCTTGATGTACTCGATGTCGTCGCTGAGCGTGTATTCGTGCACCGGGCGATAGTCGATTTTGACGTCGCTGCTGGCGCCGCCCCAGCCGGAGAACCACGCCACCGTGTGCTTCATCCAGTTCGCGTCGTCGCGGTTGGGGAAGTCTTCGTGCGCGTGAGCGCCACGGCTTTCCTTGCGGTTTTCCGCGCTCGCCATCGTCACCGCCGCTTGCGCCAGCAGGTTGTCGAGCTCGAGCGTTTCGACGAGGTCGGTGTTCCAGACGAGCCCGCGATCGGTGATGCGCACGTCCTGCATGCGCGCCACATTGTCGCGCATCTGCGCGACGCCCTCGCTCAACAGCGCACTGTCGCGGAACACCGCGCAGTGCTTCTGCATCGTCTTCTGCATGTTGAGCCGCACCTGCGCGGTGGAGGTGCCGCCGTTGGCGTGGCGGAAGCGGTCGACGCGCGCCAGCGGCAGGTCGGCCGCATCGCTGGGCAGGCTCTGGTGCGGGGTGCCGGGCTTGATCAGCTCCTTGAGCCGGTGCCCGGTCGCGCGACCGAACACGACGAGGTCGATCAGGCTGTTCGAGCCCAGCCGGTTCGCCCCGTGGACGCTGACGCACGCCGCTTCGCCAACCGCGAACAGGCCAGGGACGATCGTTTCGGGATCGCCGTTCTTGAGCGTCACGACCTCGCCCCAATAGTTACATGGGACGCCGCCCATGTTGTAGTGGACCGTCGGCGTCACCGGCAGCGGCTGGCGGGTGAGGTCGACGCCCGCGAAGATCTTGCCGCTCTCGGTAATGCCGGGCAGCCGCTCCGCCAGCACATTGGGGTCGATGTGGTCGAGGTGGAGGTAGATGTGATCCTTCTCCGGCCCCACCCCGCGCCCTTCGCGCATCTCCAGCGCCATCGAACGCGACACGACGTCGCGGCTGGCGAGATCCTTGGCGCTCGGCGCGTAACGCTCCATGAAGCGCTCGCCTTCGCTGTTGGTGAGGTAGCCGCCTTCACCGCGCGCGCCTTCGGTGATGAGCACGCCCGCACCGTAGATGCCGGTCGGGTGGAACTGTACGAACTCCATGTCCTGCAGCGGAAGCCCGGCGCGCAGCACCATCGCGTTACCGTCGCCGGTGCAGCTGTGCGCGCTGGTGGCGGTGTAATAGGCCTTGCCGTAGCCGCCCGTCGCGAGGACGACCGCGTGGCTGCGGAAGCGGTGGATGGAGCCATCCTCCATGCACATGGCGATGACGCCGCGGCATTCGCCGTCGACCATGATCAGGTCGAGCGCGAAATATTCGATGAAGAAGTCCGCAGCGTAGCGCAGGCTCTGCTGGTAAAGCGCGTGGAGTATGGCGTGGCCGGTGCGGTCGGCGGCGGCGCAGGTGCGCTGCACCGGCGGGCCTTCGCCCATGTTCTGCATGTGCCCGCCAAAGGGGCGCTGGTAGATGGTGCCGTTGTCGTTGCGGCTGAACGGCACGCCCGCATGCTCGAGCTCGATCACCGCCGCGGGCGCCTCGCGCACCATATACTCGATCGCGTCCTGGTCGCCGAGCCAGTCGGAGCCCTTGACCGTATCATACATGTGCCACGACCAGTGGTCGGGGGTGTTGTTGCCAAGGCTCGCCGCGATGCCGCCCTGCGCCGCCACCGTGTGGCTGCGGGTCGGGAACAGCTTGGTGATGTTGGCGGTCTTGAGCCCTGCTTCCGCCGCGCCCATCGTCGCGCGCAGGCCCGATCCGCCCGCGCCCACCACCACCACGTCATAGGCGTGGTCGATGATCTTGTAGGCGGGCTGGGTGGTGGCGTTACTGGCCGGCATTCGTGACCGCTCCGATGGCGATCTTGAGGATCGCGAACAGGGCGAAAATCATCCCGCCCCAGGTAAAGAAGATGTTGGCGACCAGGGCGGCCATCTTGGCGCCCTCGGCATGGACATAGTCCTCGATGAGGACCGTGAGGCCGAGCCGGATGTGCGTGAACACGCTGACCGCAAGCAGCGCCAGCGGCGCGGCGGCGAGCGGGGAGGAGAGCCAGCGATGCATCCCCTCGTAGGTCGAGACGTCGCCAAAGATCAGCGACGCGGCGAGCCAGGTCAGCAGCACTAGGTTGGCGACCGCGGTGATGCGTTGCAGCATCCAGTCGCGCGCGCCCTTCTTGGCGGACCCGAGCCCGCGGACCCGGCCGAGTTCGGTTCCGGCGCGGCTCACATTGCCCTCCAGAAAATGAAGCCCCAGATCAACGCGGTGACAATCGCCGGCGCAATCGCCACGACCCGCGCCCAGCTGCGATTGGTGGGGAGGGCGTAGCCCGCGCCGGTATCGAGCAGCAGGTGGCGGATACCGCTCGCGGCGTGCTGAAGGACGCCCCACGTCAGCAGGATCAGCACAACGCGTCCGGGCAGCGTGGTCGCGAGCTCCACGAAGCGCGCATATGCGCCTTCCCCCGCCGCAGCGCTTCCCAGCCAGCTGAGAAAGATCAGCGCGCCGCCGATCCCGAGGCCATCACCGGTGATGCGGTGGAGGATGGAGACCAGCATATGCGGTCCCCATTTATACACTTGCAGATGCGGTGCTGTCGGTCGCTTGCCGGCCACGGCCATGAACGCTCGTCCCCAAAAGGCTGGTTCGCGCGGGCGGCGCCCACGCAAAGCAAGCCCCGCCTTTAGCGCGGGGAGGCGCGGATGCAACGGCCCGGCGTGTCGCCGCGCGGGTCGGAGGACGGCTATGGCGCGGTTTGCTTGACGGGGCCAAGGTTACCGCCCCGCTAACCAATTCTTTACGCGCAGTCCGGCATGGCAGCTCCACCAAGTGGGAGGGGCCAAGTTTCATGAACAATCAGCGCGTCGATGTCGCGATCATCGGAGCCGGTCCGGCCGGACTGACGGCGGCGTACCTGCTGACGAAGGAGGGCTTTTCGGTCAGCGTGATCGAAAAGGACCCGGTGTATGTCGGCGGCATCAGCCGCACGGTGGAGCATGAGGGGTTCCGCTTCGACATCGGCGGGCACCGGTTCTTTTCGAAGTCGCGCGAGGTGGTCGATCTCTGGAATGAGATCCTGCCGCACGACTTCATCGAACGCCCGCGAATGAGCCGCATCTATTACGAGGGCAAATTCTACAGCTACCCACTGCGCGCGTTCGAGGCGCTGCGTAACCTCGGCATCTGGCGTTCGACCATGTGCATGGCGAGCTACGCTTGGGCACAGGTCTTCCCGAATCGCGAAGTGAAGAGCTTCGAGGACTGGACCTCGAACCAGTTCGGCAAGAAGCTCTATTCGATCTTCTTCAAGACCTACACCGAGAAGGTGTGGGGCATGCCCTGCAACGAAATGTCGGCCGACTGGGCGGCGCAGCGGATCAAGGGGCTGAGCCTCGGCAAGGCGGTCGTCGACGGGCTCAAGCGCAGCCTCGGGCTCAACAAGCGGCCCAACGATGGCATGGCGACCAAGACGTTACTGGAGAGCTTTCGCTATCCGCGCCTTGGGCCGGGCATGATGTGGGATGCGGCGCGCGACCATGTCGTCGCTGGCGGCAATCAGGTGATCATGGGCGCCGCGCTCAAGCAACTGCGCCAGTCGTCCGACGGCAGCTGGACGATGGTTGCCACCGGTGCTGAAGGCGACTTCGCGATCGAGGCGAGCCACGTCATCTCCTCGGCGCCGATGCGCGAATTGGCGGCGCGGCTCCATCCGTTGCCGCAGACGAGCTTCAACGCAGCGAAACTCAAGTACCGCGATTTCCTGACGGTCGCGCTGATGATCCGTTCGGAGGACCTGTTCCCCGACAACTGGATCTACATCCACGATTCGAAGGTAAAGGTCGGCCGCATCCAGAACTTCCGCAGCTGGTCGCCCGAAATGGTCCCCGACCCGAGCCTCGCCTGCGTCGGACTCGAATATTTCTGCTTCGAAGGTGACGATCTGTGGGACAGCTCCGACGAGGATCTGATCGCGCAGGCGACGCGCGAGATGGCGACGCTCGGGCTGTGCGATCCTGCGCAGGTGGTGGGCGGCGCGGTGGTGCGGCAGGAAAAGGCGTACCCCGTCTATGACGAGGATTACGCGAAGCACGTCGACGCGATGCGCGCGGAGCTCGACGCGAAATATCCGACGCTGCACCTCGTCGGGCGCAACGGAATGCATCGCTACAACAATCAGGATCACGCGATGATGACCGCCATGCTGACGGTCCGCAATATCATCGCAGGCGAGAAGCTCTACGATATCTGGCAGGTCAACGAAGACGCCGAGTATCACGAAGAGGGTGAGGAAGGCGCCGTCGATTGGGAGGGTCGCAAGGCCGCGCTCAATTCGGTGCGCGACGTGCCGACGCGGATCGATCGCGACGACGCTGCGGCCGCCGCCGCCCGCCGCGCCGCCTGACGCAGATGACTGCGGGGACGGGGGCGATGTCCTCGATCGCAGCACCGCTCAGTCGGCTGCTCGCCGCCACTTACGTCCGCTATCTGGGGGCGAGCGTGGTGGCGCTGGCGGCCGATGGGGGGAGCTACCTCGTCGCGCTTGAAGCGGGGGTGGCTCCGGTCGTGGCGGCGGTGCTCGGCTACACTATCGGCATCTTTGTGCACTGGTTGCTGTCGAGCCGGCTGGTGTTCGCGAGCGGGGCGCGTGACTTCGCGCATCGCCGCAACCGCCAGCGGTCGCTGTTTGTCGGCTCAGCGCTGATCGGTCTCGCACTGACGGGCGCGGTGGTGGCGATCACCACGCAGCTGGGGCTCGACCCACGACTGGCCAAGCTGGTGGCGATCGTGGTCAGCTTTCAAGCGACCTACTTCCTGCGCAAGATGGTGGTGTTTCGATGAACGACGTCGCGACCGGCGCCCGGCGCCGGTCGGCCTGGCCGGCAGTGATCATCGCCGCGTTGGTCGCGTTTACCATGCTCGGCATGGGGGATTGGGCCGATCTGTGGACCGGCGATCTCGCTGACGCCGACGATCACCTGCGCATCGTTCAGATCCGCGACCTCCTCGCCGGGCAGCCATGGTTCGACACTGTCCAGCATCGCATCAACCCGCCGTTCGGGGGGCAGAGCCACTGGTCGCGCTTCATCGACGCGCCGGTCGGTGCGCTCGTTACGCTGTGCCAGGCGCTGCTGGGGCCGCAGGTGGGCGAGCGGGTGGCGATGCTGACTTGGCCGTTCCTGCTGCTGATCGCGACCTTCTTCGCGCTCGACCGGGTACTCCGGCGGGTCGGTGACGACTGGGTGCGCTGGGTCGGGCTTGGCGTTGCGAGCATCAGCTGGCTGGCGATTTTCCAATATCTTCCCTTTCGCATCGACCACCACAGCGCCCAGCAGCTGTGCTTCGCCATTGCGTTTGCCTGCATCGTCGGGCGCCGCGATCGGCGCAGCGCGGCGCTTGCCGGCGTGGCGATGGCAATGCAGGCCAGCATCTCCATCGAGGGGTTGGCGCACATCATCATCGTCGGTGCGCTATTCGGCGCGCGCTGGCTGATGACCGGCCGCGAGGGGGAGCGGCTGCGCGCTTATGTCTGGGCGACCACCGCCGCGCTGTTCGCCTTCACCTTGATCAGTCGCGGTCCGGGGGTCGCGCTGGCGAGCCAGTGCGATGCGATTTCGGCACCGTATCTCGCGCTGATGGCGGCACTCAGCGTGCTGCTGTGGCCCACCATGTGGCTCGCTGAGCAGCGTCCGGGCCTGCTCCCGCGCCTTGCCGCGCTTGGCGTGTCGGGGGCGGTCGCGGTGGGGGCGATGGGGCTTGTCGAGCCGCTCTGCTACGCTGGACCTTTCGCGGCCCTGCCACCCTATGTCCGGCAGTTTTGGTACAATAACGTGCTGGAGGGGCTGCCCGTCTGGCAACAACCGCGTGACGCGCTCGCCATCATCGTGGTGCCGCCGCTGGTGGGCCTCATTGCGACTGCGCGATCTTATCTGCGCGCGCGGGGCTCGCAAATGGAGCGGACCTGGTTCGAACTGCTGTTCCTCGCCATCGCCTGCACCACGCTTGGGGTGCTGGTCATGCGCGCGATGAACATCGCGATGTTCGTAGTTATGCCGGGCGTCGCCTGCACCATTGTCGATCTGTGGCGAGCCTCGCGCAGGCAAACGAACTCGGCGCGCCGGGTGATCGGCGTGATACCGGCATTGCTGTTCGTCCCGCCGGTCGCTGCCGCGATCGCCGAACTGCCGTTGCGCAACGCGGCGGCGGTCACTGAAGAGCCGGATTCGTCGTCATGCACCATCGCAGCGGTGCGCGGACTGTTCGCCCCGCTCGGCGATGCGCTGGTGTTTACGCAGATCGACATCGCGCCAATGGTGCTTGCCGTCAGCGACGTAAAGGTCGTCGCGACCGGTCATCACCGGAACGCCGCCGCAATGGAGCGGGTGATGCGCGCCTTCATGAGCGATGCCGCCACTGCTCGCAGCCACATCGGAGACGCGCCGTATCTCCTGTTCTGCCCCGGCTTGCCCGAACCGCGAAACTATCGCGAGCATAGTTCCCGCGACTCGCTGGTTTGGCGGCTATCGTCGGGCCGGCCGCCGGAATGGCTGGAGCGGATCAACGCGCCCACGCCGGGCGGTCCGCAGCTTTATCGCGTGTTACCCGCGCGTTAAGCGGTCAGCGCCGCCGCGCGTAGAGCAGCGCCGCCACGAGCGCCGCGGAGCCGATGCCGATGCCAGCCGCGGTCTTCCAACCGAGATGGTGCTTGTCGCCGGCTGCGGGCGCAGCGGCTTTGGTCGATCCCTCGCGCACCTCGTTGGCGGTGCGCGCAACCTGCACCGTGGTGTTCTCCCCGTCGCCGCCGTTGGTCGCCGCGTGCGGTTCAGTCGCGGCGGTCTTGGTCGGTTTACTCATGTCGGCCACTCCTGTCAGGCGAGCGCCTGGGCAAGCGGAACGTGGGAGCGGCCCAGTGCGTCGGCAACCGGCGCGCAGACGATCTGCCCGTTCCACACGTTGAGCCCCTCAGCGAGGTGCGCATCCCCTCGCAGCGCGGCCTGCCAGCCGAGGTCGGCGATACGCAGAGCATGTGGCAGCGTCACGTTGTTGAGCGCATAGGTCGAAGTTCGCGCGACTGCGCCGGGCATGTTGGCGACGCAATAATGCACGATGCCGTCGACAACGTAGGTCGGGTCGCTGTGCGTCGTCGCGTGGCTCGTTTCAAAGCAGCCGCCCTGGTCGATAGCGACGTCGACCAGCACCGAACCTGCGCACATCGTCCCCAACATCTCGCGCGTGACGAGCCTGGGTGCCGCCGCGCCCGGAACCAGCACCGCGCCGATCACCAGGTCCGCCTCCGCCACGCATTCCGCGATGTTGGCGGCGTTGGAGAAGCGGGTCTTCGCCCGCGATTCGAAGTGGATGCCGAGCCGCTCGAGCACCTCCGGATCGCGGTCGAGGATGGTCACGTCGGCGCCAAGTCCCACCGCCATCTGCGCGGCGTTGAAGCCGACGACGCCCCCGCCGATCACCGTCACCTTGCCCGGGGCGACGCCCGGAACGCCGCCGAGCAGCACTCCGCGCCCACCGTGCGCCTTTTCAAGCGCGGTCGCGCCCGCCTGGATCGACATGCGTCCCGCGACCTGACTCATCGGCTTGAGCAGGGGCAACCCGCCGCTGCGGCCGGTGACGGTTTCATAGGCGATGCCGACGACCTTGCGCTCCAGCAGCTCCTCTGTCTGTTCGGGGTCGGGCGCGAGGTGGAGGTAGGTGTAGAGGATCTGCCCTTCGCGCAGCATCGCGCGTTCGACCGCCTGCGGCTCCTTCACCTTCACGATCATTTCGCACTCGGCGAAGATCGTCGCGGCGTCGGCGACGACCTTGGCGCCCGCCGCCTCGTAATGGCGGTCGGTTGCGCCGATGCCCCCGCCGGCGCCGGTTTCCACCCAAACCTCATGCCCGTGGTGGACCAGCTCACGCGCGCTTTCGGGGGTGAGGCCCACGCGATATTCGTGGTTCTTGATTTCCTTGGGGCAGCCGACGCGCATCCGTATCTCGCCATGTTGCTGAATGTTGGCGCCGCCCTAGCCGTCGCGGCGACGGTTCGGAACCCCGCCGATGGCTTACGCTCGATTAACCATCGCCGGTTAGGGTGAGGTTGAGCAGCAAAAGGCCGTTACTGATATGCGCAAAGTCCTCGCCTCGACCGGGTTTGCCGAGGTTCCGCCGATCGACATCAAGGAAAAGCTGATCGAATTCGACCCGGCGGGGAACCTGCATGAGCGCAGCCGTCGGCTGGCCGAGTGCATGGCGGGTAACGAACGGCGGATCGCGGATCGGTTCTGGGAAAGCTTCAATGCCACGCTTCCTTCCGAAAAGCGCTTCACCGGCGACGCGCTGCAGGCAATGGTCGCGACCACCGAAGCCTATATCGCTGCGAAGTTTCAGCGCCCGACCGAACAGGACTGGGCGACGATGGCATGCGGTTTCGCCTTGCAGTCAATGCAGCTTGGATCGCCGATTGGCCGGATCCTCAACGGGATGTCGGGGAGCTATCGGGAGACCATCCGGCTCGTCATCGCCTATGCTGGCGACGATCGCGACCTCCTCAAAGACCTGATGCATATCAACATGCATCTGTCGCTGCTCGAATCGGATCTGCTCACAAGCTATCGTGAGAAGGTCAGCAGCTACGTCGCGCGCGAGGAGCGCAAGGACCTCGCTCTTCAATTCGAGACGACGATCGCGAGCGGTATGCTTGGCGCGTCGGCGGTCGGTGCGCAGCTCGGCGGGCAGACGAGCGCTGCTGCCGAAGCGGCGCGCGGCATGCTCAGCAAGGCGTCGGAAGTGGCCGCCGCCGCGGAGCAGTCGGCGCTCGCCATGCGCGAAGCAGCGCACACCGCGGCCGGGCTGATCCGCGCCATCGACACTACCCGCAGCGAAGTGGAGAGCGCCTCGGCCATTGCCGATCGCGCCGCCGAACAGGCGCAGACCGCCCTCGAAACCTCAACGGTGTTGGCGGACCACGCACAGACGATCGAGTCGATCCTGGCCCTGATCCGCGATGTCGCCGGACAGACCAACCTCCTCGCGCTCAACGCGACCATCGAAGCAGCGCGCGCGGGCGACGCCGGCCGCGGTTTTGCGGTCGTGGCGCAGGAGGTGAAGAGCCTCGCCAACCAGACCAGTCGAGCGACCGACGAGATCGCCGCCAAGATTGCCGCCATTCAATCGGCAACGCGCACCACGCTCGATGCGAACAGCTCGATCCGTGAGACGGTGGACGAGGTGAAAGCGTTCGCCGCCCGTATTCGCGAGGCGATGGACGTGCAGGCGCGGACCGTCACCCATATCACTGCGGCTGTGGACGAAACCGCGCTCGCAGCCGATTCGATGTCGGGCACGATCGCCTCGATCCGCACCGACACGCATCAGGTGGTGGACGATATCAGCGCGATCGAATCGGGGTTCACCTCGGTCAACGGCAGCTTTGCCGAGCTGTCGCGATCGGCGAGCGTGTTCACCCGCCGCGTCGCGTGAGGGTCCGTTCGAGCGCGTCACGCCACGCCGTGAGGCGCGCGTCGCGAACCTCGCTCGCCATCTTCGGGTGAAAACGGACGGAGGCGCCGCGCATCGCCGTGGCAGCGTCCTCGAGCGAAGCGAACCGTCCGCAACCGACCCCGGCGAGCATCGCCGCGCCAAGCGCGGTGGTCTCGACCATCGCCGGCCGCTCGACCTCGATCTCCAGCACATCGGCCAGATCCTGGGCGAGCCAGTCGTTGGCGATCATCCCGCCATCGACGCGCAACTCGCTCCACGCCGCGCCATCGGCGGCAAAGGCGCGCATCAGATCGTGCACCTGGTGCGCCATCGCCTCCAGGCTGGCTCGAGCGACATGCGCGCGGGTGGCGGCGAAGCTTAGCCCGTGGATCGCGCCGCGTGCGTCTGCGTCCCAGTGCGGCGCCCCGAGCCCGGCAAGCGCGGGCACCACCACCACGCCGCCGTTATCCGACACGCTACGCGCGAGCGCCTCGCTCTCCGCGCTGTCCTTGAGCAGGCCGAGGCCATCGCGCAGCCACTGAATCAGGCTCCCCGCGACGAATAGTGACCCTTCGAGCGCATAGTGCCGTTCGCCTGCGACCTCATGCGCGATGGTGGCGAGCAGGCGGTGTTCGGATGCCGGACGCTTTCGCCCGGTCGCGGCGAGGATGAACGCGCCGGTGCCGAATGTTGCTTTCACCTGGCCGGCGGAGAAGCAGCCCTGCCCGATCAGCGCCGCTTGCTGGTCGCCCGCAAGGCCAGCGATGGGGATGGCAGCGCCGAACAGTGCCGGATCGGTCGCGAGGCCCAGCGGCGTCGAGCCGACGATCTGCGGCAACGCGCGCCGATCGATCCCGAGCAGGTCGAGCATCCCGCCATCCCAGTCGCGCCCGTCGAGCGCCAGCGCCATCGTGCGGCTGGCGTTGCTGACATCGCTGACATGCGCCCCGCCGGTCAGACGGTGCACGAGGTAGCTCTCGACCGTCCCCACGGCGAGGCGGGCCCCCGCTGCGCGCAGCTGCGGCCAATGCTCGAGCGCCCAGGCGATCTTGCTCGCGCTGAAATAGGGGTCGAGCAGCAGCCCGGTGGTCGCCTGCACGCGACGCTCCTCGCCAGCGTCGCGCAGCGCGGTACAGGCGTCGGCGGTGCGGCGGTCCTGCCAGACGATCGCCGGAGCGAGCGGCGCGCCGGTGACGCGATCCCAGAACAGCACCGTCTCACGCTGATTGGTGATGCCGATCGCGGCGATGCGCGTCGGCCCGCCAGCAGCATTCACCATCACGCGCGCGCAGGCGAGCGTTGCCTGCCATATCTCCTCGCCGTCCTGCTCGACCCAGCCGGGCTGCGGGTAGCTTTGACGGATCGCGCGCTGCTCGACCGCGCGCACCCGCCCGTCGGGCGCAAACAGCATTGCGCGAGTCGAGGTCGTGCCTTCATCGATGACCAGGATCGGGCGGTCGTCGCTCAAGGAATCAGCACTCCGGGGTTGAGGATGCCGCTGGGGTCGAGCGCGGCCTTGAGCGCGCGCAGCAGCGCGATGCGCTCAGGCGGGTCGGTGCGCGCGAGCAACGCCACCTTGTCGCGCCCGATGCCATGTTCCGCGCTGATGGAGCCGCCGCGTTTGATCGCCTCGGCATAGACGAGAGCGCTCGCCGCCTCGCCATGTTCGGCGATCCAGGTGGCGGCGTCGCCGCCCGCGGGCGGGCGGACGTGGAAGTGGATGTTGCCGTCGCCGAGGTGACCGAAGGCAAGCGTCGACGTTCCGGCGAAAGCCGCCTCGACCACCACAGGCGCGCTGTCGATGAAGTCGGGCATCGCCGCCACCGGCACCGACACGTCGTGCGGAATCAGCGGGCCGAGCGCGCGCTGCGCTTCGGGGATCGCTTCGCGGATGCGCCACAGCGCGTCGGCGGCGCCCTCACTCGGCGCGAGCGCCGCATCGGTGGCGAGCCCGGCTTCGATTGCGTCCGCGAGGGCGGCCTCCAGCGCCGGGGCGGGGGAGGGGGCTCCCGCGACGCTCACCGCTTCGACCAGCACATGCCAAGGGGAGGGGCTCGAAAGCGGCGCTCGGGTGCCGGGGACGTGCTCCAATACCATCGCCAGCCCGCGGTCGGGGATGAGTTCGAACCCCTCCAGCATTGTGCCCAACTGTCCATCGAGCGCCCGCAGCAACTCGAGCGCGACGTGCGGGGAGGGGGCGGCGACCCACGCCACCGCTCGCTCGGCCACGGCGGGCTTGAGCGCAAGAGTGGCGGCGGTGACGATGCCGAAAGCGCCCTCGCCACCGATGAACATCTGCTTGGGGTCGGGGCCGCGATTGTCTTTGGCGAGCGGCGCCATGAGGTCGAGCAGCGTCCCGTCCGGGCGCACCACCTCCAGCCCCAACGTCAGCGCGCGCATCGTGCCGTGGCGCAGCACCTGCGTACCGCCCGCGTTGGTCGCGACGAGCCCGCCGACGGTCGCGCTGCCCTTGGCACCGAGGCTGAGCGGGAAGCGCAGGCCCTCGCGCGCCGCCGCGTCGTGCAGTTTTTCGAGGATGACGCCCGCCTGCGCTCGCGCCGTATGCGCAGCTGCGTCGATGGTGAGCGTGTCCATCCGCCGCAGCGATAGCAGCAGCGTCTCTCCTGTAGGCGGCGGGGTGGCGCCGGCGACCTGGCTGGTGTTGCCGCCCTGCGCGGTGATCGCGACGCCATGCTCCCCGGCGAGGCGGACGATCGCCTGCACTTCGTCAGTGGAGCGAGGGCTCACTATCGCTAGCGCCGTGCCGTGCACACGCCCGCGCCAGTCGGTGAGCCATGGCGCCATGTCGTGCGGGTCGGTCGTGACCCGCCCGGGCGGAAGGGCGCGCTCGAGCGCGGCGAGGATCGGGTGCGACATGCGCGCCTTTGAAGCCAGGCGAGGGGTCGGTGCAAGGGGGCGTAGCGAGCCCCCCGCGCACCTTGCTTTTTGCGGGCCTCGCGGCTAGGCAGCGAGCGTCTTCGGCGCGATCGCGTGCCTTGCGGCGCGCCCATTTTGAGTGCCCATGACCGACGGCTCACCCCCCACTTTCGCCGACCTCGGCCTGTCTGACGAGCTGCTCGCGGCGGTGACGGCGTCGGGTTACACGCACCCCACTCCCATCCAGGCCGCGGCGATCCCGCAGGTGCAGATGATGCGCGACCTGATCGCGATCGCGCAGACCGGCACCGGCAAGACGGCGAGCTTTGTGCTGCCGATGATCGACATCCTGTCCGCCGGCCGGGCCCGCGCGCGCATGCCGCGCAGCCTGATCCTCGAACCCACGCGCGAACTCGCCGCGCAGGTCGCCGAGAATTTCGAGAAGTACGGCAAGAACCACAAGCTTTCGATGGCGCTGCTGATTGGCGGCGTGCAGATGGGTGATCAGGTGAAGGCGCTCGAAAAGGGCGTCGACGTGCTCATCGCGACCCCCGGGCGGCTGATGGACCTGTTCGGGCGCGGCAAGATCCTGCTTACCGCGGTCGAGCTGCTGGTCATCGACGAAGCCGACCGCATGCTCGACATGGGGTTCATTCCCGACATCGAGGAAATTTGCCGCAAGCTGCCGAAACAGCGCCAGACGCTCCTGTTTTCGGCGACCATGCCGCCGCCGATCAAGAAGCTCGCGGATCAGTTCCTCACCAACCCGCGTTCGGTGGAGGTCGCGCGCCCGGCGTCGACCAACCTCGACATCACGCAGGCGCTGGTGATGGTCGATGAACGCAAGAAGCGCGACGTGCTGCTGCAGCTGCTCGACCATGATCCGAAGATGACGACGATCATCTTCTGCAACCGTAAGACGACCGTGCGCGACCTCGCCAAGACGCTCAAGCGGGAGCGGTTCAAGGCGGGCGAAATCCACGGCGACATGGACCAGTCGGACCGCATCAAGGAGCTGGAGCGCTTCAAGGCGGGGGACATCAACATCCTCGTCGCGTCGGACGTCGCCGCGCGCGGGCTCGACATCAAGGGCGTGAGCCACGTCGTCAACTACGACACCCCGTGGCATCCCGATGATTACGTCCACCGCATCGGCCGGACGGGCCGCGCGGGGGCCAAGGGCGACGCCTACACCTTCGTCACCGACAAGGACGAGGAGGCAATCGCCAACGTCCAGAAGCTGATCGGGGTAAAGATCCCCGTCAGCGACCGCTTCGGCAAGACGGCGAAGAAGGGCGACATGCCGCGCGAGGAAGCGCCGAGCGAGGAAACTCGACGCGACGAACCTCGCCGTGAAGAACGTGCGCCCGCCGCACGCTTGGAGCGCAGGCCGCGCCGCGCTGCGCAGTCGGAGGAGTCCGCAGCGGCTTCGGCGCGGGAACCGCAACGCGGACGTCGGGGCGACGGACCTGCGCGCGAGGATCGCGACGCGGCTTTCGAAGCGCCGCTCAGCGAGGATGCGGTCGCCGACTGGAACGGCCCGCGCCCCGGCTTCCTCGACTTCAGCGCGACCTAATCTTCGCGCAGCGCGGCCAGGATGCGCGCGCGCAGCCAGTCCCGCGCCGCGTCGTCGGCGAAGCTGTGGCTGGCGCTGTCCACGCGTTCGATGCGCAGGCCGGGGAGGCGGATCGTCCGCTCGAACTCGCGCGCAATACGGTCGCGGCTCGCGAGCAAGATGCGCACATCGCCGCCATTGGCAAGTGCGGCGAGCAGTCGTTCCGCCACCGCTGCAGGGGGCGCGTCGGGCTGGCGGGCACGGGCGATGCCCTTGGCGAGCTTGCCCAGATCGACGCCGCCACGCAGCAACCGCCACCATTCGGAAGGCTGCGTAAGTTTCGCGAGGTAACGCGCGCGTACTTCGGCGGGTGATGGGAGCGGCGTCGCGGCCTCGTCGCCCGGCGCCCCGTCGCCCTCATCCTCCAGCGTCCACGGATTGCCAAGCAGCAGGCGGTCGATGCCCGCGGCGTTCGCGAACAGCGCCAGCGCCGTCGCCGAATCGCAATTGCCGAATGCCACCAGCCGTGTGACTTGCGGGCAAGCCTCGCGAAACGTTCGCGCGGCGGCCGCAATGTCTGGTTCTGCGGAGAGATACTCGCGGTTTTCCCCCTCGCTGTCGCCGATCCCGCGCCGGTCGTAGCGGAACACCGGCCAGCCCTCCGCCGCGACCGTCCCTGCCAGCTCCGCCATGCCGCGATGCGCGCCGCAGCGGACTTCGTTGCCGCCGGAAACGATCAGCAACCCCGTCGACCCTGCCGCGCGGTCGAGCGTCGCAGCGCATCGGCTGCCGTCGACGTCGAACCAGACGATTTCTCTCTGCGGCGAGGGTGGTTTGGGCTCGGGCGCGCTGGTCGGCGGGGTCGCGAGGGCCGCGAGGGTCGCGAGTTCCTTTCCCCAATTCGCGAGATCGGCCGCCATCGCTTCCGCCATCGCGCGATCCTCGCCGGGCTGGCTGCGCAGCCACAGCGCGGAGCCGTTCATTTCGGCGGGTGTCACCTCGCGCACCGGCGAAACTGCGACGGGTGTCGCGCGGTCGAGCTGATCGAGCATCGCGCCCGACAGGCGGTAGCCGCCCAGTTCGACAGGCGCAGCGGCTGCGTCGCGGCGCAGGCTGTCGGCAGTCGTCGTTCGCCCGCCCTCCTTGTCCCCCGCGATGCGTGTGCGCAGGAGCGCGCGAACGAGGCTCGCGCCCGCAACGGGGCTCATCCGCCACCAGCCGAGCGCGCCCTCCACCGCATCGTCGATCAGCGCGCCGCCGCGCCAGCTCGCGACGATCAACGGACGTTCGTTTCGGGCCAACTCGCGCAGCCCTTCGCGCCACAGCTCAAGCGTCGCCGCTTCGTTCGGAAGCAAGCTCTCGCCCTGCGCGGGAAGGTCGGGGAGCAGGCTCGCCACGCCTTGGTCGGCGAGCGCGCGCATGGTCATCGCGAGCGTGCGGCGCATACGGTTGGCTTCATCGAACAGCGGCGGGATCAGCAGCACCCGCCAGCGCGCATCACCCGGGCCGAAGCGCAGCGCCGGGACGCGCTCGTTCACCCTGCGAGCTTGCCCGCGACGAAGCTGCGCAGCGCGCCGAAGGTCTCGAACATCTCGATGTCGACCTCATCATCGTCGACAACGATGCCGGTGCGATCCTCCAGCTCTGTGAGCAGCGTCGCAACCGCCATCGAATCGAGCTCGGGCAACGCTCCGAACAGCGGCGTTTCGGCGTCGAAGGCCGCGACACGCGCCGCGTCGATGCCGAGCAGGTCGGTCAGTACGCCCCGCAGCGCCGTATCCGCACGCTCGTACTGGTCCCCGCTCATCGCTGCTCCCTCGTCCTTGGTCACGGCGGCGCGCGCTATCCGACTGGAGCGCGGCTCGCAAGGCGCAGCCGGGGCTCAAACCTTCGCGCCACCAGCTTCGCCGCCGCCTTCGCGAGGCCGGGCCAAGCCCCGATCCTGCGCGGGTTGTGCGCGCTGATGGTGTAGAGCGGGCGGGCGTCGTCGGACCATTGCTTCTTGTAGGGATCATCGCCGGTGCCGAAGTCGATCGTCCGCACCCCCTCCGCCACGCACGCTGCGGCGAGCGCGTGGGTGAGCAGCGTTCCGGGCGAACGGCGGTCATGTTCAGGCCGATGCGCCAGCTTGTGAATGAAAGCCGTGTCGCCTTCGACCGTCCAGAACTGCGCGGCGATCACCTCGCCCTCCCACTCGAGCAGCCCCAGGCGCATCTGCCCACGCGCCGCCTCGCCCGCCGCGAACTGGCGGAGGAGGTCGGGGCGACCCTCCGGGCATTTCCAGCTCGAAGCATAGACGGCTTCGAACGCCGCCCAGTCGTCATCGGTGAAATCACGCTCGATGCGGATGGCAATCGCCGGATCGCGGCCCTTGCGTTTGACGGTCGAGCGCATCTGACCTGGGCGTTTGGCCCACCACGCCTCGAAGCCCTGGTCCCCGATCAGCAGCCGGTGATTGGCCCCCGTCGCCTCCGCCTCCACCAGCCAGCCCGCGCGGCGGAGTGCGGTCACGATCAGCGCGCAGTCCTCCTCGCGCACGGGTTCGAGCCGCAACTGCCCGGTGCGAAGCGCGAGCTCTCGCGCGGCGTCGCAGGCGAGGGGGAGGCGCTGATGATCGTCGCCGCACGTCTCCGGCCGCCAGGCAAAGCTGTACCAGTTCGTGAGCGAATGCATCGCGCGCCCCACCGATGGCGTCGCCATCATCCACCACTGCGAGGCGCCTTCGCGGCGGGATACCACGACCTCCGGCCGCTCCCCCGGGGGGAGGGCGCCCGCCAGCAGCGCGAACCATTCGAGGCGGCTGAACGGCCCGAGCCCGCCCGCGGCGCGCGTGTCGAGGATGCTGGCCCCTGCGGCAATGGCATCATCGAGGTTCAACTGATATTCACCCTTTTGCCCCACCCGATCGCCCTTGCCTGGCGAGAGTCGGGTGGCTCATCATATCGCACTATCGCGGGAACCTATGGCCGAATTGTTAAGCGTCGCTGCCAGCCCGATCGATCATGTGCTGGCCGGGGCGCCCGATGCGCCTGCGTTGCTGTTGCGCGATCGGACGCTCGACTATCGCGCGCTGGAGGGGGCGGTCGGACGCGTCGCGGCGTGGCTGGCGGATCGCGCCGAGCCCGGATCGCGCGTCGCGAGCTGGTTGGGGAAGGGCGCCGTCGCGGCGGTCCTGCCGCTCGCCGCCCCGCGTGCCGGGCTGGTGCACGTGCCGATCAACCCACTGCTCAAGCGCGGCCAGGTGCAGCACATACTCGCCGACTGCGGGGCGACGCGGCTGATCACCAACGCGGGCCGCGCGGCGAGCCTGCAGCCGGGCGACCTCCCCGCCGCCACGCACCTCGCAGAAGAGCAGATGGTGGAGGAGGTGCTGTTGGGGAGCGGCCGCGCGCTCCCCCGGTCGTCCGCCGACCCGTCGGCGCTGGCGGCGATCCTTTACACTTCGGGCTCCACCGGGCGGCCCAAGGGCGTGATGTTGAGCCATGCCAACCTGTGGCTCGGCGCGGACAGCGTCGCGCGCTACCTCGGCCTCACGGCGGAGGATCGCGTGCTGGGGGTGCTGCCGCTGTCGTTCGACTATGGGCAGAACCAGCTGCTTTCGACCTGGCGCGCGGGGGGTAGCGTCGCTCCGCTCGACTACCTCAACGCGCGTGATGTGATCCGCGCGGTGGAGCGGTTTGAGATCACCACGCTCGCCGGAGTGCCCCCGCTGTGGGTGCAGCTGCTCGACAGCGAATGGCCCGATGCGACGGCCGCGCGGCTGCGGCGGCTGACCAACAGTGGCGGCGCGCTGACCCGGCGGCTGGTGGCGGAACTTCGTCAGCGGTTCCCCAACGCTCGGCTGTTCGCAATGTACGGCATCACCGAAGCGTTCCGGTCGACCTACCTCGAGCCCGAGCTGATCGACGCTCGCCCCGAATCGATCGGCAAGGAAATTCCGCACGCGGAGGTGCTGGTGGTGCGCCCCGACGGCACGCTCACCGACCCGGACGAGGCGGGGGAGTTGGTGCATTGCGGCCCGCTCGTCGCGCAGGGCTACTGGAAGGACGAGCAGCGCACCGCGCAGCGTTTCCGCCCCGCGCCCGCGGCCTCTCGCTATGGCGGGATGGCGGTGTGGACCGGCGATAACGTCCGCCGCGACGCGGAGGGGTTCCTGACCTTCATCGGCCGCGATGACGAGATGATCAAGGCGAGCGGCAACCGCATCAGCCCTACCGAGATCGAGGAGGCGGCGGAGGCGACGGGCCTCGTCTCCGAAGCGGTCGCGTGCGGAGTCAGCGATCCCGTCGGCGGTCAGGCGATCGCGCTCACCGTGCGGCCGCGGGGCGAGGTCGAAGGCGACTTCGAGGCGGAGCTGCGCGCTGCGCTGCGCGCGACGCTCCCTAACTTCATGCAGCCGCGCGACATCATCCTTCGCTCGGAGATGCCGCGTAACGCCAACGGCAAGCTCGACCGCGTCACCATCTGCGGCGACATGCGCACCCGCATCGAGGCGGCGACGTGAAGGCCAAACCGCACGGCCCGATCCCGCCCGGCTATCGCGCCGGCGACGACGGCGTGCTGCGTATCGGCGGCATGAGCGCGCTCGCGTTGGCGAAGCAGGGGACGCCGCAGTTCGTCTATGACCTGGGGCTGGTGACGCAGCGCGTGCGCGACCTGCGCGCGGCGATGCCCGCCAGCCTGTCGATCCACTATGCGATCAAGGCCAACAGTCATCCCGATTTGTTGAGCGCGATGGCGGGGCTGGTGGACGGCTTCGACGTCGCTAGCGGCGGTGAGCTGCACAAGGCCGTGGCCGCGGGCATGGCGCCGCAGCGCATCAGCTTCGCCGGGCCCGGCAAGCGTCACGAGGAACTGAGCGCCGCAATTCGCGCAGGCGCCACCATCAACCTCGAAAGCGAAGGCGAGGCGGAGCGCGCACTGCATATCGGCGAAGCGCTCGGGGTGGCGGCGCAGCTGGCGGTGCGGGTCAACCCGGACTTCGAGCTCAAGGGCTCGGGAATGCGCATGGGGGGCGGGGCCAAGCCGTTTGGCATCGACGCCGATCGCGTACCCGCACTGATCCGCCGCATCGCGGTTAGCGCTGCCGATTATCGCGGGCTTCACATCTTCGCGGGCAGTCAGGCGCTAGACCCCAAGGCGCTGATCGAGGCGCAGGCCAACACGCTGGCGCTGGCCGCGCGACTGTCGGAGGCGGCGGGGGTTGCGCCGCCCCACCTCAACCTCGGCGGCGGGTTCGGCGTTCCCTATTTCGCGGGTGACTTAGCGCTCGACGTCGCCGCCATCGGCGCGGCGCTGGAGCGGGAGCTCAAAGCGCGGGCGCCAGTGCTCGCCGACACGCATATGGCGATCGAGCTCGGGCGCTATCTGGTGGCGGAGGCGGGGGTGTATCTGACCCGCATCGTCGATCGCAAGACGAGCCATGGTGAGACTTTTCTGGTGGTCGACGGGGGGCTTCACCATCAGCTCGCCGCGAGCGGGAATTTTGGCACCGTCATTCGCCGTAATTACCCGATCGCATTGGCCGACAGGTTCGCTGCGCCGGCTGAGGAGGTGGTGCATGTCGTCGGCTGCCTCTGCACCCCGCTCGACCGGCTGGGCGACGCGGTGGAATTTCCGCGCGCCGATGTCGGCGACGTGGTCGCGCTTTTCCTCGCCGGCGCCTATGGAGCCAGCGCCAGCCCGAGTGCGTTCCTGGGCCATCCCGCCGCGCTCGAACGGGTGGTGGGGATCGCCTGACCCGGCGGTCGTACGCGACGGCTAACCGGATGTTCACCCTTGTTCGCGAAAGCGACTGGCGCAGCGTAGTATCCGGAGCCGCTGCGTTGGAGTGAATGCGGACCATGAACAGCAAGCGTCGTTTTCATGCGCTGGTCGCGGGGGTTAGCCTCTCCGCGATGGCCCTCGGGGGCTGTGCGAGCACGCCGCGTGGACCCGAGCTTCCCCCCGCAAGCTTCGTCACCGGGCAGGAAGGGCCGGGCGAGGAATATGTCATCGGCCCGCTCGACGAATTGACCGTGTTCGTGTGGCGCAACCCCGAGCTTGGCGGCAAGGTGCAGGTGCGTCCCGACGGTCGCATTACTACCCCGCTGATCGCCGATCTACCCGCGGTCGGTAAGACCCCGACGATGCTCGCGCAGGATATTCGCGTGCAGCTGTCGCGCTACATCAACGATCCGATCGTCAGCGTGATCGTCAACCAGTTCAGCGGCACCTATTCGCAGCAGGTCCGCGTCATCGGCGCGACCGAGCGCCCCGCCTCCATCCCGTTCCGCGCCAACATGACGCTGCTCGACGCGATGATCTCGGTCGGCGGCCTGGGGGAGCTTGCCAGCGGCAACCGCGCGCGGCTCGTGCGCTACGATCGCGGCACCGGGCAGCAGCAGGAATTTTCGCTGCGCATCAATGACCTCATCCGTCGGGGCGACACCAGCGCGAACGTGCGGCTGCAGCCGGGCGATGTGATCATCATCCCGGAAAGCAATTTCTGATGTCGCCAGTTGCCCCTGAGGTGTCCGAGTGACCTCGCTCCTCGACGAAATCCGGATTGCGCTGCACAGCATCTGGCAGCGCCGCTGGCTGGCGCTGGCGGTGGCGTGGGGCATCTGCGTGCTCGGCTGGCTGGTGGTCGCGCTGATCCCGAGCCGCTACGAATCGCGAGCGCGCGTGCAGGTCGAAGTGAACGACGTCGTTCCCGAGCCCGGCGCGATGCCGCTGGACGTGCAGCGCCGTTTCGACACGCTCAAGGATTCGCTCACCTCCACCCGCAATCTGGGTGAGGTCGCGGTGGCCGCGGGGATGATCGACCGCGCCAGCGACGATGCCGCGCGCGCCCGCGCCGCGATGGAAATCCAGCAGGCGACCGCGGTCACGTCGACGCCCAACAACACCATCGACTTTGCCGTCACGATAGGCGGCGGCGGGCGTAGCGATGCCGAGAATATGGCGCTCGCGCCGCGTATCGCCAACGCGATGATTGCGCAGTTCCGCGACGCGCAGGTGCGCGACGGCGCGGCGGGAGCGGAGCAGAACCTGCGCTTCCTCGATGCGCAACTCGCGGAGGCGCAGGGCAAGCTCACCCAGGCAGAAAGCGCGCGCTCGGCGTTCGAAGCGCGCAACTTTGGGCTGCTGCCTGGCGCGGGATCGGCGTCCAACCGGCTCGATGCCGCGCGCGCCGAACTGTCGCAGATCGACACGCAGCTGATCGCGGTCAACAGCCAGCTCGCCGCCACGCCTCCGACCATCTCCACGCCGGGTAGCGTCAGCACGCCGGTCGGCGTCGGAGTCGCGCGCCAGCAACTCGCCAACGCCGAAGCCGAAATGGCGGGGCTGCGCGCGCGAGGGCTGACCGCACAACATCCCGACGTCATCTCGCTCCAGTCGCAGATTGCATCCTTGCGTGCGCAGGCCGCGCGGGAGACGGTGGCGCCGGTTCGCACCGCTGGTACGACCTCGCCCAATCCCACCTACGCCGGCCTCGCGGCGCAGCGCAGCGCGCTTTCATCAAGGCGAGGGCAGTTGCAGGCGGAGATGGCGCGGATCACCGCCGCGCGGGTGCAGGAGCCCGCGGTGTCGGCGGAGTACGACCGGCTCAACCGCGAATATACGGTGGTCAAGGACCAGTTCGACCGCCTCACCGCGCGCCGCGAGCAAATCCGCTTGCGGGGGGCGGCGGAGCAGAATGCGGACGCGGTGCGCATCACGGTGCTCGATGCGCCGACCGCGCCCACTTCGCCCACCTCCCCCAACAAGCCGCTGTTCAATCTGGGCGTGCTCCTGGCAGGGATTGCTGGCGGGATCGCCGCGGCGTTCGCGTTGGGGCAGATGCAGACGACCTATGCCACCGCGCAGAAGCTCGCGCGGGCGTCAGGGCTGCCTGTCATCGGTTCGGTGACTGAGCTGCTCACGCCGCAATTGCGTTCGGCGCGCGCGGTGCGGCTGCGGCGGTTCGCGCTGGGCTCCGCTGGGCTGGTCGGCGTCGCGGCGCTCGTCACCGCGCTCGAGTTCGTTCAGCGAGGGGGGCTCGGGTGAGCGCGTGGCGGAGGACAAGGACATGAGCGAACTGCCCCCCGGACGCCCGAAGCGCTCGCTGCTCGAACGCGCGGACCAGCGCTTCGATTTCGGCACCAACTTGCGGCGGATCGAACCGGGCAGCCTCGACGATGGCGGCCCGGTGATCGACGGTGCGGTGCGGCGCGCTCAGGCCGATCCCAACCGAGCGGCATCGCGCGTTGAGCCGGAAACACCGGCCCCGCCGCCCCCGCCTCCGCACGCCGAAACGCGGGCCGAGCCCGACGCCGGGGATGCTTCACCGGTGTTCGCGGCGCCGGCGCCGACCGCGCGTGCCGCCCCGCCCACACCGCATCGCCGGTTGGTCCCGCGTGGGCAACCGGTGCCCCTCACGCGAGGGATGATCGAGGAACATCACCTGATCGATCCCGCCAACCCCTCGGGCCCACTGGCAGAGGAATTCCGGCTGGTGAAGCGCCAGCTGCTGCGCACGGCGGCGCAAACTCCCGGTGGGCGCCGCGTGCTGGTGACGTCCGCGCAACCTGATGAGGGCAAGACCTTCACCGCGCTCAACCTCGCCATCAGCCTTGCGGGGGAGACCGACCTGTCGGTGGTGCTGATCGACGGCGACACGGTACGCGGCGATGTATCTGCGACGTTGGGATTGGGAGAAGGCGATGGCCTGCTCGACTGGCTCGCCAACCCGGAGCTCGACCTCGCGCAGCTGATCGTGCCCACCGAGCTGCCGAGGCTCGCGGTGCTGCAAGCGGGGCGACCGACGCCGCGCGATGCGGAACTGTTGGGTTCGCCGCGTATGCAGCAGCTCGTCGAAGCGATCGAGGCCGACGCGCCCGAGCGCATCATCCTGTTCGATTCGACCCCGCTGCTCGCAACCGCGTCGCCCGGCGTGCTGGCGCAGGTGTGCGGCCAGGTGCTGGTGGTGGTACGCGCGGACGTGACGCGCGAAGCGGCGCTGCGCGATGCAGTCGGCATTCTCGGCCAGCATGATGCAGTGTCGCTGCTGCTCAACCGGGTGCGCTTCACGCCCGCCGGACGTCGCTTCGGCAGCTATTATGGGGAAGGGCAATGACCAGGACCGCCCGCCATCTCGCGCACTTGCTGGGGAGTGCGGCGCTGTGCGTCGGCGCGCCGGCGCTCGCGCAAGTCGGTTCCACGCCGCCCGCGGGGATCCCGACGTCAGGTGTTTCCAACGACGTCCCGACCACCGCTTCGGCCCCCACGAGTGCTGAGCGCGACCGCGAGCCGCGCCGCCGCCGCGTGACCGTCGAGCCCTATGTCGAGGTCGGGCAGATCCTCACCGCCGAACTTGGCGGGACGGGCGATGTGCTGACCTATTCGACGCTGGCGGCGGGCGTGGACGCCACCATTGCGACCCCACGCGCGCAGGGCGCAGCCTCGGTTCGCTACGAGCGCCGCTTCGGCTGGGGCCGTGCCAACGACGCCAACATCCTCAGTGCAGCACTGCGGGGCAATTACGCGGTCACGCGCAACCTTTCGATTGAGGGCGGCGCCATCGCGACCCGCGCGAGCCTAGATGGTGGACGTGGCTCGCCCGAGTTCGGGCTCGTCACCGGCACCCCCGTCAGCGACATCTACAGCGTCTACGCCGGGCCGAGCTATGTGGCACGCTACGGAGACCTCACCTTCGCCGCGGCCTACCGTCTGGGGTACAGCGCGTCGCGCCTTGATGCACCGCTCCCGGTTGGCGCCGTACCGTTGGCGCGCTTCAGCGACGCGGTGACGCACAATGCGCTGCTCAGCACCGGCATGCGGCCCGGGCGCCTGCCGTTCGGCTGGACCTCCACGACGAGTTGGGAGCGCGAGGACGCGGGCCAGCTCGATCAACGCTATGACGGGCTGTCGACCCGCCTTGACCTGGTATTTCCGGTGAGCCCGACCGTCGCGGTCGTTGGCGGCGTGGGGGCTGAGCGCATCGAGGTGAGCTATCGCCCGCCGCTGCTCAACCCGGCGACGGGGACCCCACAGGTCGATGCGGACGGGCGCTATGTCACCGACAGCGCCGCACCGCGCCGGATCGCGTTCGATACGTCCGGGCTGATCTGGGACGCGGGCGTGCTGTGGCGTCCGAGCCGTCGCATGAGCCTCGAGGCACGCGTCGGGCGCCGCTACGACGACTGGAGCTACACGGGCAGCTGGAGCTTCCAGCCCAACGACCGCACCGCCTACCGACTCGGGGTTTACGACCGCATCGGCACCGTCGGGCGCGGGCTGACGAGCGCGGTTGCCGGCCTTCCGACCGACTTCGGCGTGGTCCGCAACCCGATCGACGGCAGCTTTTCGGGTTGCCTGTTCGGTTCGCAGGATGCGCAGTGCCTGACGCCGCTGCTCGGCAACCTGACAGGTCTCGCCTATCGCAATCGCGGCGCGATCCTCACCGCATCGCAGCAGCGGCGCGACTGGACCTTCGGCGTCGCACTCGGGTACGACAACCGCGACTATCTTGACGAGAGTGGCGGGCTCCTCGCCGCGCTCGCGGGGGAGGAGGAGACGTGGTTCGCCTCGCTCTCCGCAGCGCGCCAGCTGGACGAGCGCACGGGTCTCGGCAGCAGCCTGTTCTGGCAATATTATGACGGCTCGGCGACCAACGGCGATGCGTTCAGCGCGGGCGCCAACGTCGCGCTCAGCCGCCAGTTCTGGCGCGGGCTTACCGGTCAGGCGGCACTGGGGCTTAACATGATCGACGCGCGCGGGTTCAACACGCGCTATTATGCGAGCGCGCTGCTCGGGCTACGCTACAGCTTCCAGTGATCGGAACCGACGGACATGTATGATCAATTCTACAATCTGAGCGGACGCCCGTTCCAGCTGACGCCGGACCCGCGCTTCTGGTTCGAAAGCGCCACACATCGCACCGCGATGAGCTACCTCGGCTACGGCCTCGCGCAGGGGGAGGGCTTCATCGTCATCACCGGCGAAGTGGGCTCGGGCAAGACGACGCTTGTCGGCCATGTGCTGCAGTCGATCGATCCATCGCGGCTAACCGCGGCGCGGCTGGTGTCGACCAAGGTTGCTGACGCCGACCTGCTGCGGCTGGTGGCCGATGCGTTCGGAGTGCAGATCGCCTCGCCTGCGAAGTCCGCGGCGTTGGCTGGAATTGAGGATTTTCTGCACGAGGAAGCGCGCGCCGGGCGGCGGGTGCTGCTGATCGTGGACGAGGCACAGAACCTCGACGTGAGTGCGCTCGAAGAGCTGCGCATGCTCTCGAACTTTCAGCTGGGCGAAAGTTCGCTGATGCAGATTTTCCTGCTCGGCCAGCCGGAATTTCGCGACACGCTCGCCTCGCCGCAGCTGGAGCAGCTGCGCCAGCGGGTGATTGCCACGCACCACCTCGACGCAATGCTGCCGGAGGAGGTCGAGCCCTACCTCATCCACCGCCTGAGCCTGGTCGGCTGGCGTGAGGACCCGGCGTTCGCGCCCGACGCCTACGACGCGATCTGGCGGGCGACGGGCGGCATCCCGCGCAAGGTCAACACGCTTGCTTCTCGTCTGCTGCTGCACGGCGCGGTGGAGGAGAAGCACGAGCTCGACGCGCGCGACGTGGCGCAGGTGATTGCAGATCTCGACGATGGGCCGCGCCCGATCAGCGTTCCGGTCGCCGCGCCCGGCTCTTCGCCGCAGACCGCTCCGCGCGAGGATGCGGCGGTGGCGGCGCTCGAAGCGCGGATCGAGCGGCTCGAAGCGCAGCTGGTGGACCAGGACGCGGCGCTGCGGCGCGTGCTCGACCTGCTCATCGCCTGGGTCGAGGACGACCAGCGCCCCGCGCGTCCCAACATTCGCGCGGCCTGAATCCGGCGGTGGCGGCCGCGCCTTCGCCTGGCTCGCGCGTCGTCAACGCGCTGTCGATCGACGTCGAGGACTGGTTTCAGGTCGGCGCGTTCGAGCATGTCATCGACCGCGCCGATTGGCCCCGGCTCGAACATCGTTTCGTCGCCAACACCGAGCGCGCGTTGGCGCTGTTCGACCGCTGCGGGGTGAACGCGACCTTCTTCACGCTCGGCTGGGTGGCGGAGCGGGCGGGGCCGTTGATGCGCCGGATCGTCGAGGCGGGACACGAGCTGGCGAGCCACGGTTACGACCATGCGCGCGTGTTCAAGCTCTCGCGTGAGCAGTTCCGCGACGATCTCCGCAAGACCCGCGCGATCCTGGAGGACGCCGGCGGGCAGGCCGTCACCGGCTATCGCGCGCCCAGCTTCTCCATCGACCAGCGCACCCCGTGGGCGCATGCCGAGCTGGCGGAGGCGGGCTACGCCTATTCCTCAAGCGTCGCACCGATCGCGCACGATCATTACGGCATCCCCGGCGCGCCGCGCTTTGCGTGGGAGCCGGTGGCGGGATCGCCGCTGGTGGAACTGCCGCCATCGACCATGTCGCTGCTTGGTCGGCGGATGCTGCTTGGCGGCGGGTTTTTCCGCATGCTGCCGTATCGTTTCAGCATCGCCGGAGTGCGCGAGGCCAACGCGCGGGGCGAGCCTGCTGTGACCTATTTCCACCCGTGGGAACTCGACCCGGAACAACCGCGGGTCGCCGGCGCTCCCCTCAAGTCGAAGCTCCGTCACTACACGCTGCTATCGGCGATGGAGGGCAAGCTGGAGCGGCTGTGTCGCGACGCCGCGTGGGACCGCACCGACCGGGTGGTGGCGGCACGGTCGGCTCGCCCACTCGCGCAGGCGGCGTGATGCTGGGCGTGCGCGACGCGACCCCCGCCGACGATGCGGGGGTGGAGGCGTGGCTCAAAAGCCGTCCCGAAGCGACCATCTTTCACACCCCGCGCTGGGGTCGTGCGGTGGAGCGCGGGACGCGCCAGCGTTTCGTGCCGCTGCTTGCGACCCGTGGTTCTGAGCTCGTCGGCTGGCTCCCCCTTACGCATGTGCGCAGCCGGCTGTTCGGTGACGCGCTGGTGTCGAGCGGATTTGCGGTCGGGGGCGGCCTGCTGGGCGATGCGCAGGCTGCGGCCGCGCTCACTGAGGCGGCGGTCGCCCGGGCGCGCTCCACCGGGACAAAGGCCATCGAACTGCGCGGCGGAGCTATGCCCGATGGCTTCGCGGTCGATGGCGAGAGCAAGGTGCAGTTCGTCCGCCCGCTCGCCGCATCGCGCGACGACGAACTCGCCGCCATCCCGCGCAAGCATCGCGCGGAGGTGCGCAAGGGGCTCGCCAATGCGTTGACGGTGCGCGTTGGGCGCGACGAGCAGGACCGCCGCGACCATTATCGCTGCTACGCGACGAGCGTGCGCAACCTCGGCACGCCGGTGTTCCCGCGCGCGCTGTTCGACGCGGTGCTCGATACCTTTGCCGATGCCGACATCCTCACCGTCGCGCATAAGGGTGAGGCGGTGGCGTCGGTATTGAGCCTCTACTGGCGCGGCACGGTCATGCCCTATTGGGGTGGCGGTACGCGGGAGGCGCGGGGGCTGCGCGCCAACGAACGCATGTATTTCGAGCTGATGGACCATGCGCGCACTAAGGGATGCGGCGCGTTCGACTTCGGTCGCTCGCAGGCAGGCAGCGGCCCCGCCGCGTATAAGCGCAACTGGGGGTTCGAGGCGCAGCCGCTGCGCTATGCGCGCTGGTGCGCAGACGGGGCGACGCGTGACGTGTCGGCACAAAGCCCGCGTTACCAGCAGATGGTCGCGGCGTGGCAAAAGCTGCCGCTCCCGCTCGCTAACCTCGTCGGCCCGCATATCGCCCGGCAGCTCGGATGAGCGAGACGCTGTTCATCGCCCACCGCGCGCCGTGGCCGCCCGACCGCGGCGACCGGATTCGCTCGTGGCAGCAGTTCCGTCACCTCGCCGCGCGCGGGCCGGTCCACCTCGCAGCGCTGGCGGACAGCGAGGCGGACCGCGCGGTGGCGATGGCGAAGATCGCACCGATGGCGGCAAGCACTCACATCGAGGTGCGTCGCCGGTCGCGCGCCGCCGCCATGCTCGCTAGCTTTACTTCGGGTCGCCCCGCATCGGTCGAGGCGTTCGCCGATGCGGCGCTCAAACGTCACGTCGCTGCGCTGCTGGCAACTGGGCGGGTGGGCACCATCGTCGCCTTTTCCGGGCAGAGCGCGGCTTATGTGCCCGACGGCTGGTCGGGGCGGCTGATCATGGATTTCTGCGACGTCGATTCGGCGAAGTTCGACGCCTATGCGCGAGAGGGTGGGGCGCTCGGCTCGCTCCATGCGCGCGAGGGGCGACTGCTGGCCGACTGGGAGGCGTGTGTCGCCCGACGCGCGGACGCGAGCCTGTTTGTCAGTGAGGGGGAGGCGGCGCTGTTCACGGCGCGCAGCGGATTGACGAGCCGCGTCCACGTCGTCGGCAACGGCATCGACACCGACCAATTCTCGCCCGACGCCGACTTCGCGCCATTGCCTGATCGGGTCGCGCCGCTGCTCGTTTTCACCGGGCAGATGGATTACCCGCCCAACATCGCCGCCGCGACGCTGATTGCGCGTGAAGTGATGCCGAAACTGCCGCAGGCGCGCTTCGCTATCGTCGGTCGAGCGCCGACGGCGGAGGTCCGGGGCCTGGCCTCGGCCCAGGTCGAGGTGACGGGGGAAGTGCCCGACGTGCGCCCCTGGCTGGCCGCCGCAGACGTGGTCGTCGCGCCGCTCGCGGTGGCGCGCGGTGTGCAGAACAAGCTGCTCGAGGCGATGGCGATGGCGCGGCCCGTCGTTGCCAGCAGCGCTGCGCTGGATGGCATCGACCTCAGCCGTGGCAGGCACGCGTTCGCTGCGGATGGCGCGGAGGCGACGGCGGGGGCTGTCGCTCAGCTACTCGCCGATCCGCAACGCGCGAAGGCCATGGGCACCGCGGCGCGCGCGCTGATGATCGAGCGCTACGGCTGGGATGCGCAGCTCGCCCCGCTCGATGTGCTGCTGGATGCGGGCGCTGCAGCCCGAAACCCGTCATGCTGAAGTCGATTCAGCATCCGGAAGCGCCCGCTCAACCGAAGACTTTGAATCGGGTTCAGGGTTATGGGGGGGAGGGTGATCGCCCTCTCGACAAGCGCTGGCGCCAATTCTTGCGCGCCTACGCTGCGACCGTCGCCGCGCTGCTGGTCGTGCTGCATCGCGATCTGCTCACCCTGTTCGAGCAGTGGAATCGTTCGACTTTCAGCCATTGCTGGTTGCTGCTGCCGATGATCGGCTGGCTGATCTGGCGGCGGCGAACGACGGTGCTCGCGCTCGAGCCTCGTGCGTGGGCGCCGGGGCTGGCGCTGGTCGCGCTGGCGGTGCTGCCGTGGCTCGCGGGGGAGCTCGCCGGCGTGCAGCTGCTGCGCCACGCCGGGTTGATCGCGATGCCGCTCGCGTTGGTGCCCGCGCTGTTCGGACCGCAAGTGACGCGCGCGCTGTTGTTCCCGCTCGGCTTTGCGCTGTTTCTTGTGCCCGTAGGCGAGGAGCTCGTGCCGCTGATGCAGCGCGTCACCGCCGAGCTGATCATGCCGATGCTGCATCTCTCCGGCATTCCGGCGGTGATCGAGGGCATCTTTATCACCACCCCGCGCGGCTATTTCGCCGTGGCGGAGGCCTGTTCGGGGGTGAAGTTCCTCGTCGCCATCGCCGCGCTGGCGACCTTTGCCGCGCACCTCTGGTTTCGTACGACGTGGAAGCGCATCGCGTTCGTCGCCTTCGCGCTGGTCGGCGGCGTGCTCGCCAATGCGGTGCGCGCGTGGGGGACGATCGTCATGGCGGAGGCGTGGGGCACGCGCTTCGCCGTCGGCGCGGACCATCTGATCTACGGCTGGGTTTTCTTTGCGCTGGTCATCGCTCTCGTCGCGCTGGCGGCCAAACCGTTCATCGAACGCAGCCCCGACGACGAGGATGCGCCTTCTGACGCCGCCATCGCGCGCTGGGCGGGCTGGCGGGCGCCGCTGGTGCAGATCGTGGGCGCGGCGGCGCTGGTGGTGGGCGTGCCAGTCGCGCTTGGGCTCACCAGCACCGCGCGCACCCTACCGCTACCGTTGCCGAGCTCGCCCGAGGTGCCAGGGTGGGAGAGGCTGGCCGATGCGCCCGCCGCGGCTGGCGAGTGGCGCGCGCACTTTGCCGGTGCGCAGCAACGCCGCGACTGGCGCTACCGCGATCCGGCAGGCCGGGTGGTGACGGTCACCCTCGCCGGCTTCACGCGGCAGAGCGAAGGCGCGGAGCTGGTCGGCTTCGGGCAGGGCGCGGTCGGCCCCGACAGCGATTGGCGCTGGGGCCAGGGGCTCGCGCCGCTCGGCGGCATGGCCGTCGACCGTATCGTCCGGCGCGCCGAGGTGCGTGACGTCGCGCGGCTTTATCGGGTCGATGGAGAGTTCACTGCTGATCCAACGCGGGTGAAGTGGGCGACGCTGCGCGCCCGCGCTCTCCGCGGCGACCCGCGCGGCTGGGCGGTGCTGGTGAGCGCGCCCGCCGAAGGATCGGCGCCCGGGCGCAATGCGATCGCCGCCTTCCTGCAAGCGGCGGGCGGTGGTGATGCGCTGGCGATGCGCTTGACGCAGGGCGACTGAGCGGGAAAGCGCCACGCCACCATGTGCGGCATCGCCGGCCTCTACCACCCCCAGCAACCGCGCCCGCTGCCCGAGGATCGCGTGCGCGCGATGATCGCGACGCTCAGCCATCGTGGCCCCGATGGCGACGGCATCTGGAGCGCGCCAGGCGTGGTGTTCGGCCACCGTCGCCTGTCGATCATCGACGTCGCAGGCTCGCCGCAGCCGATGCCCAGCGCCGACGGCCGCTATCACATCAGCTACAACGGCGAGGTGTACAACTACCGCGCACTACGCACCGAGCTGGAGCGCAGCGGGGCCCGGTTTCGCACCGATGGCGATACGGAGGTGATTCTCGCCGCCTTCGCCGCCTGGGGTCCGCGCTCTATCGACCGGCTGGAGGGGATGTTCGCCTTCGCCATTCACGATGCGGCGGAGGGCAGCCTGTTCCTCGCCCGCGATCGGCTGGGGGTGAAGCCGCTTTTCTACGCGACGCTGGCCGACGGCACGCTGGCGTTCGCGAGCGAGCTTAAGGCGCTGCTGACGCTGCCCACGCTGCGCGTCGTCGCCGACGTGTGCGCGGTCGAGGATTACCTCGCCTTTGGCTACGTGCCCGACGACGCCTCGATCGTCGCGGGCGTGAAAAAGCTCGCTGCGGGGCACTATTGGCACCTCAAACGGGACGGTCATCCCACGAAACCGACGCGTTGGTGGGCGCCCGATTTCTCCCGCCGCATCGCCGCCAGCGAGGGCGAGGCCGCGGAGCATCTCTCGCACCTGCTGCGCGCCGCGGTCCGCAGCCGAATGGTGAGCGACGTGCCGCTCGGCGCCTTCCTCTCGGGCGGGGTCGATTCGAGCGCGGTCGTCGCGCTGATGGCCGAGGCGAGCGCGGATGCGGTGCAGAGCTGCTCGATCGGCTTCGACGACCCCACGCTCGATGAGACCCGCTACGCCGACGTCATCGCCCGGCGCTTCGCCACCGATCATGTGACGCGAACGGTCAGCGCCGACGACTTCGCGCTCGCCGACACGGTCGCGGCGCTGTGCGACGAACCGTTCGCGGACTCCTCCGCGCTGCCCACCTATCGCGTGAGCGAACTTGCGCGCGAGCGGGTGACGGTGGCGCTGTCGGGCGACGGCGCCGACGAAGCGTTCGCCGGCTATCGCCGCCTCGTTTTTCAGCATCAGGAGGAACGCGCGCGGTCGTGGCTCCCCGCGGGGCTACGCAGCGCGGTGCTGGGCCCGCTCGCCAACGCCTGGCCCGAACTCGGCTGGGCGCCGCGCCCGCTGCGCGCCAAGGCGACGCTCACCAACCTCGCCCGCGATGGGGCGGAGGCCTACGCCCGCTCGATCGGCATCATGTCGCCGGAGGCGCGCGCGCAGCTGCTCACCCCCGCCGCGCGGCAGGCGCTGCAAGGGCATGTCGCGGAGCATCGCTGGATCCGGACAATGGCCGAAGCGCCGGTCAGCGAACCGCTGGACGCCGCGCAATATGCCGACCTCCTCATCGCGCTGCCGGGTGACATCCTGACCAAGGTCGACCGCATGAGCATGGGAGTCAGCCTCGAAGCGCGCGAGCCGCTGCTCGACCACCACCTGATCGAATTCGCCGCAAGCCTTCCCGCGGTGATGCGCGTGCGTGGCGCGCAGGGCAAATGGCTGATGAAGCGCGCGCTCGAAGGGGTGCTGCCGCACGACCTCCTCTACCGGCCCAAGATGGGCTTCGTCACCCCGCTGACCCGCTGGTTCCGCGGCCCGCTGGCAGGGGAGGCGCGGCGGCTGGGAACCAGCCCGACGCTCACCGCCACCGGCTGGTTCGAGATGGCGGAGGTGCGGCGGCTGGTCGACGAACACCAAAGCGGCCACGCCGACCGCGCGCGGCAGATCTGGCAGTTCTTCATGCTGGAAAAGAGCCTCACGCGGCTGTTCGGAATTTAGCGTCGCCCGGGGTGACGGGGAAGGACGAGGGACTAACCCCTCAATATCGCGCGCGGGTGAAGTAGAGGCCGTCGGGCGGGGCGTTGAGGCCGAGGGCGGCGCGGTCGGCTTCGTCGCGCGCGGCGGCGAGGTCGTCGGCGCTCCACCGCCCGCGCCCCACCAGCACCAGGCACCCGACCATCGAACGCACCTGATGGTGGAGGAAACTGCGGGCGGAGGCCTCGATGTTGATCCAGTCGCCCTCGCGCCAGACCACCAGCCGGTCGAGCGTCTTGACGGGACTCGCGCTCTGGCAATGCGCCGAGCGGAAGGTGGTGAAGTCGTGTCGTCCGATCAGCAATTGCGCCGCTTCGTTCATCGCCTCGGCGTCGAGCGGGGTCGCAACCTGCCATGCGCGGCCGAGCTGCAGGGTCAGCGGCGCGCGGCGGTTGACGATGCGGTAGCGGTAGGCACGGCCGATGCACGAAAAGCGCGCGTGCCAGTCATCCTCCGCGAGGCTCGCTTCGAGCACTGCGATGGGGAGGGGGCGGAGCTGGGCGTTAAGCGCCTCCATCACTCGGAACGGCTCCATCTCCCGCGTCGCGTCGAGATGCGCGCTCATGGCGACCGCGTGGACGCCGGTGTCGGTGCGCCCCGCCGCCACCGCTGCGACATCGTTCCCAAGGAAGCGCGCCGCCGCCGCTTCGATCGCGCCTTGCACGCTCGGCCCGTGCGCCTGGCGCTGCCAGCCCATGAACGGGCGACCGTCCCATTCGAGGAGAAGGCGGTAGCGGTTCATGGGTCGAACCGCGTGCCTGCAGGCAGGGGGAAGCCGCGCAGCAGCTCACTCGCCGTCATGGCGCCGCGCCCCGCGCGCTGCACCAGCGTCACCCGCACCGCGCCCGGGTTGCAGGCGACGGTGAAATGCTCGTCGAGAAGCGTGCCCGGTGCCGCGCCCGGCTGCGTTTCGCCGGGGTGCAGCACGTCGGCGGCGAGAATTTTGAGGCGCTCCCCGCCGTAGCTCGTCCAGGCTCCCGGCGCGGGGGCAAAGGCGCGGATGTGGCGTTCGACCTGCACGTCGCTCGCGTGCCAGTCGATCGCCGCCTCCGACTTGTCGATCTTGCGCGCGTAAGTGACGCCTTCGTCGGGCTGTACGCGAGGGGGGTGCGCGGGGAGGTCGCCTAGCACCTCGACCATCAGCGCAGCCCCCATGTGCGCAAGCTCGTCGGTGAGTTCGCCCGCGGTCTTGCGTGCGATGGGGGTGCGCGCCTCCGCCAGCACCGGACCAGTGTCGAGCCCGGCCTCCATCTGCATGATGCCGACGCCGGTCTCCGCATCCCCCGCGAGGATCGCGCGCACGATCGGCGCCGCCCCGCGCCAGCGCGGCAACAGCGATGCGTGGACGTTGAGGCATCCGTGCCGCGGCGCATCGAGGATCGGCTGCGGCAGGATTAGGCCATAGGCGGCGACTACCGCGACGTCGGCGTCGCGCGCCGCAAACACCGCCTGCTCCTCCGCGTCACGCAGCGAGCGAGGCGTGCGCACCTCTATGCCGAGCTCCTGCGCGCGGGTGTGGATGGGGGAGGGCGTTTCGCGCTTGCCGCGATGCGCGGGGCGTGGCGGCTGGCTGTAAACCGCCACCACCTCATGCCCCGCCCCCACCAGCGCCTCCAGCGTCGGCACGGCAAAGGCCGGCGTTCCCATCATCACCACTCGCATGGCGCCCGCGATAGGGGAGCGGGGTAGCGCGGGGCAAGCGGCGAGGGGCAGGAAGGGGGTGGCGGATCGACGGCGCTGGCGCACATATGGGCATCGATCGCAGGCGCGGGCGGACAGAGGTTGCCCGCCGCGTGCGCCCCGCTCCCGTCCCGCCCTCCGCTCCCTTGCCCACCCGGCGTGCTCCCGACCGCTTGCACCCCCGCCCCCCGCGGCCTACCTCCACCCCGCATGGCATCCCCCGAAATCGACGCGCTGGTGCAGCAGTTGAGCCGCCTTCCCGGCCTCGGCCCGCGCAGCGCGCGGCGGGCGGTGCTGCATCTCGTCAAGCGGCGCGAGACCGCGCTCGCCCCGCTGATCGCGGCGCTGCGCACCGTTGAGGAGCGGCTGCTGACCTGCTCGACCTGCGGCAACGTCGACACGCGCGATCCGTGCGCAATCTGCGCTGATGAACGCCGCGACCCGCGCAGCCTGTGCGTGGTGGAGGAGGTCGCCGACCTGTGGGCGCTCGACCGCTCGCGGCTGTTCGGCGGGCGGTACCATGTGCTCGGCGGGCGGCTGTCGGCATTGGATGGCGTGACCCCCGATGACCTCAGTATCGACGCGCTGGTCCGGCGCATTGGCGCGGGCGGCGTGGACGAGGTGGTGCTGGCGATGAACGCGACGCTGGAGGGGCAGACCACCGCCCACTACATCACCGACCGGCTCGAGGGGCTGCCGGTGCGTATCACCCAGCTCGCCCACGGCCTGCCGGTCGGCGGCGAGCTCGACTATCTCGACGAAGGCACGCTGGCGCAGGCGCTGCGCGCGCGCCGTCCGGTCGCTTGACCCGCAACCCCGGCAACCCTAGCTCGCGCGGCATGGCCATTCTCGAAATCATCGAAACCCCGGACGTGCGGCTGCGCGAGATTTCGAAGCCGGTCGAACGCTTCGATGCGGAGCTCAAGCAGCTCGCCGATGACATGCTTGAGACGATGTACGACGCCCCCGGCATTGGCCTTGCGGCGATCCAGGTGGCGGTGCCGCTGCGGCTGCTGGTGATCGACCTCCAGGAACGCGATCCCGAGGACGAGAGTGGGGAAAAGGTGATCCGCAACCCGCGGGTGTTCGTCAATCCCACATTCTCCGACCCGTCGCCCGAGCTCAGCTGCTACAATGAAGGCTGCCTTTCCATTCCCGAACAATACGCGGAGGTGACGCGCCCCGCCGAAATCACCGTGGAGTGGCAGGACCTCGATGGCGCCACGCACCGCGAGCGCATGAGCGGGCTGATGGCGACCTGCATCCAGCATGAGATGGATCATCTGAACGGCGTGCTGTTCATTGACCATCTGTCGCGGATGAAGCGCGACATGCTGCTCAAGAAACTCAACAAGCTGCGCCGCGCAGCCTGAGCCGAGCCAAAGCGCAGCCGGGGCGTGGTGGCGTAACGCGCTGCTCGCCCCTAAGTCGCCCAGCTATGACCCTCGATCCCAACCTCGCCGTTGTCCTGCTGTCGGGCGGGCTCGATAGCGCGACCTGCGCGGCACAGGCGCGCGCGGATGGTCGCGCGGTGATCGCGCTGACGATCGACTACAGTCAGCGCCACGTGTGCGAGATCGAAGCAGCGGGCAACGTCGCAGCGGCGGTAGGTGCGACCGAGCATATCGTCCTGCCGCTCGACCTGCGGCGCTTTGGCGGATCGGCGCTGACCGACGATGCGCTGAGCGTGCCCAAGGCAGGGGTGGAGGCGGACGCGATCCCTGTTACCTATGTGCCCGCGCGCAACACGGTATTCCTCAGCCTCGCGCTGGCCTTGGCGGAGGCGCGGGGGGCGAAGCATATCTACATCGGCGTCAACGCGCTCGACTACTCGGGCTATCCCGATTGCCGGCCGGCGTTTGTCGATGCGTTCGCCAACCTCGCCTCGCTCGCCACGAAGGCGGGGGTGGAGGGCGATCCGTTCGTCATCCAGACGCCGCTGCTCCACCTCGACAAGGCGGGCATCGCGCGGTTGGCGCATGATCTCGGCCTCGATGCCGGATTGACGTGGACCTGTTACGACCCCGTCGGCGACCTCCATTGCGGGCAGTGCGACGCGTGCAGACTGCGGCACAAGGGCTTCATCGAGGCCGCGCTCCCCGATCCCACGCGCTACGCCGACGCGCCGCCCGCGCCGTGAGCTACGCGGTCAAGGAGATGTTCCTTACCCTTCAGGGGGAGGGGGTGCATGCCGGGCGCCGCGCGGTGTTCTGCCGCTTCGCAGGATGCAACCTGTGGTCGGGGCGGGAGGTGGATCGCGCGACCGCCGCCTGCACCTTTTGCGACACGGATTTCGTCGGGCTCGACGCTGAAGGCGGCGGGCGTTTCGCCGACGCCGCCGCGCTCGCCGATGCGGTGACGCTGCGGTGGGGGGAGGGGGCGGAGCGCCGCTTCGTGGTGCTCACCGGCGGCGAGCCGATGCTCCAGGTCGACGCCCCGCTGATCGACGCGCTGCACGCGCGCGGCTTCGAAATCGCGATCGAAAGCAACGGCACGCTCCCCGTCCCACGCAGCATCGACTGGATCTGCATCAGCCCCAAGGGCGCCAACCCCGTGGTGCAGACGAGCGGCGACGAACTGAAGCTCGTCTGGCCGCAGGCGGGGGTCGATCCTGTCGCGATGGAGGGGTGGGATTTCGCGCACTGGCTGGTGCAACCGCGCGATGACGGTGTGGTCGGCGGTGGCGGCTCGCCCGATCCGCTCCGCAACGCGCGCGAGTGCATGGCGCTCATCAACCAACGACCGCGCTGGCGCCTGTCGCTGCAGACGCACAAGCTTCTCGGCATCGCCTGACCCGCGCTGAGCTGTCGGCTTAGTTCTCGCCCGCTTTGTCCTCTGCCTTGGGCTTGGGCGGAGCGATGACTTCGTCGCGCGGTGCGGCGCGGGGGCTGGCTTCGGAGGGCGTGGAGGTGCCCTTCGGCACCTGGGCGGTTCCGCTTGGCCGCGCCGCAGTGGTGTCCGCGACCCCATCTTCGGGGAGCGCAACGGTCGGCACCGGAGGTCCGATCGCGGTCGACGGATCGACGGAGGTGAGATCGCCGCTGCTCTGTTCGAGCGGGACGATCTCATCGCTGACGCTGCCCGGCTGGATCTCGACGTTGGACATGATCACCTCGTCGCGCGCGCCGTCGCCCGACACCATGTCGCACCCGGAGAGCATCAGCGAAGCGGTGAGAGCGAGCGAAATCCGGCCGATCATCGCCATCGCTTCCGTCGCCGCTGCGCGCCTGTCAAGCATCGCCGCCCCCGACCCGCGCCAGAAACGCGGGCAACGCGCCGGCGAGAGCGTCGTCGAGCGCCGCCATGTCCGCATCGACCCCCAGCGCGGACAGGCTGGTGACGCCGAACTCCGCAATTCCGCAGGGCACGATCCCGCCGAAGTGGCTGAGGTCTGGCGCGACGTTTATGGCGATGCCGTGCAGCGTCACCCACCGCTTCACGCGCACGCCGATTGCGCCGATCTTGGCCTCGCGGCCCTCGCGGTCGTCACACCAGATGCCGATGCGGCCCGGTGCCCGCCGCGCCGTCACTCCCAGCGCGGCGAGGGCGTCGATCGCCCACCCCTCGAGCGCGTGGACATAGGCGCGCACGTCTCTACCCCGTGCGGCGAGGTCGAGCTGGACATAGGCGATGCGCTGCCCGGGGCCGTGATAGGTGTAGCGTCCGCCGCGGCCGGCGGCATGCACCTCGAACCGCGGGTCGATCAGTTCGGTGGGATCAGCGCTGGTCCCGGCGGTGTAGAGCGGCGGGTGCTCGAGCAGCCAGACGCGCTCGGCCTCACCCGCGTCGCGGATGGCAGCGGCGCGCGCCTCCATCGACGCGAGCGCCTGCGCATAGGGGGTGAGCCCCGGTGAAACGGTCCACTCCGGCTGCAGCGACGACATGGCGCTTCCCCTAGAAGCGTTGAGGGGCCCGCCGCAACGGGTGGACGCATGCGCCGGGCGTGCTATTTCGGCTGCAACTTCGCGCCTCGGGGGCGTTCGGGGTCGCTAAGGGGGTTCGCATGCATTTCTCTATCGGTGAGGCGTGGTCGTACGCTGTTCAGTTCCTTCGCGACAATTTGAGCCGGCTTCTGCTCTACGTCGCGCTGCCGACCATTCTCGTCACGGTGCTTCAATTGACGCTGGGTCTGGGCAATCCAGGATTTCAGGCGCTTGCGAGCGGCGGTGGAAGCGATCCCGCAGCAGTCCTTCGGTCGCTGAGCCCGGCGTTCGGGGTTGTCACCCTGCTCGGAGCGGTCTTCACCGGCGCTATGCAATTCGCGGTGATGCGGCTGATGCTGCGTTCCGAGGCGAGCGACGGTTCGGCGATCAGCTTCGGCCTGGGGGCGATGGTGATGACGATGCTGTTCTTCCTCGTCATCGCGATCCCGTTGGTATTGATCCTCGTGACTGTTTTCGCTGGAGCGTCGACGACCGGGTCGGTGGGCATCGTGGCGCTGTTGGGGCTCGTCCTGTTCCCCGTTCTCCTGTGGGTTTCCTCGCGGCTTTCGGTGATGCAGCCGGCGATGGCCGACGCTGGCTCGGCAAACCCGCTCTACGGCATTGCGCAATCGTGGAAGCTGACGGCACCGGTGCAATGGCGCGTTCTTGCCTATATCCTGCTGTTTGCCGTCATCGTGTTGGTCCTGACGCTGCTGCTCGGCGCGATCGGCTCGCTGCTCGGTGCGGCGTTCGGTGGAACGGTGGCCACCGCGGTCGCCAACCTGGTGGCAAGTATTCCCGTGTCGATACTGAGCGTCGCCGTGATCGCCGGGCTCTACCGCGCCCTCAACCCTTCGCGGGTCGGGGACGTGTTCGCCTGATCCGGGATGGAGCGCGGCGACTAACCCGCGCTCCGCTCACACCCATTCGGCAACAGGCGGCAGGCTCATCAGGATGGCGTCGATGTTGCCGCCGGTGCGCAGCCCGAACAGCGTACCGCGGTCGTAGACGAGGTTGAATTCGGCGTAGCGCCCGCGCCAGACGCGCATCTGATGCAGCTCCGCCTCGTCGAACGGCGTGTTCATCCGGCGGCGGACGATCTGGGGATAGATGTCGAGGAATGCCTCACCCACCTCGCGCGTGAAGGCGAAGTGGCGATCGAACATCGCGTCGCCCTCCGCTTCGAGGTGGTCGTAGAAGATGCCGCCCACGCCGCGCGCGACGCCGCGGTGGGGGATGAAGAAATACTCCTCGGCCCACTTGGCGTAGCGTTCGTAGACATCGGGCCCGAACGGCGCGCAGGCCGCCCGCAGCCGCGCATGAAAGGCGGCAGTGTCCTCCTCATAGGGGATTGGTGGGTTGAGGTCGGCGCCGCCGCCGAACCAGCTCTTGGTCGTGCGCAGGAAGCGCGTATTCATATGCACCGCCGGAACGTGCGGGTTGGCCATGTGTGCGACGAGGCTGATGCCCGTCGCGAAGAAACGCGGATCCTCTGCGGCGCCGTGAATCTGGCCGGCGAAGTCCTGGGAAAAGCTGCCGCCGACGGTCGACACGTTGACGCCAACCTTTTCGAACACGCGGCCCTTCATCACCGCGCGAACGCCGCCACCGCCGCCCCCAGCGTCATAGGCGCCGGGGGTCACGTCGGGCCCCTCACGATCCCAGGCGGTTCGTTCGAAGCGCGCGTCGCTGCCCGCCTCCCGCTCGATCGCCTCGAACTCCGCGCAGATGCGGTCGCGCAGCGATTCGAACCAGGCACGCGCGGCGCTCTGCTGCGGGTCGAGCGGACGGATGGTGGGTTCGAGAGACACAGGCGTTCCCGCAATAAGGGAGGGGGGAGGGAGGCGCCCCTCCTGCCGCCGCGCTCCGCCACGCGCAAGCTTGCCGCTGCGGCAACCGTGCAATCGCCTGCCGCGCCGGAAAAGCCCCATTGGCAAGGGCGGAGCGCCTCGCTATCAGCGCGCGCAATCGGCGTGATCCGGAGAGCTCGGGCGATCGTCGCGAGGGGTTATCGCGCGCAAGGTGCGAAATTGATCGGCGGGGGGCGATCCGTGCTCCACGCAGTGCAGGATTGAAGGGTTTCGATGGCTGAGGTTCTTCCTCCCGAACATGTCGATGGCGACGCAGATGGCGTGCGCCGGCGCGACTTCATTCATATCGCCGCGCTGAGCTTCGCCGGTGTCGGCGCCGCCGCCGCCGCCGCGCCGCTGCTCTATCAAATGGCGCCGTCGGCCGACGTGCTCGCGCTTTCGACCACCGATCTTGACCTGTCGGCGATCCAGCCGGGGCAGGCGATCAAGACGACGTGGCGCAAGCAGCCGATCTTCGTCCGCAATCTCACCCCGCAGGAGATGGCGGCGGCGAACCAGGTGGCCGTCGGCTCGCTGCGCGATCCCGAAACGCTCGCGGCCCGCACCAAGCCGAGTCACGAGAATTGGCTGATTACGCTGGGCGTGTGCACCCACCTCGGCTGCGTGCCGCTGGGCGCGGCGGAGGGTGAAGCGCGCGGCGATTTCGGCGGCTATTTCTGCCCCTGCCACGGTTCGCACTACGACACCGCCGGCCGTATCCGCAAAGGCCCGGCGCCCAAGAACCTCGTGGTGCCGCCTTATGAATTCACGTCGCCCACCGCCGTGACGATCGGCTGAGGAGGACCAAGATGAGCTTCCCCTGGGCCAAAAATTATCAGCCAAAGGCGCCGCTGATGCGCTGGCTGGACGAACGTCTTCCGCTGCCGCGAATGGTCTACAACGCGGTCGGCGCGGGTTATCCGGTGCCGCGCAACCTCAACTATTTCTGGAACTTCGGTGTGCTCGCTGGCTTCGCGCTGGTGCTGCAGATCGTCACCGGAATCGTGCTCGCGATGAGCTACGCTGCCAACACCAGCGTCGCGTTCAACAGCGTTGAGCACATCATGCGCAACGTCAACGCCGGCTGGATGCTGCGCTACGCGCACATGAACGGTGCGAGCTTCTTTTTCATCGTCGTCTACATCCACATCTTCCGCGGGCTGTTCTACGGCTCGTACAAGGCGCCGCGGGAGATGATCTGGCTGTTGGGCGTCGTGATCTTCTTGCTGATGATGGCGACCGCCTTCATGGGCTATGTGCTGCCGTGGGGCCAGATGAGCTTTTGGGGCGCGCAGGTCATCACCGGCTTCTTCTCGGCGATCCCGCTGGTCGGCGAGCCGCTGCGCCAGTGGCTGCTGGGCGGTTTCGTGCCGGACAATGCGACGCTCAACCGCTTCTTCTCACTGCACTATCTGCTGCCGTTCGTGATCGCCGGCGTGGTCATCCTCCACATCTGGGCGCTGCACATCCCGGGTTCGAGCAACCCGACCGGCATCGAGGTGAAGTCGGAGCGCGATACCGTCCCGTTCCACCCCTATTACACCGCGAAGGACGGCTTCGGGCTGGGCGTGTTCCTGATCGGCTTTGCCGCGGTGACGTTCTTCGCGCCGAACATGCTGGGCCACCCGGACAACTACATCCAGGCGAACCCGCTCTCGACGCCGGCGCATATCGTGCCCGAATGGTACTTCCTGCCGTTCTACGCGATCCTCAAGAGCTTCACGATCAACTTCCTGTGGATCGACGCGAAGCTGTGGGGCGTCATCGCGATGTTCGGGTCGATCGCGTTGCTGTTCTTCCTGCCGTGGCTCGACCGCTCGCCGATCCGCTCGGCCAACTATCGCCCGCTGTATCGCAAGTTCTTCTGGGTGTTGGTGGTCGACGTACTGATCCTCGGCTACTGCGGCATGCAGCCGGCGGAGGAGCCGTGGGTGCTGATTAGCCAGCTCGCCGCGCTCTACTATTTCGCCCACTTCCTGATCATCGTGCCGATCATCTCGCGGCTGGAAACGCCAGAGCCGATGCCTAGCTCGATCACCGCATCGGTGCTGGGTGAAGATCCAAAGGGCACGCACGGCGCCACTGAAGCGCTTCCGGGCATGCCGCCCGTCACCGCGGCTCCGCCCGCTGCCGCCACCGCCTGATAGGGACCGAGAGAGCAATGGTTCGCATTTTTGGGTTCCTCGCCGGGCTGGTGTTCTGCACCGCGCTGCTGATGGCGCTGATCTTCACGCCGCGCGCAGCGACCGCTCACCCGGAGCAGGCGTTCCTTCAGCATCCCCGGTCCGCGCATCTGGCGAGCTCGGGGCCGTTCGGGCACTTCGACCGCGCGCAGCTGCAGCGCGGGCTCAAAGTGTACAAGGAAGTCTGCTCGGCCTGCCACGGCCTCAGCCTCGTCGCGCTGCGCGACGTCGCGCAGCTCGGCTATGACGAGGATCAGGTGAAGAACCTTGCCGCGCAGTTCCAGGTGCCGGGCGTCAACCCGGACACCGGTGAGGCGGCGACGCGCCCGGGCACCCCGGTCGATCACTTCCCCTCGCCCTATCCCAACGAGATTGCGGCTCGCGCGGCAAACAACAACGCGCTCCCGCCGGACCTCTCGCTAATCACCAAGGCGCGTGAGGGTGGGGCGGACTACGTCTATTCGCTGCTGACAGGTTATCGCCCGGTTCCGGGCAACTTGCCTGCTGAACTGCGGCCTTCGGGTACGCTGCATTACAATCCGTGGTTCCACTCGCTCAACATCGCCATGGCGCCGCCGCTTACCAGCGAAGGGCAGGTCACGTTCGATGATGGCACCCGCGCGACGGTCGACCAGATGGCAAGGGACGTGAGCGCGTTCCTCGTCTGGACCGCGGAGCCCAAGCTCGAGAACCGGCTGCGCACCGGCTGGGCAGTGCTGGGCTTCCTGCTCGCGCTGACGACGCTCGCGTACCTGTCGTATCGCGCGATCTGGGCGGACAAGAAGAAGCACTGATTTCGGTCAGGCTGGAAAGCAAAGGCGGCGGGGCAAAGCTCCGCCGCCTTTCTTCGACCTGCTTCTAGGTGATCTAATTGGTGCGCTCGTTGCGACCGCCGTTGGCCCGGCATTCGCCGAAGCCACGGGTGGGAGCGTTCGACCCCCCCTCTACGTGCTCCGGCGACGGCCGGAGCGCGGGCAGGTGAGACGGGTGGCTGTTTATGACCTCCCGCTGCGTTAGCTCAGAACGGTAGCCAGCGCTGGTTGCGGGAGAAGCGCATGTAGCCGACGTTGACGCCCAGCCGCGCTCCGACGCCAAGTCGCACGGGGATCAGCACGACATCGCCGCGCCGCAGGTAGCTCGCGTTAAAGCCGCCGAGCAGATAGGCCGCACCCTCGCCCGCGGGGTAGCGGTGGAACAGGTCGGCGGTGTCGTAGAGGTTGTAGACGAGGACAAAGGTCGACCCCGCATTGGCGCCGGCGTCGATGCCAATCGACGGCCCGGTCCAATAGACTGGGATCTGGCCTTCGACGCGATGGTGCAGCGTACCCGAACCGTAGCGCACGCCGAGCACGAACGCGCCGCCTGCCTCCCGGCCGACGATATAGGCGTTGGGTTCGCCTTGCTTGCGGAGAATATCCTCGATGATCGCCGCGAGCCCTTCGGCGCCGCGACCGAACACGCCCTCCGCTGCGCCGATCAGGTCGTCGCGCTGATAGGTGGGGGCGCCCGCAGGAACGCTCGGCGCTCCGGTCGGAGCTGGTACCCCGGGACTGGCGGGAGCGTTTGGCGCACCGGGAGGGGTTGCGGGCGGGAGGATTGGCTCGATCGGCGGCTGGACCGGGGGCGGCGGTGGAGCGAGCGGCGGGGCGACCTGTTCCACCGGCGGTGCGGACGGCGCAGGGGTCGGCTGCGCAACCGCCCGGCGATCGAGGTCGGCGTCGATGACGTTGTTGGGGTCGACCTGCCGCACCTGCGCGGCGGCTGGTGCGATCGTGACGCTCGTCAGCAGCGCCACCGACAGCGCGCGCAGGGCGGTGCGTGGCAACATCTTGCGCGACGCGGAAAGCAGCATGGTCAGTCCCCCGGTTCCTCGGCGCCTTGAAGCATGATCGCGCGCACCTGTCCAAGCGATGAATCGGCGGCGGGTCGCAGTGGCGGCACGACAGGCCGACTTGCTGCCAGGTCGGACTTCCCTAGCAACGAGCGCGCCCGCTCACCCGATTGACCTCCCGCTGCAACCTCCGCACGATGCGCCAAGAGCGCGCCGATAACGAGCGCGCCGGTGAGAGAGGCTACCCATGCACCCACGCAATGTCGCACGCGATCGCCCCGATCATCCCGCGGTGATCGACGCCGCGAGCGGGCGAACGCTGAGTTTCGGGGAGCTCGATCGCGCCTCCAACCGCGTGGCGCAACTGCTTCGCTCGCGCGGGGTGGCGGTCGGCGAGGCGGTCGCGTTTCTGGTCGACAACGTCCCCGAATATTTCGCGCTCACCTGGGGCGCGCAGCGGGCGGGCGTATTCTACGTCTGCATCTCGACCCGCCTGACCCCGGCGGAGGTGCAGTATATTCTCGACGATAGCGGCGCGAAGCTGTTGGTCGTGAGCGCCAGCCACGGAGCGCAAGTGGCGAGCGTCGAGTTCCAGGGCACGCGGCTGGCGATCGGCGGGGCGATAGCAGGCTGGGAGCGGCTCGAGGATGCGCTCGCCGCGCAGCCCGATACGCCCATCGCCGACGAGCGCGCGGGGCTCGACATGCTCTACTCCTCGGGCACCACCGGACGTCCCAAGGGGATCAAGGGCGAGCTGCCTGAGGATGGCGCGATCGACGCGTCGAACGTGCTCGCGGGGATCTGCCGGGCGTTCGGCATCGGGCCCGACACCATCTACCTGACGCCGGCGCCGCTCTACCACGCGGCGCCGCTGCGCTGGTCGATGAATGCGCAACGGCTGGGCGCGAGCGTGGTGCTGATGGACCATTTCGAGCCCGAGGCAACGCTTGCCGCGATCGAGCGCTATCGCATCACCGCCGGGCAATTGGTACCGACGCACTTCATCCGCATGCTCAAGCTGCCCGAAGAGGTTCGCGCGCGCTATGACGTGTCGTCGCTGAAGCTCGCGATCCACGCGGCGGCGCCGTGCCCGGTGCCGGTCAAGCAGGCGATGCTCGACTGGTGGGGGCCGGTGATTCACGAATATTACGCCGGCAGCGAAGGCAACGGCATCACCTGGGCCACCCCCGCCGACTGGATCGCGCACCCGGGCACCGTGGGTCGAGCGATCAGCGGCATTCTCCACATTTGCGACGAGGAGGGGAACGACCTGCCGCCACGGACCGAGGGCCTCGTTTACTTCGAGGGGGGCAGCAGCTTCACCTACCACAATGATCCGCAGAAAACCGCGGAGGCGACTAATGCGCACGGGTGGACGACGCTGGGCGACATCGGCTGGAAAGACGAGGAGGGGTTCCTCTACCTCACCGACCGCAAGAGCTTCATGATCATTTCGGGCGGGGTCAACATCTACCCGCAGGAGATCGAGAACCACCTGATCGGGCACCCTCGCGTCGCCGACGTGGCGATCATCGGCGGCCCGCACGCGGAGATGGGGGAGGAGGTCATCGCCGTCGTGCAGCCTGAGGACATGGCGGAGGCGGGCGACGCGCTCGCGGGCGAACTCGAGGCATATTGCCGCACCGCGCTGTCTGGGGTGAAGACGCCGCGCCGCTTCGATTTTCGCGCGGAACTGCCGCGGCATCCCACGGGCAAGCTCTACAAGCGCCTGCTGCGGGACGAATATTGGGCGAAGGAGCGACCGCAGTGACCGAATGGCGCGATGATGAAGGGCGGGTGCACGTCGCGCTCGGCGATGACGGCGTGGCGCAGGTGCGGCTGACCCGGCCCGACAAGATGAACGCGCTCGACCCAGCGATGTTCGCGGGCATCACCGGTGCCATCGCGCGGCTGGAGCGGATGGCGGGGTTGCGCTGCGTCGTGCTTTCGGGGGAAGGGCGGGCGTTCTGCGCGGGGCTCGACCTCGCGTCGATGGCGAGCGGCGGGGCAAGCGCCGGGCTCGACATCTGCGAGCGTACGCACGGGCAGGCGAACCTCTTTCAGCAGGTGAGCTGGGGGTGGCGCATGCTCCCCGTCCCGGTGATAGCGGCGGCGCACGGCGTCGCGTTCGGCGGCGGTTTTCAGATCATGTCGGGCGCGTGCATCCGCGTCGCCGCCCCCGACACGCGCATGGCGATCATGGAAATGAAGTGGGGCCTCGTCCCCGACATGGGCGGCATCGCGCTGTGGCGCGGCACGGTGCGCGACGATGTGCTGCGCGAACTCGCCTACACCGCGCGCGAGTTCAGCGCGGCTGAGGCCGAACGCTGGGGACTCGTCACCCACTGCGCCGCCGATCCGCTGGCGGAGGCGACCGCGCTGGCGCAGCAGATCACCGCGCGTAACCCCGACGCCGTGCGCGGGGTGAAGCGGCTCGCCAACGCCATGCACGACGAACCATCCTCGGCGCTGCTCATGGCCGAAAGCGTCGAGCAAAAGGCGGTGCTGCGAACGCCGAACCAGCTCGAAGCGGTGATGGCGGGCATGCAGAAGCGAGCGGCGAAGTTCGAAGATCCAGCGGTGCTCTAGGTGGTACCGCCACCGATGCTGGGGCGCGTCAGAGGAGGGTGAGGAACCTCACCGCGGCGTCCCAGTCCTGCTGGCGGGCATCGCGCGCGGCTTTGGCGTCGGCATCCTCTCCCCAACGCCGCTCCTGCCACATCTCGTCAAGTGTGACCGCGTCCCATCCCGTCTCGCCGGAGAGCGCGCCAGCCTCGACCGCCAGCGCTACGATGAGACTCCCGCCGATGGTCACCAAAGGCGCCACCGCGGCGAGCTGAAAGGGGGACAGCGCTAAGAGCGCTTCGCCCAGCCGCGCTATTGTGGCGGGGGGCTGGTCGACGGGCATCACCCCCTCCGCGATCGCGAAGCTGATGTCGTAGCGCCCTCGTGCCCAGTCGAGCAGCGGGTCCCACGCCGCCGCCTGCTCCGCCGCCAACGCGCGATCTTCCGCGCGATAGCAGAGGAGGTCGTTCGCACCGTATCGCGCGAGCGGCTCGGCAAAGCGCGCGGGATCGGGCATCACCAGGTCGAGCGCGGCGTTGGCGAGCCCGGTGAGCGGCATTACGCGCGGGTCGACGCTTTCGCCGACGTCGCGCCACTCCGCTGCGACAGCCTCGGCCAGTGCAGGTGTCGGAAGCTCGAGCGCATTGCGCGCCGGCGTCTTCACGCCGCGCTCGTCGAGCAGCACCGCATGCGCACCGCCCGCCGCATCGACCGTGACCTCCCGCCAGAACCGCTTCATTGCGGCTCCCCCGAGGAGCGCCAGCGGTGGGTGAGCGCGGGCACGACGAGGACAAGACCGCTCAACCCCGCGAGGATGAGCGGTGCTGCGGCGAGCAGCGTCTCCGAACGGACGCCGTGTTTGACGAGGAGATAGCCCGCCATCGCCAGCATCAGCGCCGACGCAACACGCACCGCGCCGAGCGTCAGGAAGCGGCCACGCGCGCTCATGCCAACCAGCTCCGCAACTGGATCGCCACTGCGGGCGGGTTGGACGCGATCGCTTCCGCGCCGCCCGCGGTCAATTCCGCCTCGTCATGATAGCCCCAGGCGACGCCGAGCGCGCGGGCTCCTGCCGCGCGGGCGAGGCCCATGTCGTGAGCAGTGTCCCCGATCACGGCGGTCTGCGCTGGGGCGGCGCCAACCGCCTCCATCGCCGCCAGCGCCATCGACGGGTGCGGTTTGGAGGGGTGGTTGTCGGCGACCTGCAACGTCGCAAAGCGGTCGGTGAGGCCATGCTGGCGCAGCAGCCGCTCCAGCCCGCGGCGCGACTTGCCGGTGGCGATGCCGAGTGTCCAGCCATCGCCCTGCAGTTCGTCAAGCAACGCGACAACGCCATCGAACAATGGCTCGGGGTCGGCACCGTGCGCGGTGCGCGCCTCGAAATAAGCCTCGCGATAGGCGTCGGCGAGGCGTTCGACCTCTGCGTCGCTGGCTCCCGGCGCGAGGCGGGCGATGGCGACCGGCACCGACAGCCCGATCCCGCGCCGCACCTGCGCGGCGGGTGGGATCGCCTGTCCGCAAGCGGCGAACGCTCGCTCGACCGCGGAGACGATGGCGTGTTGGCTGTCGGCGAGCGTTCCGTCGCAATCGAACAGCGCGAGGCGGACACTGCTGGTCACAGCGCGACGCTCTGCGGCTCGGCCGCGCGCATCAGTCTGGCGAGCTCCACTCGGCCCTGCGCGTCCAGTGCGGAGGCGACCGCGGCGCGGCTGTCGGCAGGCTTGTTCTGGCTGAGCTTTCGCGTCGCGCGCCATTCGCGCACCACCAGCCGGAAACCGCTGATCCCGCGCAGCAATTGCGCGACATAGGCTTGGTGTTCTGCGTCCTGCGGCAACCCGCTGCCATCGGGCTCGCCCAACCGTGACAGCGCGTCGAGTTGGGCCATCAGCGCCGCCTCGTCGAGCAGTTCGACCCGCCCCTCCACCTCCAGCGCGACGTAGTTCCAGGTGGCAACCTGCGGCGTCGGCCGGGCATACCAGGCGGGGCTGACATAGCCGTGCGCGGCGATGGTTGTGAACAGCGCATCCGCGCCCGCAAGATGCGGCGCGAGCCGGTTCGCGCGCGACAGATGGAAGTGAAGCGCGCCATCCTCAGCAAGGACCACCGGAACTTGCGCCGCGATCAGACCAGCCGGCGTTGCGGCGACGATCTGTCCGAACGGCTCCTCCGCGACCAGATCGGCGAGGCTGAGCGAAGCGTCGGGCCGGAAGCGCGGATCGGGGTGCATCAGCCCTTGCCCCTCGGGCGCGGAGGTCGACCGCCGCCAGCGCCGCCCCCGCCTCGCGAGCGACGTTCGCCGCGGCGTTCCTTGCGCAGCCCCTTGGCGTGAGCGCGGGCGCGCTGCTTGGCGGCGTCGGGGCGCGCGGTGGACGGCGGGGTGATCGGGGTCGCGTCCGCCTCGCTCGCATCGAAACCGAGATCGGCGAGACTTTCGGCGAAATGCTCGGGAAGGTCTGCAGTCACCTCGAGCTTGCCACCCGTCGGATGGTCGATCCGCAGGCGGCGCGCGTGGAGGTGCAGCTTGCGGGAAATCGTGCCGGTGAGGAACGCCGCCTTTCCGCCATATTTGCCGTCGCCGACGATCGGATGCCCGATCGCCGCCATGTGCGCGCGCAGCTGGTGGGTGCGCCCCGTGAGCGGCTGGAGCGCGACGAAGGCGGCCTGATTGCCCGCTCGATCGATTACGCGATAGCGGGTCACGGCGCTCTGGCCATGCTCCTTGTCGACGTGCATCTTTTCGCCGCCGCTGCCCGGCTGCTTGGCGAGTGGGAGATCGATCTCCCCCAATTCGACCGACGGCACGCCAACCACGATCGCCCAATAGATCTTGCGCGTGGTGCGGCCCGCAAAGGCGCGCGAGAATGTCGCCGCACTGCCGGGCGTCGCTGCGACGAGCAGCACGCCCGACGTGTCCTTGTCGAGCCGGTGTACCAGCCGCGGGCGCGGATCGCCCTCCTCTTCGGTCAAGGCGTCGAGCAGGCGGTCGACGTGCGTCGTCGTACCCGAGCCGCCCTGCGTCGCCAGCCCCGGCGGCTTGTTGAGCACAATCGCATGCGCGTCGCGGTGGATCACCATGCCGCGCGCGAGGGCGGTGTCCGCATCCGACAGCGGCGCGCGCGGGCGCGGGGCTCGGGCCGCGGCGCGCTCGGCGGGGAGTTTGAGGTGCAGCTCCTGCCCTTTTTCGAGGCGGGTGCCGGTTTCGGGCTTGGCGCCGTCGAGGCGAACGCGGCCTGCGCGCAGCCACTGCTGCAAGGTCGCCTGGCTCACTTCGGGGCGATGACGGCGGAACCAGCGATCGAGCCGGATGCCGTCATCGTCGGCGGTGATGCGCAGCCGCTCCTCGCTCATGCCGCGCGTCCCAAAGCGAGCCCGGCGAACAGCAGCGCGACGCTGCCCGCGACGGAGAGGGTCGCATAGCCAAGCGCGGCGAGGCTGCGTCCGCCCTCCAGCATGGCCGCGGTCTCCAGACTGAAGGCGGAGAAGGTAGTGAACCCCCCGAGTAGGCCGGGTGCGAGGAAAGCGCGGAGGTTGGCGCTGGGCGCGTGGCGTTCACTCCACCCCGCCAGCGCGCCCATCGCCAGCGCGCCCACTAGGTTCGCCGCCATCGTCGCCCATGGCCAAGCCATCGCGCTCCCCGGTGCAAACCACCGACTGAGCGAAAAGCGCAGAGCAGCGCCAATCGCGCCGCCGGCCATCACGGAAAGGAGGGAAGCCATCGCCGCCCCCGTTAGCGGCCCCACCTCTGCGCGTCACCCCTGCAGGGTCAGCTTCCAGGAAGCTCCGGAAACGCGCGGCAGATATGTTCGTGGACCGAGTGGTACAGCGGCGCGAGCCACTCGCAGCCGAACCGGCCGCGCTCCACCCAGCGCAGCGTGCCCTCGATTGCGGCGAAGCCCGGGAGGGTCACCCACACTCGCTCGCCGACGTGCAAGCGGCTGAGCGTTTCACCACGGCAACCGGTACGCGACAGGTCGCGCAGCGTCACGGCAAAGGCTGTGCGGCCCGGTTGGCGGAGGTTGGCAGGAATCTCGACGTGCGCGCGCTCGGCGATACGGCGGTTGCCGTCGCCTTCGAAGGAGGGAGGTGTCAGCTCCCAAAAGGGTCGCTCGAAGCCCATTGCCCGCTCGGTAATCGGCCTGCATCCGCCAGGCAGCGGCTGGTCCCCGCGCCGCGCAGATAAGCCAACAATTCTCTCCGTTTGGTTAAGACCGATCGCGTTGCGCGGCCGATTTCATCGAATCGATGGTCACGAACTTCTCGCGTGGCGCGTCGTGACGGGCGGCGGCGATCTCCGCCGCATCGATGCGCTGCCAGTCACGAAAGGTGACGATTTCGACCCCACGACGCGCGAGCAGCGCGTCAAGCTCGGCGCGACCTCCGCGACCGGTGTCCGGGGGCGTGGTCCAGTCGGCAACGATCGCCTCCGCGATGTTGGCGCCGTCGGGCTTGTTGGTGCCGATCGTCCCCGAAGGCCCACGCCGTGCCCAGCCGACGCAATAGAGCCGGGGCGCAATGCGTCCCTCGTCATTGGCAAAGCGGCCCTTGGCCGCGTCATAGGGTACATCCGGGATTGGCGGGGTCTGATAGCCGACACAGGCTACCACCAGCGAGGCGGGTACGCGGTAGGTTTCCCCCGTGCCGACCGCCGCCCCCTGTTCGTCGAGCCGGGTGCGCTCGACCAGCACGGCCTCGACCCGATCGCTGCCTTCGACCGCGACGGGTTTGGCAAAGAAGTCGAAGGCGATCTCCACCTCCGCGGGGCGCGGTGCGGCGGCGAACTCGCGCAGGTGCGCGACCGACTTGCGCTGGCCGGGGTCGAGCGCTGCATCGGCGTCCTGTGGCGGCAGGTCGTCGGCATCGACGATCGGTGCTGCGCGCGACAGGTGCCCGAGCTCTCCCAGCTCCTTGGGCGTCATCGCGATCTGGTGCGGTCCGCGCCGACCGAGGATCGTCACGCGCCTCACTCCGCTACCCGCCAGCGCTTCGAGGGCGTGCGCGACGATGTCGCTTCCGGCAAACTCTTCGCGCGTTTTCGTAAGGATGCGGGCGACGTCGAGCGCGACGTTGCCGTTGCCGATGACCACCGCATGTTCGCCGCCGAGCGACGGGTCGAGCGCGGCATGGTCGGGATGGCCGTTGTACCAGCCGACGAATTGCGCGCTGCCAATGACGCCGGGGAGATTCTCCCGCGGGATGCCGAGCGGGCGGTCGTGCGGCGCTCCGGTCGCCAGCACCACCGCGTCATAGAGATCGAGCAGTTCTGCGACGCTGACGTCCTTGCCGACCTCGACATGGCCGACAAAGCGCACGTTGTCGGTCAGCGCGACCGCCTCATACCGGCGAGAGACGGCCTTGATCGATTGGTGGTCCGGAGCCACTCCCGTGCGGATGAGGCCGTAAGGCACGGGTAGGCGGTCAATCAGGTCGATGCGCACGTCGTCACCGCACAGCTTCTGCAGCGCCTCCGCGGTGTAATAACCTGCCGGCCCCGAACCTACGATCGCCACATGCCGCATTGCCGCCATCCTGTCCCGACCGTTTGCCGGAGACGATGCTAGAGCGCCCAAACGCCCGCGCCAAGCTCGCCTTGACGATGCGAGGTGACCCGACTAGGTGCGCCGCTCGCGCGCTCCCCTGTCCTCTAACGGTAAGAGAGCGGACTCTGACTCCGTCAATCGTGGTTCGAATCCACGCGGGGGATCCAGCGCGTGAAACCAGTTGTGTTCGCCGCGGCTGTGCGTTTTCACGCGGCCGCCACGCTGCTAGGGGGTGCCATGGCTTCCCCTCCCCCCACCGCCACCCTCCGCAAAAACGCCGTGCCGCCGAGCGAGGGGCCGGGCACGCCGCTCTCGTTCCGCCCGCTTCAGAATGGCGACGAGGGTGCGCTTGATTACCTAGGGTCTGCTGGCGCCTCGGCACAGGCGGCGCTGCTGTCATTGCTCGATCAGAGCGACGACTGCGTGAAGTTCCTCAGCCCGGAAGGCACGCTCACCTATATGAGCTGCAGCGGGTTGCGGACGATGGAGATCGACGACTTCAGCGCGATAAAGGGAATGCCCTGGCCCGCGCTGTGGCCTGAGGATGGACAGGCGACCGTGCGCGACTCCCTCGCAGCGGGCGCGCGCGGCGAACACGGGCATTTCGAGGCATTCTGCCCCACCGGCAAAGGCACGCCCAAATGGTGGCACGTCACCGTGTCCCCGATTTTCGGCGACGACGGCAAGGTCGCGGCGCTGCTCAGCACTTCGCGCGACATCACCGATCGCAAGCAGCGCGAGGAAGCGATGCTGGCGACCATGACCGAAATGCGCCATCGGCTGCGCAACGCCTATTCGATCAGCGCCTCCATGGCGATGTTGAGCGCGCGCGACACGCCGGAGGCGGAGGAGTTCGCGCGCGGGCTCGCCGGTCGACTGGCGCGGCTGGCCGACGTCCAATCCGCGCTTATCGACAGCGGTGGTGGCGCCAGCCTCGCCGACCTCCTCGACCGTATCGCGCACGCCTTTGATGGTGCGGGCCGTTTCGACGTGTCGGGGGTCGCCGATTGCACGCTGGGTGAGAACGCGGCGCGAGCGATCGCGCTGGTGGTTGGGGAGCTGTGCACCAACAGCGTCAAATATGGCGCGCTCGGCACCTGCGGAACGGTGCGTATCGTGGGCCAGTGCGGCGCTGACGGAGTGACGCTCGAGTGGCGCGAGACGCGTGGCGACGTCGGCGTGGCGACGCTCCCGGGTATGAAGCCACACAGCGGCGGCGAAGGACGGACGTTGCAGGACCGCATGCTTCGCGCGGTTGGCGGGTCGATGGAGACGCGCGAACGGGAGGACGGCTTCGAAGCGGACATCGAGATCCGCGACGTGGCACGCTGACGGGCCCGGCGACGATGCAGGTCGAGACCAGCGATCAGGGCCATGTCCGCACGGTCACCTTTGCAAGCCCGCCGCTCAATTATGCGAGCGAGGCAATGTTGGCGGCGATCGCCGACGCGCTGGAAGCGGCAGACCGCGATCCGGAAGTGCGAGCGGTGGTGCTCGCGAGCGAAGGGCGGACGTTCTGCGCAGGCGCCGACCTCGCCGATCCGGCGGGGGTAGGCGGCGCAGTGCCCGACGGGGAGGAGGACCCGCTGCTGCGCTTTTATGCGCAGGTGGTTCGGCTGTTCTCCACCGCCAAGCCGATCGTTGCCGCGGTGCACGGCGCGGCAGTCGGCGCGGGGCTGGGCCTCGCGCTGGCGGCAGACTTCCGCGTGGCCAGCGAAGGCGCGCGCTTTGCCGCCAACTTCACACGGCTTGGCTTTCACCCCGGCTTTGCGCTGTCACACACGTTGCCGCGGCTGATCGGAGCGCAGGCGGCGCAGCTGATGATGCTCACCGGTGATCGCTATAAGATCGACGACGCCTTGCGCTGGGGCTTGGTGGATCGCGTCGCCGACGATGCACTTGCGGGCGCGCAGGCGCTCGCCGCGACGATCGCGGAGGGCGCGCCGCTTGCTTTGGTCGCGACCCGTGCCACGCTTCGGCCGGGCATGCGGCAGATCGTGCAGGCGACGCTCGCTCACGAACATGCCGAACAGGCAAAGCTGCGGGTCACCTCCGATTATGCCGAGGGCGTTGCGGCAGTGTTCGCGCGGCGGGCGCCCAACTTCACCGGGCGCTGACTCGGAACAACGTGGCTTGGCGCGCTTTCAGACCTGTTGGGGCTCGCCAACGGGGGACGTAACATGCCGGCACGCGCTTATTGGAAGGGACAGCTCCGGCTCGCGCTGGTGTCGATCCCGGTCGAGATATATCCCGCGACGAAGTCCGGCGCGTCGATGTCCTTTCGGCAGATACATGAGCCGACCGGCAAACCGATCAAGTATGAAAAGGTCGTCGCGGGTGTCGGTGCAGTCGACAAGGAAGAAATCGTCAAGGGCTACGAGCGCGACAAAGGCGAATTCGTCCTCCTGACCGACGCCGAGATTGAGGCGGTGAAGATCGAGAGCCGCAAGACGCTGGAGCTTGTGCAGTTCGTCAACGTGCACGACATTCCGGTGCTCTATTACGAAAAGCCCTACTTCGTGGTCCCAGCCGACGACCTCGCGCACGAAGCCTATATCGTGCTTCGCGAGGCGCTGAAGGCGGAGAAGAAGGCGGCGATCGGGCAGCTGTCGGTACGCGGGCGCGAGACGCTGGTGGCGCTGCGCAGCTGCGGCAACGGCATCATCCTCGAAACGCTGCGCTACGCCGACGAGGTGCAAAAGGCGCAGAGCTATTTCCGCGATATTGACGACGGCGGCGCGGACGAAGACCTGCTCGCGCTCGCGACGACCTTAATTGAGAAGAAATCCGGCGAATTCGAGCCCGAGAAGTTTCACGACCGCTATATCGACGCGCTCAAGGGGCTGGTCGAAAAGAAGGCGGTCGCCAAGGGCGCGACGATCATCGAGGACGCGGGCGACAGCGGCAGCCCGCGTGGCAGCAATGTCATCGACCTGATGGCAGCTCTCAAGAAGTCGGTCGGGGGCGATGCGCCCACCCCCGCCAACGACGCCGAAAAGCCGGCCAAGGCCGCCAAGGCGACGGCCAAGCCCAAGGCGACGAAAAAGGCGAAGGCGGAGGAAGAGGCGCCGGCCCCCACGCCGAAAAAACGCAAGGCGGCGGGCTGATCCGCCGTGGCGAAGCGCAAGGCCCTCGCCGAAGCCCCTCCTGGCTCCGATCCGCTCGCCGCCTATAACGCCAAGCGCGATTTCGGGCTGACCCCTGAACCGGCGGGCGAGATCGCGCCCAGCGCCGATGGCAACCGCTTCATTGTTCAGAAGCACGCGGCGACGCGGCTCCACTGGGACCTGCGGCTGGAGGTCGACGGGGTGCTGAAGAGCTGGGCGGTGACGCGCGGACCGTCGATCGACCCCGACGACAAGCGGCTCGCGGTCCGCACCGAGGACCATCCGATGTCCTACGCCGACTTCGAGGGGAACATCCCCAAGAAGGAATATGGCGGCGGCACGGTGATGCTATGGGACCGCGGCACGTGGGCGCCGATTGCGGGCAAGAGCGCCAAGGACCTCGACGAAGGCCATCTCCACTTCACGCTCGACGGCGAACGCATGAGGGGGGAGTGGCTGCTGATCCGCCTGAAGCCCCGCCCGGGGGAGAAGCGAGAGAACTGGCTGCTGCGCAAGATCCGCGACGCTGAGGCGGGCGAAGGCGATGTGCTGGTTGAGACCGCGCTCACCAGCGTGCTCACCGGACGGACGATGGCCGAGATCGCAGCGGATACGGCGGGCACGCAGGCGCTTGCGGGCAAGGACGACCGCGCCTTTGCGCAGGCGATGAAGGCTGCGGCCACGCGCAATGCCAGCGTTGCCAAGCGGCGGCGCAGCAAGGGCTCGGAACAACCGCCCGCCTTCCGTCCGCCGCAGCTGGCGACGCTCGTCGATGATGTCCCCGCCGGGAACGGCTGGATGCACGAGATCAAGTTCGACGGCTACCGCGCGCTCATCGCGACCGGTGGCGGCAAGGTGACGGTGTGGACCCGCAACGGGCTCGACTGGACCGACAAATTTGCGCCGCTAGTCGGACGCTTCGCCGCGCTCGACTTTCCACCGGCGTTGATCGACGGAGAAATCGTCGCGCTCGATGCGAACGGCAACCCCGATTTCTCGACACTTCAAAATGCGCTGAAGCGTGGGCACGGCGCGGAGGACCCCAACCATCCGCTCGCTTTCTTCGCCTTCGATTTGCTGGAGGTGGATGGCGAGGGCTTGACCGCGCTTCCCAACATCGTCCGCAAGGAGCGGCTGGAGGCGCTGATGGGTCACGCGCCCCCGCCGCTGCACGTCGCCGATCACCTGCTTGGCTCAGGCGAAAAGCTGTTCGCCGCGATGGAGGCGGCGGGGCAGGAGGGGATCATCTCCAAGCGCATCGACGCGCCCTACCTGTCGAAGCGCACCAAGAACTGGCTCAAGATCAAATGCACCCGGCGCGAAGCGTTCCGCATTATCGGCATGTCGCGCAGCACCACCAAGGCGCGTCCATTCGCGTCGCTGCTGCTCGCGCGTGAGGAGGGGAGCGAACTTGTCTATGCGGGCAAGGTCGGCACCGGCTTCGACAACAACACCATCGATGCACTGTCGCAGCGGCTCGAGCGACTGATCGTCGAGGATGCGCCGGTCGAGGTGCCGCGGGTCGAGGCGCGCGGGGCACGCTGGGTGCGCCCCGAACTCATCGCCGAGGTCGCCTTTGCCGAAATGACCGGCGAGGGCAGGGTGCGGCACGGCAGCTTCATCGGCCTGGTCGAAGGGAAGGGCAAGCGCGCCAAGGCGGCAGCGCCTGCTGCCGAAGCGGTGGTGGAAAAGGTCGCCAAGAAAGCCCGCGCCAAGCCTGCAACAGATCCGCTCGCCGACAGCGGCGTGCGTCTCACCAACCCCGATCGCGTGGTGTTTCCGGAAACGGGTGAGACCAAGGGTGAGCTTGCCGCCTATTATGCGCAGGTCGCGGGGATCATGCTGCCGCACGCCGGCGCGCGGCCGGTCAGCCTGGTGCGCTGTCCGCAGGGCCGGGGCAAGAAATGCTTCTTTCAGAAGCACGACGCGGGCTCGTTCGGGGCGGCGGTGAAGCAGGTTCCGATCCGCGAGAAGGACGGCAGCAGCGAAGACTATCTCTTCGTTGACACCCCCGCGGGCCTTGTGTCGTGCGTGCAGATGGGGACGATCGAGTTCCACGGCTGGGGCGCGCGGATCGACGATGTCGAGAAACCCGACCGCCTGATCTTCGACCTCGATCCAGACGAGGGGCTCGATTTCGGCGACACCAAGGGCGCCGCTGAGCACCTCCGCCGCCACCTCGCCGACCTTGGCCTGGTCAGCTTTGCGATGCTGTCAGGAGGGAAGGGCGTCCACGTCGTCGTGCCGCTCACACCGGAGCACAGCTGGGAGGTGCATAAGGACTTCGCCCGGCGCTTCGCTGAGGCGCTAAGCCTCGCCGAACCCGACCGCTTCGTCGCGACAATGAGCAAGGCCAAGCGCGTCGGGCGTATCTTCATCGACTGGCTGCGAAACCAGCGCGGGGCGACCGCAGTGCTGCCCTATTCGGTGCGCGCTCGCGAGGGTGCGCCGGTGGCGGCGCCCGTGACGTGGGAGGAGCTCGCCAAGATCGATACGGCCGCGCGCTGGACGCTGCACGACGCCGCCGAACTCAACGAACGCGCGGTGGCCAAGGCGCTCAGAGGCTGGGGCTTCGCCGCGCAGAAACTGCCGGGCGTCTAACCCTTCAACGGCGAGCGCGCGGTGCGGCTTGCAGGCGCTGTGCCGCCTCCAATGTCAGGCGGACGTGGTCGTTGGGGTTCATCTCGTGATGAACCAGCGCCACCTTACGATCGCGACCGATGACGTAGCTGGTGCGGCTCGCGATGCCGGGCGCGAGCGTCACGTCGAACGCGCGCAGCTGCTCGGCGGTAGCGCTCGCCATCGGAAAGGCGGCGCGGCACTCCTGCGTCGAGAAGCGCGCGAGCGTTTCGACATTGTCCGACGACACCCCGATCACGGTCGCGCCCGCCGCCCGGAAGCGCGGCATCGCCTCTGCAAAAGCGCGGCTCTCTAGCGTGCAGCCAGAGGTGAAGGCGCGCGGGAAGAAATAAAGCACCACCGGCCCGCGGCGCAGCGCGCGATCGAGGTCGACGGTGAGGCGCCGCCCACCCTGCGCGCCCTGGGCGACGAAGCGCGGCGCACTCGCTCCGACGTCGAGCGCCGCGACGGCGGGTGCCGCAGGGGCCACGAGCGCGAGCGCGGCGACGGCAGCGTAGCGAGCGAAACGGGTCATGCGCGACGTTCCTTGTATTCTGATTTCACCGACCGAACGCGTGAGCGCAGCTCAAGTGTCCGCAAGTCCGATGCCGATGTTCGCGCGCGGCGCATCCGCCTCGCTCGAGGCGACCGGATAGGCGCAATAGTCCGCCGCGTACCACGCGCTCGGGCGGTGATTGCCACTCAGCCCGACGCCGCCGAAAGGGAGCGCGGATGACGCGCCGTTGGTCGGCTTGTTCCAGTTGATGACGCCGGCGCGCACGTTGGCCCAGAAGCGGTCATAGTCATCGCTCGACCCGCCGATCAGCGCGGCAGAGAGGCCGTAGGCGGTCGCATTGGCGTGGGCGATCGCGTCCTCGAGCGTCGCCACTCGCGTCACCTGCAGCAAGGGACCAAACAGCTCCACGTCGGGCCGCTCCGTCATGTTGGTCACGTCGACGATGCCCGGCGTGAGGAACGGCAGCGTCTCGTCCGGGCGGGTCATGAAGCGGATCGCCTGCCCCCCGTTGGAGATCAGGAACAGGAAACTGTCCATCAGCCCATCGGCGGTGTCGTTGTCGATCACCGGCCCCATGAACGGCTGCGGCTCGGCAAAGGGTTCGGCGACGACCAGCCGGTCGGTGAGCGCCTTCACCTCTCGCAACAGCGCGTCGGCGATGTCGGCCTTGACGATCAGCCGCCGCGCGTTCGAGCAGCGTTGCCCAGCGGAGAGGAACGCCGATTGCACAATCAGCGTCGCCGCGCTCGCCAGATCGTGCGTGTCCCATGCGACGATCGGGTTGTTGCCCCCCATCTCCAGCGCGACGATGCGGTCGGGACGATGGCTGAGCGAGCGGTTGATGGCGATCCCGGCGCGCGCCGAACCTGTGAACAGCACCCCGTCGACGCCGCCGTGCGCGACGAGCGCCTTGCCTTCGTCCGGCCCGCCCTGGAGGACGCCGACCACCCCCTCCGGCACCCCCGCCTCAAGGTAGGCGGCGACCAGCGCTTCCCCGACCGCGGGCGTTTTCTCCGAGGGTTTGAACACCACCGTGTTGCCCGCGATCAGGGCGGGGACGATGTGCCCATTGGGAAGGTGCGCGGGGAAGTTGTAGGGCCCCAGCACCGCCATCACGCCGTGCGGCTTGTGCCGAAGCGCGGTGCGAGCCCCCAGCGCTCCGTCGGTCCGCCTATGTGCGGTGCGCTCGCTATAGGCTTTGGCGGAAAGGTCGACCTTGTTGGCGACGCTCTCAACCTCGGTCTTGGCTTCCCACAGCGGCTTGCCCGTCTCCCGCGCGATCAGTTCGGCGAGCGGGGTGGGGTCGGCCTTCAACCGCTCGGCAAAGCGCTTGATCGGGTCGAGCCGCTTCAGCAGCGGCAGGCTCGCCCACCCGGCAAAGGCGTCGCGTGCAGCGCCGACCGCGGCGTCCACGTTTCCCACTTCCCCACGCCACAAAAGTTCACCGGTTGCGGGTTCGTGGGAGGTAAGTTCGGGCATAGGGTCCATCGAGCGTCAGGGCGCCGCGGCGACCATAGGCGAGGGCGCTGGGCTTGCAAGCTCCGCGCCCATCGCCCGGATGGCGCCGACCTTCGCATCGAGCGCCGTCCAGTCGTCGGCACGGGCGATGGGTTCCCACAGCGCCTCCACCCCCTCGATCAGCATGCCTTGCGGGGCCGCACGCTCCCACCACGCGCCGCGCAGGTCGGCCCGCCCCTCGAGCGCGCTCGCGAGATCGGCAGCTGCCTCGCCGGTCGCTTTTGCGGGGCGGCGTCCCCCGGCCCAGTCGAGGAAAAAGCGGTCGATCTGGGAGAGGCCGCCAGTGCCGGTTTCAGCGCCGGTTTGCGCGCCACGCATCCACGCATCGGCGGCCGCGACCAGCGCTCGGTCACGCTCGGGTGTATCGGTGCTGACCCCCAGACGCCAGCACAGCTGTTTGGCGAAGGCCGCGTCGTAGGCGGGCGCAAACCCCTCCAGCGCCTCGATCAGCGGCGGCGCTTCGCTGATGTGGCGTAGCGCGGCGGCGAGCTGACCCACGGCCCAGTGCACCGCCCCCGGCTGACGCCCAAAGGCGTAGAGCCCACCATGATCGAAGTAAGCGGCGGCAAAGCCTGCGTCCCAAGCCGGCGCAAAGCGCCACGGGCCATAGTCAAAGCTCTCCCCCGTGACATTGATGTTGTCGCTGTTGAGCACGCCGTGGACGAAGCCCGCGACCATCTGTGCCGCCACCGTCCGCGCGGTGGCGCCGACGGTGCGGGTGAGCAGCGCCGCCGCGACCTCCCCCGCGTCCATCGCCGCGACCTCGTTCGCGTCCAGCGCGAACAGGTGCGTAAGGGCATAGCGCGCCAGCCGCTCGATCCCCGCCTTGTCGTCGAGGTACGAGAGACGCTCGAAGCTGCCCACGCGGATATGCCCGTGGCTGGCGCGGACCAGTACGGCGCTGCGCGTGGGGGAGGGTTCGTCGCCTCGGTGGAGCTGCTCGCCCGTCTCGACGATGGATAGCGTCTGGCTAGTGGGCACGCCCAGCGCGGTCAGCATCTCCGTCGCCAGCAGCTCGCGCACCGCACCCTTGAGCGTCAGGCGGCCGTCGCCGAAACGGCTGTAGGGGGTCTGCCCGGAACCCTTCGTGCCGAGGTCGCGCCAGCGTCCGCGTGTGTCGCGCAGCTGCGCAAAGGTGAAGCCGCGCCCGTCGCCGAGCTCCGGGTTGTAATGGCCGAACTGATGCCCGTGATAGCGCAGCGCGAGCGGCTGCGGGAGATTGTCGGTGAGCGGCTCGAACCGCGCCATCGCCGCGATCCACCCACTCTCGTCGAGCATGGCAAGGCCCAGCCCCTCCGCCACGCGGTCGTTGCGCCAGCGCAGGATGGTCTGGGGAAAATTCGCGGGTTCGACCGGATCGGCGATCAAGTCGGCGATGGTGAGCAGGGGAGGGTTGGTCATGTGACCCTGGAGGTGGGGCGGCGCGCTCGCCGGGGCAAGCGGGTTGCCAGCGAAGCTCGCTCGCCCGATACCCCCGCCATGACTGGGCTGCGGATCCTCCATTGTCACTCGACCTTTGCGCTGGGCGGCAAGGAAGCGCGCGCCGTGCGGCTGATGAACGCCTGGGGGGCGCGTGCGCACCACACTGTGCTCGCCGCGTCCGACGACTGGGGCGCGCGGGAGGCGATTGATCCGGGCATCGCGGTCGACTTTCCCCGCGACGCGCCCTCGCTGATGGGGAAGCCTGGGCTGCGACGTTATCGCGACCTCGCGCGCTACACGGCCGGCTTCGACCTTGTGCTCACCTACAATTGGGGCGCGATGGATGTCGTCGGCGCCCGGCGGCTGTTCGGCAAGCGCATGCACCTCCCGCCGCTGATCCACCATGAGGACGGCTTCAACGTCGATGAGGCGACGCGCACCTATCGCCGTCGCAATGCCTTTCGACGCTACATGCTGCCCGCCGCGCACGCGGTGGCGGTACCGAGCCACCGGCTCGAGCGGATCGCGCGGCGCCGCTGGGGGGTGCGCGCGCCGGTGCGCATCGCCAACGGCATCCCGACGCAGCTCTACGCAGGGTCCCACGCGCCGGGGCTGTTCCCGGACGTTCCGCGCCGCAACGGTGAGCTTCTCGTCGGGACCATCGCCGGGCTGAGGCGGGTGAAGGACTTGCCCCTGCTGGTCGAGGCGGTGGCTCGCGCCGACGCGCCGCTGCGGCTTGTGATCGTCGGGCAGGGCCCGGAGCGCGAGACCATCGCCTGCGCCGCGCTCGCGCACGATATCGCCGATCGCGTCCACCTCGTCGGGTTCATGGCCGAGCCGCATCGCTATGTCGGCGCGTTCGACGTGCTCGCGCTTTCGTCGCTCTCCGAACAGCAGCCGATCTCAGTGATCGAGGGGATGGCGGCGGGTCTCCCCATCGTCGCGCCGGACGTGGGCGACATCGCGATGATGGTGAGCGACGAAAACCGCCGCTTCGTGACCGAACGCTCGGTGCCCGCACTGTCAGCAGCGCTGACCGAGCTTGCGCGCGACCCGATGTTACGCGCGCTAGTCGGGGAGGCGAACCGGGCCAAGGCGCGGGCGGAGTTCGACGAAATCACAATGGTCGCGCGCTATGCGCGGCTATACGGCGAGGCGGTCGGACGACCCGGGGCGCTCCTCGCCTCGGGCTGACGCTGGCAGCTCCAGCCGACGAGCGCACTTTCCTGCTTCCCCCGCGGGCAATTTCCCGCCATCGCAGGTTGCAGCTGTAACCGACATTGCTGGAGACCATGACGTTGCTGAGCGGGCTGAGGCCGATCACCTATGCCGGGCGTGAGATGTGGCCCTTGATCGAGGGCGGCAAAGGCGTGTCCGCGACCAATGGTGACAGCTCGGGCGCGTGGGCGGCGGCGGGCGGGATCGGCACGGTCAGCGCGGTCAACGCCGACAGCTACGACCCCGAAGGCCGCATCGTGCCGCAGGTTTATGCCGGCATGACGCGCAAGGAGCGGCACGAGGAGCTGATCAACTACGCCATCGCCGGTGCGGTGACGCAGGTCGAGCGCGCGCATGCGATGAGTGGCGGCGCGGGCGCGATCAACATCAACGTGCTATGGGAAATGGGCGGCGCGCAGGCAGTGCTCGAAGGCACGCTCGATCGCGTCGCGGACAAGGTGACGGGGGTCACCTGCGGCGCGGGCATGCCCTACAAGCTGAGCGAGATCGCCGCCCGGCATGGGGTCTACTACCTCCCGATCGTCAGCTCCGCGCGTGCGTTCCGCGCGCTGTGGAAGCGCAGCTACTCCAAGGTGCCCGAATGGCTGGGCGCGGTGGTGTATGAGGACCCCTGGCTCGCGGGCGGGCACAACGGGCTCTCCAACGCCGAAGACCCCCGCGTGCCGCAGGACCCCTACCCGCGCGTCGCCGAGCTTCGAAAGACGATGCGTGCGGAGGGCATTGCCGACGACGTGCCGATCGTCATGGCGGGTGGCGTGTGGTTCCTGCGCGAATGGGCCAACTGGCTCGACAACCCGGAGCTCGGGCAGATCGCGTTTCAGTTCGGCACGCGCCCGTTGCTGACGCACGAAAGCCCCATCCCCCAAGCGTGGAAGGACGCGCTGCGCGACCTCAAGCCCGGCGACGTACTGCTCCACAAATTTTCGCCGACCGGCTTTTACTCGTCCGCCGTGCGTAACCCATTCCTGCGCAACCTCGAGGCGCGCAGTGAGCGACAGGTGGCGTTTGGCAAGGCGGAGGACGCCGCGACCCCGGTGCGGATGGAGATCGACCGCAAGAAATATTGGGTGTCGCCCGAAGCCTATGAACAGGCGATGGGCTATGCCGCACAGGGCTTCACCGCCGCGCTCAAAACGCCCGACGACACGCTGGTGTTCGTCGATTCGGTCGAGCGCGAGGAGATCCTCAAGGACCAGCGCGACTGCATGGGGTGCCTGTCGCACTGCCAGTTTTCGTCGTGGAAGGACCATGACGATTACACCACCGGGCGCCTCGCCGATCCGCGCAGCTTCTGCATCCAGAAAACGCTGCAGGACATCGCGCACGGCGGCCCGGTCGAGCAGAACCTGATGTTCGCGGGGCACGCGGCCTACCGTTTCGCGGAAGACCCGTTCTATTCGAACAACTTCACGCCCACTGTCGGTCAGTTGGTCGAGCGCATCCTCACGGGCGACTGACGGCTTCTGCGGTGGCCGGGGCAGAAATACCGTCGTCGGCGCGCATCCGCGTGACGAGACCGATGGTAAGGCCGGCGATCACCGTGCCGATCGCGGACCAGGCGGCGACGGCGACAATCGCGACCAGCTGCGCGACCAGCTGACGTCCCATGTTGAAGCCCTCGGGGTAGCCGGACCCGCCGAACCATTCGCTCGACAGCAGCGGGCCAACGAGGAGCGCGCCCGCGATCGCGGCGGCGATGAGCGGCAACACGCGGTTGTCGCCATCGTGCCAGCCGAGCCGGCGCGGCATGATACGCGGCGCGAACCAGGCGGCGAGTGCGCCCACCACGCCGGTCAGCACTGCTCCGCCGAAGCTCGCCCCGTCGGCGACAACGCTCGCCGCGACCGCGCCGCCGAGCATGCCGGTGGCGAGTGCGGATGCGTCCGCCCGCCGCGCGAGTGCTGCGCCCATCAGCGCGCCCGTAGCTGCGGCGATCACCGTCACCAGCATAGCCACCGCCGCGCTATCGCCAGCGCCGAGCGGGCTCGCTCCGGTGAGCGCGACCAGTCCCGCGGTGATGCCGAGCGCAGGCGCGAGGCCACTTTGGTCACGCAGCGCTGGCACCTGGGCCTCTCCGCCGACCATCGCCATCGCCACCAGCGCGCTGACGCCTGCGCCGAGAAAGATCAGCATGCCCCCCGCGAGGTCGAGCGCGCCCAGCGCGTCGATCCACCCCGCGCCGAGCGTCCAGCGCGACAGCGGCACGAACACCAGCATGAACCAAAGCGCTGCGAAACCGATCAGCCAGGCCCCCTGTGCGCGCCGGTGCAGCGCGCTAACCACCAGCGTCGTTGCGATCAGGCAGAGGAGCAGATTGGCAAAGGCAAAGCCCGTTTCGGGAATGCTCGTCCCGTCGCGTACCGAGCCCATCAGGTTCAGCATCCAGTTACCGCCGCCGCCCAAGATGTCGCCCCCCGCGACGTCGAACATCAGGCTGTAGCCGATGCCGAGAAACAGCAGCGTCACCGCGGCAAGTGCGGTCGTCAGACGCGTCAGCAGCGCCTCTCCGCCGCCGGGCGACAGCCAGCGCTTGAGTGCGGGGATGAGCAGTAGCGCAGCGATCAGCGACGCGCCGAGCAGCCAGCCCGTGTCACCGCTGTCGGGGGCGATGGTCGCGTTGACGTCCTCGATCGGAACCACCTGCGCCTGCGCCCAGGCCGCGTGCGGCAGCACTGCGGCCAGCGTGGCGAGCATCGCGCTCAATCGTCCGATCGTCATGCCCCGCACCCCCGTCGCCCTGTCGCACAATTGTCTGTCGCACTGTGCCGATATCGCACAGCCTCCCCACTCGCACAGGATGGTTAACGCTTTGCTGGAGCAGCGTCATCAGACAATGGTGCACGGCAGCACCGATCCGGCTAGAGGAAGCGCCATGTCCTCCCCACCCCTCTTGCAGCGAAGCGTGGTTCTGCTCGCGCTCGGCCTTGCGGCGTTGCCGGGCGGTGCGTCCGCGCAGACTAACCCGCGCACGCCCTATTGGGCGTCGATCAAGTCGTCGGAGGCGACCATGCGCCGCGGCCCAAGCCGCGACATGCGCGCGATGTGGACCTACCGCCGCCCCGGCCTTCCCGTGCAGGTCGTCGCGGTGATGGAGGACTGGCGACAGGTGCGCGAGCCCGATGGAACGATCGGCTGGATGCACCGCAGCCTGCTCTCCGGACGCGGCACGGCGATCGTCGTTGGCAGCGTCCAGCCCATGCGCACACGTCCCGACCCCACCGCCGGCATCGCCTGGCGAGCCGCGCCCGGCGTGGTCGGCACCATCGAACGCTGCGACGACGGCTGGTGCCTGCTCGACGTCACCGGCCGCCGCGGCTGGGTGGCACGCGCCGGGCTATGGGGCGCGGTGGAGGAGTAGGGCGCCTTCCCGCCGCCCGCCGTCGCTTACGGCCGCTGAGCCGCCCGGCACGGTCCGTAGGCGGTATCCATAATCTCTCGGTTGCGCTCCAGCGGCTCGAGTCCCATCGGCCCCCGTCGGGCTTCCACATCCCTCACGCTGCCTTCGTGGGGGAGCATGGTGCGGGTGGTCCCGCTGCACGTCCATTGCGTTCCGTAACGCTGCCGACCGCTGAGCTTCAGCATGACGCGATCGTATAGCATCGCGTAGTCGCGCCCGCTCGCGCCGCCGCTCGTGAGCATCGGTTCCATCATACGCAGCGCGCGCAACTGGAGCGATGGCCGGCTGTCCGCGTGCTGGACCAGGAGCCAGGCCGCGCGCGCGGCCTCGCCACCGCCGTTGCGGCGATCCGGCCAGCCGGAAGAAAGGACGTGCGTTTCGATGAAGTCGGCATTGGCTTCGTCGCTGTCCCAAACGATGCGGCTGAGCATCGCCCTGGCTACCTGACGCTCCAACGGCGTGAAGGCCGTGAAATCACCCGCACCGTTGATGGCGACGATGAGGGCGCTGCGAAGCCGCTGATCGCGCTGCGCGCGCTCCTGCACTTCTTCCGCCATGGACGGCTTGGTCAGCCGGGGCGCAGCACCCAGAAGCTCGTTGCGCTGCAACGTTGCGAGCACCCGGCCGAGCGCCGCCGAAAAGTCGGACCAAGTCGCGTCGACTGGGAAGGCGGATGACGCAAAGTATCGGCACTGCGGCGACTGCGCATACCTTCCCCGCGGCAGGGTCGCGTCAGGCGCGATGGCTTGCAGTTTCGCCATTTCAGCCTCGGTCGCGGCTGCCGCGCATTGGCTTTGAAACTGGCGTGCGACATCTGTTAGCGCGCGCTCCTGCTCGCTTGCGTCAGGAAACAGTCCGCGCATCCAGCGATAACCGTCGACCGAAGCCACGCCCGCCTGGTAGGCAGGCACAAGCTCGGCTGGCAGTGGCGGTTCCGCGGCCGAAGCCCCTCCCGCGACGAACAGGCCTATCCCGGTTACGAAGGCGCGGAGCGGAAGGGTCATCGCTACACCGTGCAGCGCGGTCGCTGCGGGCGCAAGTTGGGTTCGCGTACGCCCGGTGAGCCCGCCCCCGCTTGCTCACTCGCGTCGCATCTGGAACAAGGCGGCGTGACGGCGGGCGGCGGCAGATCGGCCTGCGGGGGGAGTGAACAATGGATCGCAGACTGACGCTCTACATCCTGATCGGGATGGTACTGGGCGTGCTCACCGGGTGGATGGTCCACCAGTTCGTTCCCGCCGATAGCGCCGCTTTTGGTTACTGGACCAAGAGCTTCAAGCTGCTCAGCGACATTTTCCTGAATCTCATCAAGATGTTGGTGGCGCCGCTGATCCTGTCGACGATCGTCGTCGGGATCGCGCACATGGGCGACAGCACCGCGCTGGGCCGCATCGGCGTGCGCGCGATCGCCTGGTTCATCACCGCGAGCTTCATCTCGATCGGGCTCGGCCTCCTCATGGTCAACCTGTTCCAGCCGGGCGTCGGCGCGGCGATCAACATGGGCGCGCAGGCGGCCAGCGTGGGTGAAGTCGCGCATCAGAAGGATTTCTGGGAGTTCATCCTCTCGGTCTTTCCCAAGAACGCGTTCGAAGCGCTCGGCACCAACAATATCCTTCAGATCCTCGTCTTTGCGCTGTTTGCCGGCGTCGCCCTGTCAGCGCTGGGGGAAAAGGGCGCGCCGCTGGTTAAGGGTGCCGATGCGCTGGCGGAGATGATGCTCCAGATTACCGCCTACGTCATGCGTTTCGCGCCTTTCGCGGTGTTTGGCGCGCTGGCTGCGGTGGTCGCCAACAACGGGCTCGGCATCCTCGGCACCTATGTCGAGCTGCTGCTCGAATTCTACGCCTCACTGGTTCTACTGTGGGTGATCCTGCTCTCGCTCGGCTTCATTTTCCTGCGCGAGCGCATCTTCACGCTGATCCGCTACATCCGCGAACCGCTGCTGATCGCCTTTTCCACCGCGAGCAGTGAGGCAGCGCTGCCCAAGCTGTTCGAACAGCTCGACCGCTTCGGTGTGCCGCGGCGCATCTCAGGCTTCATGCTGCCGCTGGGCTACAGCTTCAACCTCGACGGTTCGATGATGTACATGAGCTTCGCGACGATCTTCATCGCGCAGGCCTATGGCATCGACCTGCCGATCGCGACGCAGATCCTGATTCTGCTGACGCTGATGATCAGCTCCAAAGGCATCGCCGCGGTGCCGCGGGCGAGCCTGGTGGTGATCACCGCAACGCTCGGCATGTTCGGCCTGCCGGTGGAGGGGATCGCGCTGATCTTTGCGATCGACCAGTTCCTCGACATGGGCCGCACCGCCACCAACGTCGTCGGCAACGCGGTGGCGACCAGCGTCATCACCAAGTGGGAGGGCATGCTCGAAGTGCCGACCGATCCCGACGAGGAGCCGCCGCACGCTCCGGCGCATACGGCTGCGGGCGGCTTGCGCGGGCTCGACCTCGATCCGGCCTATATCGAGGACGAGCGCACGCGGAAGATCTAGGCCGTGGTCGATCGCTGGCCCAATATCGTCATCCTCACCGGCGCGGGGGTCAGCGCCGAAAGCGGCATCGACACCTTTCGTTCGGCCGGCGGGCTGTGGGAGCGGCATCGCGTCGAGGATGTGGCCACCCCCGAAGCCTTCGCCCGCGATCCCGACCTCGTGCTACGCTTCTACGATATGCGGCGGGAGGCCATCCAGCGTGCAGAGCCCAACGCCGCACATCACGCGCTGGCGAGGCTCGATGCGCAATGGGCTGGCGAGCTGCTGATCGTTACCCAGAACGTCGACGATCTGCACGAACGCGCCGGCGCGCGGCGGCTGATCCACATGCACGGCCAGCATCTCACCGCCTGGTGCACCGCCTGCGATTCCCGCCCCGCCTGGCGCGAACCCCTCATCGACCGCCCACCGTGTCCCGTCTGCGGGGAGGCAGCGCTTCGCCCCGACGTCGTCTGGTTCGGCGAGATGCCCTACGAGATGGACCGCATCGAGCGCGCCGTCGCGACCTGCGACCTGTTCGTGTCGATCGGCACGTCGGGCGCGGTCTATCCTGCGGCGGGCTTCGTGCGCTGGGCCAGGAGCGCGGGTGCGGCGACGCTCGAGCTGAACCTGGAGCGCAGCGAAGGCACGCGCTGGTTCGACGAGGCGCGGCACGGCCCGGCGACGCAGCTCGTGCCCGAATGGGTCGCGCAGATGCTGGCGACGGTGGACCCTTACGCAGCGAACCGCTAGGGCGCGGGCATCCCCGGCCCAGTCCTGCACAGAGGAACGCGATGAGCGCGCAAGTCAAAGTCCCCACGCTCGGTGAATCGGTGACCGAAGCGACCATCGGCCAGTGGCTCAAGAAGCCCGGCGACCCGGTCGCGCTCGACGAACCCATCGCCAGCCTCGAAACCGACAAGGTGGCTGTCGAGGTACCGAGCCCGGTGGCGGGCGTGATGGGCGAATATGTCGCGCAGGAAGGCGACACCGTCGCGGTCGGCGCGGTGATCGCGACGGTCGAGGAGGGCGGCGCGGCCGCTCCGGCGGGCAACGCGCCCGCGGCGGCAGCGCCCGCACCT
>CAKZIN010000033.1 GCA_936933955.1 uncultured Sphingopyxis sp. | reverse complement strand
AACGTGCCGCCCTCCGCGACGCGCGCGCCTGCCCGCCCCGCCGCGCGGCCTGCGGGCGACCCCTTGGGCGACATCGCGCGTTCGGTGCGGTCTGCGCCGGTGCCGCGCGCGACGAGCGGCACCCCCGCACAGGCCACCGCCGCGACCGTGCGCCGCGCCATCTCCACCAGCATCAACGCCGAAGTCGCGCGCCCCTGGAACGGCTGCACGGTGAGCGGGGTGGACGTCGATCGGCTGGAGACGACCGTGGTGTTCCGCCTCGCGGAAAGCGGCGCACTCGACCGCATCGTCAGCGTGACGACGCGCGGGGTCAACGACAGTAACCGTCCGCAGCTGGCGCGCTTTGAGGAGTGCGCGCGTCGGGCCATCGCGCTGGCGGCACCGTTCAACCTGCCGCGCGAGCATTACAGCTATTGGCAGACCTACACGCTCGACTTCGAGAAACGAGGGAATTGATGCGCTTGCAAGTTTCGCTGGCTACGCTCGCCGCTGTGCTGATCTCCGCGCCCGTCGTCGCGCAGCAGGCGAGCGCGCCCGCCGTTCAGCCGACGCCGCCGGCGGCAACCGAGCCCGCCGAACCGCAGGCGCCGCCGCGTGAAACTGTGCGCGGTGCTGCCACCCCGGCGGAGCGCACCGCGATCCTCGTCCCCGCCTTTGCCGGGCAGGCGAGCGGGGGCGAAGGCGGCGCGATCAGCGGCGCGGCGGTGGCGGGGGTGATCGCCGCCGACCTCGAACGCTCGGGCCTCTACAACCCGCGCGGCCCGGATGGCCTTCCGGCGGTCGGGCGCGCCGAAGTCACCGCGCCGCAGTTTGGCCAGTGGCGCGGCAGCGGGGCGGAGAGCCTGGTGCACGGTTTCGTGCAGCAGGACGCGGCGGGCAACATGACCGTCGGCTGCTACCTCTACGACCTCGCGCTCGGCACCGAGCTGGTGCGGCAGGGCTATGTCGTGCAGCCGCGCGACTGGCGCCGTGCTGCGCACCGCTGCGCCGACGCGATCTATTCGCGCCTGTCGGGGGAGAGCCCCTTTTTCGACAGCCGCATCGCCTACATCGCCGAAAGCGGACCCAAGGACCGCCGGGTCAAGCGCCTCGCCATCATGGACTCCGACGGGGCCAACCACCGCTTCCTCACCAACGGCCAGTCGATCGCGCTGACCCCGCGCTATTCGCCCGATTACCGGCGCATCGCCTATGTCAGCTACCTCGGTTCGATGGCGCGGGTGTTCGTCTATGACGTCGGCACCGGGCAGCAGCGCGCGGTCTATCAGAGCCGCAACCCCACATTTGCGCCGCGCTGGTCGCCCGACGGTCGGCAGTTGCTGTTCTCGATGGCGGTGGCGGGCAACACCGACATCTACCGCATCGGCATCGAGGGGGGCACGCCGCAGCGGCTGACCAACTCCCCGGCGATCGACGTCGGCGGCAGCTTCTCCCCCGACGGGCGGCGGATCGTGTTCGAAAGCGATCGGTCGGGCGGACAGCAACTTTACACGATGAACGCCGACGGTTCGAGCCAGCAGCGCATCAGCTTTGGCGGCGGGCGCTATGCCACGCCCGAGTGGAGCCCGCGCGGCGACCTCATCGCCTTTACGCGCATCGCCGGCGATTTCCGCATCGGCGTGATGACCCCGGCGGGCGGGGGGGAGCGGCTGCTCACCGACGCCTGGCAGGACGAGGCGCCGACCTGGTCGCCCAACGGCCGCGTCATCCAGTTTTTCCGCACCGCACAGGGGCGGGAGGGGCGCTCGAGCATTTACCAGGTGGACATCACCGGCGTGAACCTGCGCTGGGTGCCGACCCCGGTCGACGCCTCCGACCCCGCCTGGGGTCCGGTGCAGAACTGACAGTTTCAACCAGGAGAGCGATCATGTCCAACACCCCCCGTCTGCTGCTCGCCGCGAGTGTCGGCGCTGCGCTGATGCTTGGCGGATGCGGGCGCACGCGCGTCGCCTCCGCCGACCTGCCCCCGCCAGCGGGCGCCGACCAGGCCGGGCAGGGCGCCGACGCGAGCGCAGGGGGCACCGGCGCCGACGGTGGCTACCTCGCCCCGCGCACGGGTCCGGGGAGCCAGGCCGACCTCGTCGCGCAGGCGGGCAGCGAGAGCGTCTATTTCGAGACCGACAGCTCAGCGCTCGACGATACCGACCGCGCGACGCTGCAGCGCCACGCGCAGTGGCTGCAGCAATATGCCCGCACTCGCGTCACGATCGAAGGCCACTGCGACGAACGCGGCACGCGCGAATACAACATCGCGCTGGGCGAACGCCGTGCCACCGCCGCGCGCAACTATCTCGCCAGCCTGGGCGTCGACCCCGCGCGGATGCAGGTCGTGAGCTACGGCAAGGAACGCCCCGTCGCGCTCGGTTCCGACGAAGCAAGCTGGGCCCAAAACCGCCGCGCCGCCACGATCACGGTGAGCTGATTTCGATGAGCTAAGCGTTAGTGTTCAAGGCGAAAATGCCATGGTTCCGCCATCACGCCTTGGCTATTCCCAGGCGGGAAGCTCATCTTGAAGCCAAAGCGACCTGCGTTGCGGGCAAGCCATACGCCGACCGGAGTGGATCCGAAGCAGGCTTCAACGTTACATTCGGGATGGTTCCTATCGCCAAAGTCAATCGTCATGCCGGTCGCGTGTTCGCTGTATCCTGGCGGCGCGACGGAAAAGGCTTGCCCGCGATAGCCCCGGCTTTGGATGCGGCTAGGCTTGCAATAGAGCGCCGCCTGCCTTGCGACGCTTCGATGACAAGACACCCCAAACATCGCGGTGGCAACTTCCGGAGCCTCTGACCGCGCGGCGGTCACCAACTGCGTCAACGCAGCGGCGGCGTCGCGGTGCAAAGTGCTGCATCCGCCAGACGCAAATCCGGACGGCACTGAAACGAGGTCAGTGGCCGCAGCCGATACCTGCTTCGTATGCCCGAATAGCGTATGCCGAGCGACCTGTTGCACTCCATTAGAGGCGCAAAGGCGCGCAGCGAAGCCAAGCTCTCCCGCTTCCGTCGGGAGCTGAGTCTTGGAACTTCTCGATGGTGAGGGTGTCGGTAGAGGGACTGGTCCGACGGGTGGCCGCTCCTCACGCAACTCTCGCTCAGCGTCTTCGACCGTTTCAATCGAGGGCTTACGCTCGACGCGTTCCTTGACCAACAGCCACGCAGCCATGCTGAGCCCACCGATCAACGCCGCAATGACTAGCCACCGCAAGTAGTTTCGCATTAACAGGCCAGAAATTCTGCGGCAGCCCACCCGACTGGATAGCGTGGGTCGACCGGACGCACTCTGACCCACACCTGACCGTACAAATCTTGGCTGCGCTCAACAACTTGAACACGGCTTCCCAACGGCATCCCGCCGATGATCCGACCATTTGGCGTTGTTCGTACCCGCAAGTTGCCCGATTTGGTGGCGACCGAGCATGTTTCAGCGCCGACGATAAGCGCTCGCTGCACCGGCGGAGCAGCAACGGGGGGAGCATCCGAGAGGTTGACGGCGCTGACGTAGCCACGTCCATCGGAAAGTTCTAACCACCAGCTATCTCCGGACAGGCCTCGCCGCATTATTCCGCGGACAGCACTTCCCCGGTCCAGGCGGCCGGTGACCTCGGAAGCGCCCACAGCGGTGGCACGTGAGCGGATATTCACGCCGCTTGTCACGTATTTCACAACCTCATCGCTGACCGGCTCTCCAGCCTTCGTCAGAGCCTTCTCTGGAGTGGGAACCTCAACCTCGGATGTGGTCCGGGTGAGGAACAGGTATCCCACGATCAAGGACAGGAGCAGCACTACGCCACCTGCGATGCCAAGCAGAAGCCCGTGCGCATTGGCCCGAGGGGCGGCGGGGCGGGGGGCATAGACGGTGTGGGGGCTCATCGGCGGCGGCGGATCAACGTAAAGGTCGCTGACGTTCCTCGATGATTGTGACGCCGGAACGGCCGTTGGTGCCTGATTTCCGCAGCGAGAACAAAAGCCACCGTCGCCGACCATCTGCGCACCGCAGTTTGTACAATACCCCATCCACCTTCCCCAACTGCACCCCGACAATTGGCTATCGGCCGAGTTGCCTTGATGCAAGAGGTGACACCCCACTCGCCTCGACACGGCAGGGCGTGGCGACTATGCGGCGCGGCACTGCCTGCTGGAGGAATTATGCGCGCCGAAGCGCAAGCCCATATCGACCGGATCAACGCCGCGACCGCGCTGCTGCGCCGCTTTCTCGACTGGGATCGCGCGGTGGTGCGTCTGGACGAGCTGAACGCGCGCGTCGAGGATTCCGCGCTGTGGAACGATCCCAAGGCCGCGCAGGAGGTGATGCGCGAACGCCGCCGCCTCGACGAAGCGATCGGCGCCACCCGCGCCATCGAACAGGAGATGGCGGACACCGTCGAACTCGCCGAGCTGGCGGAGATGGAGGGCGACGAGGCGCTGGTCGACGACGCCGTCGCCAGCCTCGCCAAGCTCGCCGACCGCGCGGACGAGGACAAGACTAAGGCGCTGCTCGCGGGCGAGGCCGACGGCAACGACAGCTACCTCGAAATCCACGCCGGCGCCGGCGGCACCGAGAGCCAGGACTGGGCGGAGATGCTGCTGCGCATGTACCAGCGCTGGGCCGAACGCCGCGGGCTCAAGGTCGAGCTGATCGAAGCTCAGGCGGGCGAACAGGCGGGGATCAAGTCGGCGACGCTGATGCTCAAGGGCGAGAACGCCTACGGCTACGCCAAGACCGAAAGCGGGGTGCATCGGCTGGTGCGGATCAGCCCCTACGACAGCTCGGCTCGGCGCCACACGAGCTTCTCCTCGGTGTGGGTCTATCCGGTGGTGGACGACGACATCGATATCGAGGTCAACGAAAGCGACCTCAAGATCGACACCTATCGGGCGAGCGGCGCGGGCGGGCAGCACGTCAACACCACCGACTCCGCGGTGCGCATCACGCACGTGCCCACCGGCATCATCGTCGCCTGCCAGACGCAGCGCAGCCAGCACAAGAACCGCGCCGAGGCGATGCGGATGCTCAAAGCGCGCATGTACGAGGCGGAGCTGAGGCGTCGCGAGGAAGCCGCGAGCGCCGAACATGCCGCCAAGACCGACATCGGCTGGGGCCACCAGATCCGCAGCTACGTCCTCCAGCCCTATCAGCTGGTGAAGGATCTGCGCACCGGGGTCACCTCCACCGCGCCTTCGGACGTGCTCGACGGGGCGCTCGACCCATTCATGGCCGCCGCGCTCGCCCAGCGCGTCACCGGCGAGAAGGTCGAGGTGGAGGACGTCGATTGACGCTGGGGGAGGCCCTCCGCAAGCGCCGCGCCCCTGCGCAGGCAGGGGCTTATCTCCTGCCATTGCGGAACGCGTCGCCGGTCGGTGCGGAGACGCTCGGAGATGGGCCCCTGGCTGCGCAGGGGCACGGTAGCAGAGCCGGTTCTAGCGCGCCTTCGCGGTGTAGTAGGGCAGCGCGCAGGGTGGTCCTGGCCGCGCTCACGCTGAACCTCGCGGCTTGCGACTATCTCCCCGCCCAGTCCGACGATCCTCGTCCCGGCAGCGCATCGCAGTTTCCGCGCGCGCCGCGGCCTGTCGCGCCGATCGTCAGCTCGCAGTGGGCGGACGAGGACAGCCGCGATCGTGTCGGGGAAGCCGAAACGATCATGTCCAGGGCGGGCATCGCCCCCGGCATGAGCGTTGCCGACGTCGGCGCGGGCGATGGCTACTACACCGTGCGCCTGTCGCAGCGCGTGGGGGAGGGGGGCCGCGTCCTCGCGCAGGACATCGTGCCCGAGGTGAAGGAGCGGCTGGGCGTGCGTGTGGCGCGCGAACGGCTCGACAATGTCTCGGTGCAATTGGGCGCGCCCGACGATCCCAAGCTCCCCGGCAACAGCTTCGACCGCGTGCTGCTGGTGCACATGTATCACGAGATCGCGGAGCCCTACGCCTTTCTGTGGCGGCTGTGGCCGGCGCTGCGCGGGGACGGGCAGGTGGTGGTGGTCGATGCCAACCGCCCCATCGCGCGCCACGGCACCCCGCTCCCGCAGCTCATCTGCGAATTCCAGTCGGTCGGCTACCGCCCGGTCGAGTTCGTCGACCTCCCGCGTACGGGCGGCTATTATGCGAGCTTCGTGCGCGCCGAGACCCGCCCGCGCCCGGGCGACATCCGCGTCTGCGACGGGGCAACATAGATCAACCGAGCACGCGCCCGGAAGCCAGCTAAGTCTTTGTCTTCTCTCGACATTCCCAAATGCGCGCTACCCGCATTTGGTGTGAACTTAGTGTGAACTTCCAGCGAGGAGCCGGGCCCAGCCGCCCCCTTAGGCGCGAGCGGCGGGTCCGTCGCGAAACACGCTCGACACGCGCCGGACGGTGCCGCTGGAGGCACGCATGACGATGCTTTCGGTGGTGGTGCTGCCGTCGCGGTGGCGCTTGACCCCGGCGAGCAGTGAACCGTCGGTGACGCCCGTCGCGGCAAAGATCACGTCGCCCTTGGCCAGCTCCTCGAGGTCATAGACCCGGTCGAGGTCCTCGATCCCCCACTTGGCGGCGCGGGCGCGTTCGTCGTCGTTGCGGAACAGCAGGCGGCCCTTGAACTGCCCGCCGACACAGCGCAGCGCCGCCGCGGCAAGCACGCCCTCCGGCGCGCCGCCCGAGCCCATGTAGAGGTCGATGGTGGTGTCGGGATTGGTGGTCGCGATCACCCCCGCGACATCGCCGTCGGGGATGAGCATGATGCCGCAACCCATCGCCCGCAGCTCGGCGATGATCTCGGCGTGGCGCGGGCGATCGAGCACGCACACGATCACGTCGGACGGCGCGCAGCCCTTGGCCGCGGCGATCGCTTCGACATTGCCCCGCACGCCCTTGTCAAATCCGATCGTGCCCGCGGGATAGCCCGGCCCGCAGGCGAGCTTGTCCATATAGACGTCGGGCGCGTTCAGGAGTCCGCCCTCCTCCGCGATGGCCAGCACGGCGAGCGCGTTGGGGCCCGCCTTGGCGGTGATGGTGGTCCCTTCGAGCGGGTCGAGTGCGATGTCGATGCGCGGCCCCGTGCCCTGCGCCTGACCGACCTTTTCGCCGATATAGAGCATCGGCGCCTCGTCGCGCTCACCTTCGCCGATGACCACCGTGCCGTCGATGTCGAGCTCGTTGAGCGCCGCGCGCATCGCCTCCACCGCGGCGTGGTCGGCGGCCTTTTCATCGCCGCGCCCGATCAGTTGCGCCGCTCCGATCGCGGCCGCTTCCGTGACGCGCACCATTTCCAGCACCAGCACGCGGTCGAGAATCGAGCTTGCCTCGGTCGGCATCAGCGGACATCCTTCAGTATCGGGTGAAACGAATGCGCGCCCGTTAGGGGAGGGGCCGCGGCATGTCGAGCCGAGCAACCATCATCGCGGGGCCGCTCCTCCTCGTCAGCGGAAATGCATGGGCGCAGTCCGGCCACCAGCCGAGCGCGCGCGAGCTGGTCGCCCAGGCCCGGCAATATGGGCGCGCGTCGGGTTGCGAGCCCGGCGACCGCAATGCCAACGGCGACATCGTCGTGTGCGGCCGACGCAACGAGAATGGCTTGCCTATTCCGGAGATCGCCGGACCCGCACTCGAACAGACCGACGGCGCGGCGGTGCGACCGGATGGACCGCCATGCGGCGCCAGCGGCGGACCCAACGAATGTTTCGAGGGGATCGACGTGCGGGCGGCGGTCGGCGCGGCGATCGCAGGTATCCAGTCGCTCATCGACCCCGACCGCAACCTCGGCACCGGCACGCCGATACCGCGCCGCTTCCGGGGCGCCAACCGCTAGAGCGACAGGATCGGCATCACCATCGGCGGCCCGAGCACGCTGGGCGATGATGCGAGCCGCTCCACCGCGTCCGCCACTGCCCCCGCAGCGCCATCATGGGTGACGAGCGCGACCATCGCGCTCCCCTCCGCATGCAGCCGCTGGGTGAGGCTTTCGACCGACACGCCCGCGTCACGCATGGCGATGGCGATCTCCGCCAGCACCCCGACGCGGTCGGCGACGATCATCCGGACATAGCGCTTGCCGCGCGCCGAGCGCGGGTCGGCAGGGGGAAGCTCGTCCAGCGCATCGACCGGCATCGCAAAGGCGGGGCCATATTCATCGCGTGCGACGTCGATCAGGTCCGCGACGACCGCGCTCGCCGTAGGGCCGGCGCCGGCACCCGCTCCCTCGAGAAACAGCCGCCCGACGAAATTGCCCTCCGCCACCACCGCATTGAGCGCGCCGGGGACATAGCCGAGCGGGTGGTCGGCGGGGACCAGGCACGGCTCCACCCGCTGCGCCAGCGCGCCGCCGGCATGCTCCGCCCAGCCGATCAGCCGCACCCGATGATCGAGCGACTTGGCTTCGGCGATGTCGGCGGCGATGACACCGCGGATGCCCCGCGTCGTCACCGCGCCAAGGTCGACCCGCGACCCGAAGCAGAGTGCGGACAGGATGGCGAGCTTGTGCGCGGCGTCGTGGCCGTCGACGTCGGTGCTCGGCTCGGCTTCGGCGTATCCCAACGCCTGCGCTTCGCCGAGCGCGGCGTTGAAGTCGAGCGGGTGCCCCGCCTCCACCGACGCTTCCATGCGCGTCAGGATGAAATTGCAGGTGCCGTTGAGGATGCCGTAAACGCGGTCGATGCGGTTGGCGGAGGCGCCCTCGCGCAGCGCCTTGATGACGGGGATGCCCCCCGCCACCGCCGCCTCGAATTTGAGCGGAACGTCGCTCGCATCGGCGGTGCGCGCGAGGGTCATGCCATGCCGCGCGAGCATCGCCTTGTTGGCCGTCACGAGCGGCTTGCGCGCGGCGAGGGTCGCTTGGGCGAGCGCCAGCGCGGGGCCATCCGCTCCGCCGATCACCTCGACCACCACATCGACGTCCGCACGTGCCGCCAGCGCGGGCGCATCCGCTTCGAAGGGGAGGCCGCTCACGTCGACCGAGCGCGATGCCGCTTGGTCGCGTGCGCAGACCGCTGTGAGCTCGATCGCTCGACCCGCCCGGCGCGCGATCAGGTCGGCATTCTCCCGCAGCAGCGCGATCACGCCGCAGCCGACGGTTCCCAACCCCGCGACGCCGACCCGAAGCGGCGCGCGGGGGTCATGCGCTGCCCTCATCGCGTCGCGTCGCACGCACCGAGCCCGGCGCGCACCACGGCAAAGTCCGCCTCCACCGCCAGACGCTCTGCCGGCGACAGATCGGCCATCGCCGCCGCAGGAACGCGCAAGGGCAAGCCGCATGCGAGCCGGTACCAGGCGAGCGTGCGCGGCGCCGGTGCGCGCGCGGCCTCGTCGATCACCTCGCCAAAGGCCACCGACCATGCCGGCGCCGCACCCGGACGCCGCACCACGCCGAGCGATACCGGCGCCCCGTCGGCCGTGCGCAGGAAAAGCTGCGTTTCGCTCTCACCGGCGACGGTGCCTGCCGTATGAAAAGCCTGGGTGATGCCGCTCACCACTGGCGGTATCGGCCCCGCGCCGCGCTCGCGCAGGATGGCGGCGAGCGTCGCGTCGTTACCCGGTGTGGCGGGGAGGAGCGCGTCGGGCGCGACGAGTTGTAGCACGTCCGCCCGCGCCGCGCTCGTCGCGAACGCAAAGAAGCGCTGCCGCTTGAGGTTGGGCAGGCGTCCGCGCGCGTCGGCAGGGACGTCCGCCAACAGCCGCACCCGACGTGCCAGCGGGCTCGCCGAAAAGCGAACCGCCGCGACATCCGCCTCGATCGCTGCGCGCACGCGTCCTGCCGGCAGCACGGGTCCGACGGGCTCGGCCTTGCGAACCACCAGCTCCACGATCGTCGGAGCGTCCGCCGCAAACCGGGCGACATCCGCGTAACTCGTCGGCCCGGCGGGTTGCGGTGCGGTAAGCTGCGGCTGCGCGATGGCACAGCTCGCGGCCGGAAAGCCGATCAGCAGGGCGATGGTGGCGCTGCGCAGGCGGATCGAATTGGGCACCGTTTCACACTCCTCGACCGACGCGCACCCGCGCCCACCCGACGATTGTTACGGCAGACACCGCGTCGTCGCGAAAAGCGTTTGCGCCGTTAGAGGGGCGGCGATAGTAACGGGATTCGAAGCCGTAAAGGCGCGAGAGGAAGTCGAGGGATGAAGCGGGCGGCGCTGTCGAAAGGCAGGGCCGCAACTTTGCTCTTGGCCGTCCAGGGACCCGAGGCACCGCAGACGTGCCCGCCGACGAGAGGAGTTAGGTCGCGGAATGGCTTATGGTGATAGGGTAGACCCCACCAGCAGGGTCGTGTCCGCAGGTCTGGTGGTGCTCGTCACCCTGCTGCTCGGCTGGTTGCTGATCAGCGGCATGGCGATCAACGTCATCAAGCATGTCGCGGACAAGATCGATGCGGTGAACGTTGAGGAACCGCCCCCGCCTCCGCCGCCTCCGCCCCCGCCGCCGGAGGCAAAGCTTCCGCCGCCGCCGCCGGTGGTCGTGCCGAAGTCGATCATCCCGCCGGTCAGCCGGAACGTGGTGCGCGACACGGTGGATACTCCGCCTCAGACGCCGGTGACGACGTACAAGGCCGATCCGCAGCCGCCGGCGCCTCCGGCTCCGCCGGCGCCGCCCCCGCCGCCTCCGCCACCCCCGCCGCCTAGCGTTGACCAGTCGCGTCGCGCCACGCCGCGCGGTAGCGAGGGCGCTTGGGTGACCGATGAGGATTATCCAGCATCCGCTCAGCGCGAAGAAGCGGAGGGCACCACCGCTGTGTCGCTCACCGTCGGCACCGACGGTCGGGTAAGCGGGTGCAACGTCACCTCATCGAGCGGCAATGCTGCCCTTGATCGCGCTGCGTGCAGCAACATCCAGCGGCGTGCGCGCTTCAATCCCGCGCTCGATCGCGACGGCAATCCGACCACCGGCAGCTACAGCCGTCGCGTGGTGTGGCGCTTGCCGCAGGAATAACACAAAACCAGCTTAGCACATTGATCGCTGCGGCCGACGTGCTGAGCGAACAGAAAACGAGAGGGAAGGACACGCATGAACATCAATCTTCTCGCGGCCGCGGCCGGGGCGGCAGGCGCCGAGAACAAGTACGGCTTCGTTGCGGCGATGCGCGAAGGTGGCCCGGTCACCTGGGCGACCTTCACTGTGCTGCTGCTGATGTTCATCGGCTCGCTCTACATCCTGTTCACCAAGCTGTTCGAGCAGAACCGCGTGATGAAGCAGGGCCGTGAAGTTCAGCAGAGCTTCTGGCGTCACAACTCGCTCATCGACGGCATGAACAAGCTCGAGCGGGACAGCGCCTATCGCCAGGTGGTCGAGGATGGCCTTCGCGCGCAGCAGGACCACGGCAAGCTCAGCGATCCGGTCGAAGCGCATGACTGGATGCACGGCACGATGGAGCGTTCGCAGAACCTCGTGAACTCGAAGCTCAACAGCGGCCTGTCGTTCCTCGCATCGGTCGGGTCCACCGCTCCGTTCGTCGGTCTGTTCGGCACCGTTTGGGGCATCCTACAGGCGCTCGTGAAGATCGGTGCGTCGGGTCAGGCGTCGATCGACACCGTTGCCGGTCCGGTCGGTGAAGCGCTGATCATGACCGCCATCGGTCTGGTCGTCGCGGTGCCGGCGGTGCTCGCTTACAACTGGCTGCAGGCGCGCAACAAGGTGATCGCTCGCAACCTGTCGACCTTCTCGAACGACGTGCTTGGCAACATCATGTCGAACGGTCGGGTCCGTCCTGCCGCAGCTGCTGCTGCCGCCGCTGCTGGCACGACCGCGGCGCGTTCGACCACCGGCACCGCCGCTGCGCCGACCGCCCGCCCGGCCGAAGTCGGCACGACCCCGCGCACCTGATCCCGGATCGGGCGGGAGGGGCGGTGAGCCGCCCCCTCCCGCCGCCGGTGTCAGCCTGTGAGCGGCCTTGAAGGCTGCGGCGGGCATGGCTTGAAAATCGGGCGGATGCGTAGCGCTCGCCCTGCTAGGATCGAAACATCATGGCCATGAGTGTGGGAGAGGGCGGCGGCGAAGACGCCCCGATGAACGAAATCAACACCACGCCGCTCGTCGACGTGATGCTGGTGTTGCTCATCATCTTCCTGATCACCGTTCCGGTGGTGCTCGATTCGGTCGAGGTCAACCTGCCTGAGGTTGTGTCCGAGCCGACGACGACCAAGCCGGAGAACGTGTTGCTGACCGTTCGCTCGCCGGATGGCCAGCGCTGCGAGGTGTTCTGGGGTCAAACTCCGATCGACTCCGAGCGGTTGCGCATCGACGGCGAAGCGCGGTTAAAGCGTGAGATCGAGCGCATCGGCGGGGTCGAGAACATCAACGAGGATAATATGCCCGAAGTGCATATCCGCGGCGACGTTGCGACCCCGTGGAAGTGCATCGGCGGTGCCATCTACACGATGCAGTTCGCCGGCTTCCAAAAGGTCGCGTTCATCTCGCAGCCCGCGCCTGGCTCGGCCACGCTCGGACGGCTCTAAGCCCCAACCGACTTCAAGAAAGGACACGCCAGATGGCCATTTCCATGGGCGGCGGGGGCGCCGAGGCACCGATCGGTGATATGAACACCACGCCGCTGATCGACGTGATGCTCGTGCTGCTGATCATGTTCATCATCACCATCCCGATTCAGACGCATGCGGTGAAGGTGGATTTGCCGGTGCCGGACAATAATCCGACGAACGCGCCGGACCCAATCAAGAACAAGATCTACATCTCGCCTGAGGGTGCGATCTTGTGGAACGGTCAGACGGTGAACTTCACGCAGCTTGCCGATCTCCTCAACCAGACGTCGGCGATGCAGCCTGCGCCGGAACTCCAGCTCGAGCCCGACGCGCAGGCCCGATACGTGGTGGTCGATCAGGTGGTGGATCTGATCAAGGAGACCGACGTCCCCTCGCTGGGCTTCGTCGGAAACGAGCGATACGCCCGCGACTTCTGATTTCGAGGTCACGCGGATCGAGGGCCGGGGGAAACCCCGGCCCTTTTTCTATGCTCGGCATCGGAAGACGGAGGGGCCGTCAGAGCCGTAAAGCCAAACCGCCCGCAGTCCTTGCAACTAGGCGCGACGCGAACGCGAGGTGTTGGCAACGCCCGCCCCTGTGGGGCGTTGACCTTCCGCAAGCAATATGAGGGACGGACGATGGCGAAGTGGATCACGGCTGCAGTGGTAGCCAGCGCGGCAGTGCTTGGTGGTTGCATGATGGGCTACGGCGCTGATGGAAACGCGCTCGCGAGCGGACGGTTTGTAGACCAGATGGGGCGCGATGTCGGTTCGGTACGGCTAGCTCGAGCACCCAGCGGCGGCATGTGGTTGACCGCCGACGTGCGAATGACTCCCGGCACCTACGCGATCCACGTCCATCAGGTCGGGCGCTGCGAGCGGCCAGGGTTCACCACGGCGGGCGGGCACTGGAACCCGACGACGCGGCAGCACGGCCGCCTCAACCCCGCCGGGATGCATAGCGGCGATCTGCCCAACCTCGAGGTGCGCGGCGATGGTCGAGGCCAGCTCTCCGCCTCAGTGGCAGGCGAGGTGTCCGGCTTCGACGGCCTCCTCGACGCGGACGGGGCAGCGGTCGTGATCCACGCGCGACCCGACGATGAGCGCACCGACCCGTCGGGCAACAGCGGCGATCGCATCGCCTGCGCGGTTCTCACCCGAACCTGACGTGGCGAGGTGGGCGGTCGGCGGTCAGTTCCCGTCGGCCTCCGCCTCCCGCGCACGAGCGGCCACGCTCCGCTCCGCCTCGGGCAGCATCCGCCACGCGGCGACCAGCAACGCGAGGCCCACCGGGACGATGGCGAGGGTCGAGAGGACGCCTGTCGCAAGGCTGTCAGTGCGGGTCGAGATGTAGCCCGCCAAGAACGGTCCGAGCGCCAAACCGACAAGCGTCGTTGACAGGAAGAAGGTCGCCGTCGCGGTGCCTCGCATTCGCGGCAGGACCAAATCCTGCGTCGTCGCGGCAGCCGCGCCAAGTGCACTGGCCACGAGCAACCCGGCCAGGAAGTTCATCACGAAGAAGATGGTCACGTTGCTGGTAGTGAACGCGATCAGTACCGCCGGCAGCGGTGCGAGCAGGCCAAATATCACAACGATGATCCGCCCCGCCGCATGACGCGCGCGCAGCCAATCGGCCATGCGCCCGCCCAGAATGACCCCGAGAAAACCCGCCAGCGCCCCCGGCCCGCCAATCCACCAGCCGAGCTCCGTCTTCGGAACCATGAATACACGTTCGGCGTAGGGCGCCGCCCAGTAGGATAGCGCGTAGGACACGAACGCGACGGTGCCGTAACCGAGGACGGTGCACAGAAACGCAGGCGTGCCCCAGATGAGGCGGAAGGTCGCGGGGTCGCGCTGCCGCAGCGACGATGCCCAGCTGAACACTGCATAATAGCCGACGCCGAGGAACAGCCATTGCGCCCCCGTGCCCGTCCCCATCAACCGGTATAGCGCAAACGCGACGGCGGCGATGACCCCCGCTCCGATGAGGTTGAAGAGCAGCGCCGAACCCCCGCGTCGGGCCGCGCCGATCAGCGTGAAGGGCGGGATCACCGCAAACAGTTCGCGGACGAAATCGGCAAACGGAGCGGGGTGGGGTGGAGTGACGTGCCCGTCGATCGCGCCGCGCACCGGCTCCTTCAGCGTCCACACCCACAGCGCGAGCAGCAGCCCCGGTATGCCGACCGCTAGGAATGCTGCGTGCCATCCGACGAGGCCGAGCGGCCCGCCGCCGGGGTAGGCTTCGTTCCAACGCTGCACGATCATCCCGCCGATCAGCAGCGAAAGGCCGCTGCCGAGATACAAGCCTGAACTGTAGATCGCGAGCGCGGTGGCGCGCATGCGCTTTGGAAACCAGTCGGAAATGAGCGAGTAGGCGGAGGGGCTCGCGGTCGCCTCCCCCACCCCGACGCCGACGCGCGCCAGCGTCAACGTCGCGCCGCTGCGGGCGAAGCCGGACAGCGCGGTCATCGCCGACCAGAGCGTCAGTCCGATGCTCATCAGCTTCACGCGATGCCAGCTATCCGCGAGCTTCCCCAAGGGGATGCCGAACAGCGCGTAGAAGACCGCAAACGCCGTTCCGTAGAGGAAGCCCAGATCGGTGTCGCTCAGCCCCAGATCGCGCTTGATGTCGTTGGCGAGGATCGAAAGAATCTGCCGATCGACGAAATTGAGGATGTAGATCAGCACCAATACGCTGAGCGCGTACCAGGCATAGGGCGTCGCCTGTGTCGCTTCTGCATCCGGCGCGATCGCGCCCGGATCGCGGGTCTCAGCGGGGGGGAGGGGCTGTTGCTGGTCCTGGTTCGTCATCATCTTCCCCCTCGCTTGATCGACACGGGTCTATCAGCTTCGGGCGTCGGAGGAAGCCGAATAGCGCGCGATTTCGTCATATCGCGCGCCCGACGGGTGCAGCGTGCTCGCGTAGAGCCGAAAATCACGCACCTGCCATGGCGGCGCGGTGAAGTCGTGGTGCGCCTCGAGCCAGTGGCGCGCCCCTTCCCCGCGCCGCACGCCGCGGGCGAGGGTGACATGAGGCAAGAAGGCGCGTCGCTCCAGCGCGATCCCGGCGCGGCGCGCGGCCTGCGCGGTCGCGGCGGCCAGTCTGACTAGGGGGTCGGAGCGATCCACGGCGGCGTAGAGTGCTCCTCCGGCGTGGCGTTCCAACAGGCCGACGCCGTGCAGGCGAAGGTCGAAGGCGCCGAACGGCACCTGCGACAGCGCGTCGTGCAGGCCTTCCGCATCCCGCTCCGCCACTTCTCCGAAGAAGCCGAGGGTGAGGTGGAGCTGGCCTTCATCCTGCCACCTCGCTCCACTCACCGGGCCGCGCGCGATGCCGAGCAGCGCGTCACGTACGGGCGCGGGGGGGCGGAGGGCGGCAAACAGGCGCATGCGGCGAAGGTGACGCCGATCGCCGGTGTGCACAAGGCGGTCCCATCGCGGCACTTGCGCAGGAGCGGGCGAGGTAACTGCCATCTTGAATCCCCCGCGGGGCAGGGCATATTCGCTTCTGAGAGGCGCCGTCGATTGCGTCGGCGTAAGTATTGGAGATACGAACGATGGCCATCTGGTCTGACCCGAGCGGCCCGACCACTACGGTCCGTCCGGACCTGCGGCACGACGCGCTTCCCGCCGATGCGGGGCTGCGGCGGTATATGTTGCAGGTGTACAATTACATGGCGTCGGGGGTGCTGCTGACCGGCATCGTTGCGATGCTGTTCGCCAACAGCGACTTCGGCCAGCAGGTGATGATGAACGGCGGCGCGCTGCGCTGGGTGATCATCCTCGCGCCGTTGGCATTCGTGATGGCGCTCTCGTTCGGTGCGATGCGCATGTCGCTTGGCGCGATGCGGATGACCTTCTGGGCGTTCGCGGTGGTCATGGGGCTGTCAATGTCGACGCTGTTCATGGTCTACACCGACGCGTCGATCGCGGCCGCGTTCTTCTCGACCGCGGCGGCTTTCCTTGGCTTGAGCCTCTATGGCTACACCACGAAGCGTGACCTTAGCGGGTTCGGTACGTTCCTCGTGATGGGCTTGATCGGCATTCTGGTGGCGATGCTGATCAACCTGTTCGTTCAGTCGAGCGCGATGGCGCTGATCATCTCGATCATCGGCGTGTTGCTGTTCGCGGGTCTGACGGCCTATGACACGCAGAAGATCAAGCAGACCTATTATGCGGTCGCGGGGTCGGACTTTGCGGGCAAGGCGGTCGTGCTCGGCGCGCTGACGCTCTACCTCGACTTCATCAACATGTTCACCTTCCTGCTCAACTTGATGGGCAGCCGCGACTAAATCATCGGGTAGCGGTGAGGCGAGATACCCCGGCGGAGCGATCCGCCGGGGTTTGTCTTTGCCTATATCAGCCCGGGCGGTTGGCCGCCGCGATCAGCGCGTCGTCGATGTCCTTTGCGCGGATGTAGGCGGGACGGCTCCGGAGCCGTGCGGCATATTCCTCGAATGCCGGGCGGGTCGGCAGCGAGCCGAACTGCAAGCCCCAGTCGACCTGCGAGCCGACATAGACGTCGGCAGCGGTGAAGCGGTCGCCGGCGACCCACTCACGCGCTTGCAGCCAGCCGGACAGGGTTTCGACCACGGCGTCGAGGCTGCCGTATCCCACCATCGGCGCTTTCTCGGCCGGCGCCTCGAGCCCCAGCGACCGCGCGGTGACCGCCTGCTCGACCGGCCCGGCCGCGAAGAACAGCCAGCGATAATAGTCGGCGCGCTCGGTCGGCGGCGGCGCCAGCCCGGCCGCCGGGAATGCATCGGCGAGATAGGCGCAGATTGCCGCGGCTTCGGTCACGACGCGGCCGTTATGGACGATCGCCGGCACCTTCCCCATCGGGTTGATGGCGAGATATTCGGGCGACTTCATCCCCTCGCCATAACCGAGCAGATGCTGCTGGTAGGGTTCGCCCACTTCCTCCAACATCCAGCGCGCGATCTGCCCGCGGGACATTGGGTTAGTGTAAAATTCGATCATCGCAACTCCCCTCCGCGTCGGAGGCTAGATCGCGCGGGTGACAGGCGCAAGTCGCCGCCGCCTAGCCGTCGCTGACGCGCTCGATATCGGCGCCGACCGCGGCGAGCTTTTCCTCCAGCCGCTCATAGCCGCGATCGAGATGATAGACCCGGCTGACGCGGGTCTCCCCGGCGGCGGCGAGGCCGGCGATAATTAGGCTCATCGATGCGCGCAGGTCGGTCGCCATGACCGGCGCGCCGACCAGCGCGTCGACCCCGCGCACCACCGCGCTGCGCCCCGTCACCGCGATATCGGCGCCCATCCGCGCCAGTTCGGGGACGTGCATGTAGCGGTTCTCGAAGATCGTCTCCGTGAGCACGCTCGCGCCGTCGGCGAGCGTCAGCATCGCCATGAATTGCGCCTGCATGTCGGTGGCGAAGCCGGGGTAGGGCGCGGTGGAGAGGTTGATCCCGCGCGGGCGCCCCACTGCCTTCACGCGGATGCCGCGGTCGTGCGCCTCGATGCTCGCGCCTGCTTCGGTGAGCGCGTCGAGCGTCGCCTCCATCTCGTCCGCGCGCGCGCCGATCAGGTCGAGCTCGCCCCCCGTCGCCATCACCGCGCAGGCGTAGCTGCCCGCTTCGATGCGGTCGGGCATGACCTGGTAGGTCGCGCCGTGGAGACGGTCGACGCCCTCGATGGTGAGCGTTTCGCTGCCGATGCCGTCGATCTTCACCCCCATCGCGACGAGGCAGCGGCAGAGGTCGACGATCTCCGGCTCACGCGCGGCGTTGTGGATGATGCAGGTGCCTTTTGCGCGCGCTGCGGCCATCAGCGCATTCTCGGTCGCGCCGACGCTGACGACGGGGAAGTTGATGCGCCCGCCGGGGAGGCGGCCCCCGGGCGCACGCGCGCGGACATAGCCCGACGCCATCTCGATCTCCGCACCAAAGGCTTCGAGCGCCTTCAAGTGCAGGTCGATAGGCCGGTTGCCGATGGCGCAGCCGCCCGGCAGCGACACGCTCGCCTCCCCCGTGCGCGCGAGCAGCGGGCCGAGCACGAGGATCGACGCGCGCATCTTGCGGACGATGTCGTAGGGCGCGACCGTCGCGGTGATGTTGGTGGCGCGCGCGGTCATGACGCGGCCGAAGTCCTCGGGCCGCGTTCCTTCTATGGTGGTCGAGCAGCCGAGCTGGTTGAGGAGGTGCCCGAACCCGTCGACGTCGGCGAGCCGCGGGAGGTTGCGCAGCGTCAGCGGTTCATCGGTCAGCAGCGCGCATGGCAGCAGCGTCAAGGCGCTGTTCTTGGCCCCGGAAATGGGAATGCGGCCGTTGAGGCGCTTGCCGCCGCGAATGACGATCTGATCCATCCCCACGCCCTAGCGAGGGGGGCGGGGGTGGGGAAGGGGGGCTACGCCACCCCCGCGTCCGGCACGCCCGCGCTATTGTGTCGGAGGGCGGTCAGGACGGTTTCAACGATGTGCGCGGCGTTGAGGCGGGCTTCGTCGTACTGCTTGTCGGGCGCGTTCTGGTCCTGGAAAATGTCCGGGAGGCGCATGGTGCGCAGCTTGAGCCCCGCGTCGATCAGCCCAGCATCGCTCGCCATGGTAAGGACGTGCGCGCCGAAGCCGCCGACGGCGTTCTCCTCGATGGTCACGGCGACCTCGTGCGTGGTGAGCAATTGGCGGATCAGCGCTTCATCGAGCGGCTTGGCAAAGCGCAGGTCGGCGACGGTGGTGCTCAGCCCCTTGGCGTCGAGCTGGTCGGCCGCCTTGAGCGCCTCGCCCAGGCGGGTGCCGAGCGACAGGACTGCGACCTTGCTGCCGTGGCGGACGATGCGGCCTTTGCCGATCTCCAGCTGTTCGGGCGTCTCCGGCAGCGCGACGCCGGTGCCGCCGCCGCGCGGGTAGCGAAACGCGATCGGCCCGCTGTCGTGGAGAGCGGCGGTGTAGGTCATGTGGACCAGCTCCGCCTCATCGGATGGCGCCATCACCACGAAGTTGGGGAGCGTGGCCAGATAGGTGACGTCGAAACTGCCCGCATGGGTCGCGCCGTCCGCGCCTACCAGCCCGGCGCGGTCGATGGCAAAACGCACCGGCAGGTTCTGGATGGCGACATCGTGCACCACCTGGTCGTAGGCGCGCTGGAGGAAGGTCGAGTAGATCGCGCAGAACGGCCGCAGCCCCTGTGCTGCCAGCCCCGCGGCAAAGGTCACCGCATGCTGCTCGGCGATGCCGACGTCGAACGCGCGGTCGGGGTGCGCCTTGGCAAAGCGGTCGACGCCGGTGCCCGAAGGCATGGCGGCGGTGATGGCGACGATGCGCGGATCGCTGTCGGCGATTTTGGCGAGCGTGTCGCCAAAGACATTCTGGTAAGCAGGCGGTCCCGCGGGCCCCTTGACCTGCTCGCCGGTGACCACGTCGAACTTCTGCACGCCGTGATATTTGTCGTCGCTCGCCTCGGCCGGGGCGTAGCCCTTACCCTTTTTGGTGACGACGTGGATCAGGCACGGGCCTTCGGCGGCGTCGCGCACATTCTCCAGCACGGGGATGAGGTGCTCGAGGTTGTGGCCGTCGATCGGCCCGACATAATAAAAGCCCAGCTCCTCGAACAAGGTGCCGCCCATCGCCATGCCGCGGGCGAACTCGTCGGTCTTCTTGGCCGCCTTGTGAAAGGGTTCGGGGAGCTTGCGGGCGATGCGCTTCAACGCGTCGCGCACGCCGAGGAACTCGCGGCTCGACACGATGCGCGAGAGATAGGCGGACAGGCCCCCGACCGGGGGCGCGATCGACATGTCGTTGTCGTTGAGGATGACGACCAGCCGGTTGCCCGCCGCCTCGGCATTGTTCATCGCCTCATAGGCCATGCCCGCCGACATCGACCCGTCGCCGATCACCGCGATCGCCTTGCCAGGCGAGCCGGTCAGCTTGTTGGCGATTGCAAAGCCGAGCGCGGCGGAAATGCTAGTCGAGCTGTGCGCGGCGCCGAACGGGTCATACTCGCTCTCGCTGCGCTTGGTGAAGCCCGACAGGCCACCTCCCTGGCGCAGCGTCCGGATACGGTCGCGGCGGCCGGTGAGGATCTTGTGCGGATAGCATTGGTGGCCGACGTCCCACACCAGCCGATCGTCGGGCGTGTTGAAGACATAGTGGATCGCAACGGTCAGTTCGACCACGCCCAGCCCGGAGCCGAGATGGCCGCCGGTCACCCCGACCGCGCTGATCGTTTCCTGCCGCAACTCGTCCGCTACCTGCCGCAGCTCCTCTGGCGAGAGCGAGCGCAAGTCGGCCGGCACATGCACGGCGTCGAGCAGCGGGGTGGTGGAGGCTTCGGTCATCTCCCGGGGCTATCGCGCGTCGGCGCGCGTGTCGAGAGTTACGGGCTTTAGGGGGCGCAGTCCCGGCAGCGGCCATGCACCTCGATCACCGGGCGAACGGGGGTAAAGCCGTCGGCGCTCGCCGCGTCGCGCACCCCGGCGGAGAGCGAATCGTCGTCGATATGCGCCACCGAACCGCATTCGTCGCAGATCAGGAACATGCAGTCGTGCACGCAGCCGGGGTGGTTGTTGACGATGAACGCGTTGGCGCTCTCGATCCGCTGGGCGAGGTTGTTGGCGACGAACAGGGCGAGGATGCGATAGACGCTGTTCGCTGCGATGCGTCGCTGCAGCCGTTCGGACAGCCGCTCGGCAATGTCGTAGGCGGACGCAGGGCCGTCGCTCGCGGCGAGTTCGGCAAAGGTCGCCGCGCGCATGTCGGTCCACTGCTCTCCCGCCGCCTCGAGCGTGGTGCGGGCGGCGCGCTCTAGAGCGGCGTGGTCAGTGTGGTGGAGGTGCTCGACGAGGACGGCCATTGCCTAATGCTAGGCGGCGGGGGAAACGCTGCCAAGTGTCGAGCCGGCGCGGTGGCGCGGCGCCATGTTGCGTAGGTGCGCCAGCGCGAGAAGACCTGCGCCGAGAACGGTCATCACGATCTCCAGCCACGGCATCGAGTGGGGGACGAGCAGGGCCCCGCCCATCAGCGCGAGCCCCGCTGCCGCCGGCGCGAGGAAGGGCCGGTTATACGCTGCCGAACCCCGGAACGTCACGGTGCTCACTCCCAGAACAATGGCGATCAACAGCCCGACCTGGTGGACCGCGTGACCCCCGAGCCAGCTGCCGACACCGGCGGCGAAAGCGATCAGCACCGCGACCAACGCGCAGTGTGCGGCACATAGGAGCGACAGCGCGATGCCTACACGGTCGACCCAATGCGCCGATGGGGGAGGAGCGATTCGCAGCGGCATGAGCACCACCTACCCCAACCCGTGCCATGTTACAACATATCATGCGGGGGACTGCCCGAGAGCCCCCGGGGTCCCCAAATGGGGGTGGCGGCACGGTGAAGGGTTGTTCATGAAGCCGACAAGCGATAGACTTTATCGTGGTAACTCAATTAGCATCCTGGCGCTGACGGCGCCTCTCTGGGGGTGAAGATGTCCGATCAATCCAATCTCGATCGCCGGTCGTTTCTCGGTCGCGTGATGGGCGGCGTCGCTATCGCCGGCGCCGCAACCGTGCTCGGCGGGACCGCTGCGCGCGCGCAGGTTTCCGACAGCGACCCGACCGACGCCGTCGGCAGTGGCCGCACCGGCCGCACCGACAGCGATCCGACCGACGGCGCGAACCGCGGCCGTGGCGGTAGCAACGGTCGCTCGGACAGCGATCCCACCGATCGCGCGGGTCAGGGGCGCACCGGCCGGACCGACAGCGATCCGACCGATGGCGTCAATCGTGGACGCAGCGGTGGTTCGGGTCGGACCGATAGCGACCCGACCGACGGCGCGGGTCGTGGCCGTGGCAGCCACAATGGCCGTTCGGACAGCGACCCCACCGATCGCGCGGGCCAGGGCCGCACCGGCCGGACCGACAGCGATCCCACCGACGGCGCAGGCCGCGGGCGTCCGGGCTTCTAACCAGCCTGCGCCGCCCGCGCTGGCGGTGCTTGAGATGAAGGAGGCGAGCGCGCAACCTTGCGCGTTTCGCCTCCTTGTCGTTTGAAGGTATGGCGTCGCGGGGGTGTCGACCCGCGACTAGACGTCTGGGGGGAAGGGGCGATGCTCGATCATCCACTTTGGGACCGCAATCCGCTGGCTGCGCTGCTGGGGGAGCGGGCGGCGGCCGACTTCCTCACCCGCGTCTATGAGCGCGAATGGCTGTGCGTGACCGCAGGCGAACTGGGGGAGGCGCCCGACCGCTTCCGCCCGCTGGTCGACATCGCGACGATCGACGGCATCGTTACCGGCACCGACTTGAAGCGCGGCGATCTGCTGCTGGCCGACGCCAGCCGCGACCACGGCATCGACGACGACGCCTACATCGACAATCAGGGCTACATCGATCGCGGGGCGGTGTCGCAGCACTATCGCCTCGGCGCGACGATCATTATCAATCAGGGTCAGCGCTTCGTGCCCGCACTTGGGCGCTTTTGTCAGGGCCTGGAGTGGGCGCTGTCGGCGCATTTCCAGACCAACCTCTATCTCACCCCGCCCGACGCGCAGGGGTTTCCGACCCATTTCGACAATCATGACGTGTTCGTGATGCAGGTCGAGGGTGAGAAGCTGTGGAAGCTTTATAATGTCCCGCTCGACACGCCCTACCGCGGCGAACGCTACAACAGCGGCATCCACATGCGCGGCGATTGCGTGGCTGAATTCGTGCTGCGCCCCGGCGACATCGCCTACGTTCCACGCGGGCTGATGCATGACGCGGCGACGTCGGGCAGCGAGCCGAGCCTGCACATCACCGCCGGAGTGATCAACCGCACCTGGGCGGATCTCCTCCTCGAAGCCGTGTCCGAGGTCGCGCTGCGGGAGCCGTCGATCCGCCGCAGCCTGCCCGCAGGGTTCGCGCGGGCCGGCTTCGATCGGACCGAGGCGCGAGAGGAGCTCGCCCGACTCGCCGAGACGCTGGCGCGTGAGCTGCGGCTTGATCCCGCGCTCGACATTCTCGCCGACAGCTTCGTCTCCACTCGCGCGGCGTTCAACGACGGCACGGTGACGGGAGCGACGCAGGACATCACCGGCGTTCATTTCGAGAAGGTGCCGCATGTGCTACTCCGGCTCGAGCGCGAGGAGCAGGGCGAGCGCCGGTGGCGCCTGCTCGCGCCGGGCGGGCCGCTGTGGTTCACCGCAGAGAGTGGCGAAGCGCTCCAGCGCGCACTGTCGGGCGAGCCTTTTGCGGCGGGCGACCTCGGTTTCGAACATGCCGAGGCGCTGACCCGGCGGTTGTTCGCGTACGGCATCGTTCGCCGGGTCTGAACGGGAGCGACACTTGTCGCTTTGGCGGTGAGCGCCGATAAGGGGCGCGATGCTCGCCCCCCCTCGTTCCGCCCGTGACGCCACCGTGACCGCCCCGCACCTGCGAATGCTGGCGCGCTGGCTCTACGCCGTGGCGGCGCTGGTGGTGCTGATGGTGATCGTCGGCGGGATCACGCGGCTGACCGAATCGGGACTGTCGATTACCGAGTGGCGACCGATCAGCGGCGTCCTGTTCCCGCTCACGCAGGCGGACTGGGAACACGCCTTCGCGCTCTACCGCACCACTACCGAAGCGCAGACGGTCAACGCGACCATGACTCTGTCGGAGTTCAAGTTCATCTTCTTCTGGGAGTGGGCGCACCGGCTGCTTGGGCGCTTGATCGGCCTCGCCTACGCCCTGCCGCTCGCCTGGTTCGCCTGGAAGCGATGGGTGCCGACAGGCTATGGCTGGCGGCTGGTCGCAATCCTGCTGCTCGGCGGCCTGCAGGGTGCGGTCGGCTGGTGGATGGTCTCATCCGGGCTGTCAGGCCGGGTGGACGTATCGCACCTGCGGCTCGCGACGCATCTGTCGCTGGCGCTGATCCTGCTCGGCGGCCTGGTGTGGACCGCGCGCGACCTCGCTGCGCTGGGACGGGAAGGGGCGCGACCCGCGCGGCTTCGTCTTGGCGCTGCGATCGCGCTGGCGATCCTTGCGGTGCAGATCCTGTGGGGCGCATTCGTCGCGGGGCTGCGAGCGGGACACGCTTTCCCGACCTGGCCGCTGATGGGGGACGAGCTGTTTCCGAGCGGCACGCCGATCCTGCCCAACGCGCTCGCGAACCTGGTGCATAACCCGATCGTCGTGCAATTCGCGCATCGCTGGTGGGCGATGCTCGCGTTTGGGGCGATGATCTGGCTGGGCGTGCGAGCCATCCGCGTTGGTGGGCGCGTCGAGGGGCGCGCGCTCCATACGCTCGTCACGCTTCAGTTCGTGCTCGGCGTCGCGACCATCATGTCGGGCGTTTCGCTGTGGATCGCGGTCGCTCACCAGGGGGTGGCGGCGCTGCTGGTGATTGCCGCGGTCGCCAGCGCGCATCGGGTCGGCGCCGGTCGAGTAACCTGATACCTGTCGCGAATGCCGCGCTGTGCTTGACTTTCGCGCGCCTCGCTGACTAAAGCCCGCTCCAACGCCGCTCGGGTGACCGGGCGGCGATTGTTGTTGCGAGCGGGCGGCAGTCTCCCGCTCCTTTGTCTGAGGACCCTTCGATGAAGGCGCTGACCAAGACGACGCGTTCGGCGAATGCCGCGACCGTCGACAAGAAATGGGTGCTGATCGACGCGGACGGGCTGGTGGTCGGCCGCGTCGCGACGATCGTCGCCAACCTGCTGCGCGGCAAGCACAAGCCGGACTTCACGCCGCACGTCGACAATGGCGATCATGTCGTCATCATCAACGCGGAAAAGGTGCGGTTCACGGGCAACAAGCTCAAGAACAAGACCTATTACAAGCACACCGGCTACATCGGCGGCATAAAGGAAGTGACCGCGGAAAAGGTGCTCGGCGGCCGCTTTCCGGAGCGGGTGCTTGAAAAGGCAGTGGAGCGTATGATCCCCCGTGGTCCGCTCGGCCGTCAGCAGATGCGCAACCTGCGCATCTACGCCGGGGACAGCCATCCGCACCTCGCGCAGAACCCTGAAACTCTCGACGTCGCGGGCATGAACCGCAAGAACAAGGTGGGTGCGTAATGGCCGATACCGTCAATTCGCTCGCCGACATCGGCACCATCGCCACCGGCACCGATGAAGCGCCCGCAGCGCCTGTGCAGACCGCGCCGCTGCGCGAACAGCAGATCGACAAGCAGGGCCGCGCCTATGCCACCGGTCGCCGCAAGAACGCCATCGCGCGCGTCTGGGTGAAGCCAGGCACGGGCAAGATCGTGGTCAACGGCCGCGATCAGGAAGTCTATTTCGCCCGTCCGACGCTGCGTCTGGTCATCAACCAGCCGTTCGGTGTCGCCGGTCGCGACGGTCAGTATGACGTCGTCGCGACGGTCAAGGGCGGCGGGCTCTCGGGCCAGGCCGGGGCGGTCAAGCACGGCATCGCGCAGGCGCTGTCGCGTTACGAACCGGCGCTGCGTGGCGCGGTGAAGGCCGCAGGCTTCCTCACCCGCGACAGCCGCGTGGTCGAGCGTAAGAAGTACGGCCGCGCCAAGGCTCGCCGCAGCTTCCAGTTCTCGAAGCGCTGATCCGAGGCAAATCTCGACGCAATAGGGGGAGGACGGCGACGTCCTCCCCCTTTTCGTTTGCGCGGCCTTGCGCCGCGCATTGCCGGGTTGAAGCACACTGGTCGCTTGCCTTGGCGCCCTGTTCATTGCGCCGCCAGTCGCGGGCGTTAGGGTCGCGCCATGGCCTATGGGGATAGCGGCGACGGGCGGGTGCGTGCGGGGGCGATGGGCTTGTCGCTTGCGCTCGCGGCGCTGATCGGCTGGGGGCTCGTCAACGGCATTCGTCTGCCGACCGCCACGGAGGTTGTGGAGAGCCTGCGCGCGACCGCGGTCCCCGCCGACCCGCCACCGCCGCCCCCACCACCGCCACCTCCACCGCCAAAGGTCGCGCCGACGCCCAAGCCAAAGCCCGCTCGGCGCGAGGCGGCTGCGGCGCCTCCGGCCAAGCGCGCCACACCGCGCGAGGTGGTCGCACCGCCGCCGAAACTGCCGGTGCCGAGCGTAACGAAGGCCGCACCCGTGGCTGGCACCGGCAACGAAAGCCGCTCCGGCAGCTCCACAGCCGGCACGGGCACCGGTGCTGGAGGGGTCGGGGAAGGTCGCGGCAGCGGGGCGGGCGGTGACGGCGATGGCGGCGGAGGCAGCGGGCGCGGCACGCCGCTGGTGCTGCGCTCCGGCCAGTTCACCGAACGCGACCTGCCACGCGAATATCGTCGCTTCGAAGGAGCGGGCGAGACCGTCGTGCGACTGCTGGTCGACGTCGGCGGTCGCGTCGAGCGGTGCAGCGTCATGCGATCGTCGGGCAATCCCGAGCTCGACCGCATCACCTGCGACATGATCACCCGCCGCTTCCGTTTCGAACCCGCACGCAACGGTCGCGGTGAACCGATACCGGGCGCGTACATCTGGGGTCAGCGCTGGTGGCGGGAGTGAAGCGACGTCGCGTGGCGCCCGAAAGTTCCCGCGTGTCCGCGCAACATCGTGAAGGCGCCCGATGAACCTCCAGCCCGCGCCGCCTAGACCGGTCGAGATCGCTCAGATCACCGATCCGCACATCGGCACCAGTTCGCATTCGCAGCGCAACGCAGACCGGTTGCGCGCTGTAATCGCCGCCATCGTCGAGCAGGCGCCCAATCTCACGCTGGTGACCGGCGACCTCACGGAAGACGGGGCGATGGAGGACTATCGGCACCTGCGCGAGCTGCTCGCGCCGTTGGGTCCGAATGTTGCTCTCACTTTTGGCAATCACGACGATCGAACGGCGTTCTTCGCCGCCTTTCCCGAAGCCCCGCGGTGGGTCGAGGATGGCGTCGAGCACGGCTGCCATGCCACTCAGGCGGGCGACCTGCGCATCGTGCTGCTCGACACGCTCGAACCTGGGCGCCACAGTTCCGGGCTCGACGCGCGGCGGCTTGCCTGGCTCGACGCCATGCTTGCCGAGGCGCCGGAGCGACCGACGCTGATCGCGCTGCACCATCCGCCGGTGCGCACCGGCGTTCCGTGGATCGACAGTAACGCCGAGGGCCCGTGGTCGCGCGAGCTCCGGCGCGTCGTCGAGCGGCACGCGCAGGTGGTCGGGTTTGTGGCGGGGCATGTCCACCAGCCGATCGCCACCAGTTTCGCGGGGCGCCCGCTGATCATCGCTGGCCCCTCCGCCATGCCCATCGCGCGCGACACCAGGCCGATCGAAGCGAGCAAACCCGACGGTCGGCGGCTAATCCTCAATCAGGCGCCCGCCTATGCCATGCATCGCTGGGACGGTGCGCGTCTCGTGAGCTGGTTCGGCGTTGCGGACGATGCGATGACGCTCGCTCGCTACGACGCTAGTACCGCGCAAATGATCGCAGGCCTTGCAAAGGAGGAGGGGCTCCCCCCGCCAGTCTAGGACCCGATCATCTCCCACACAAAAGTCAGGATCGTAACTCCGAGGCCGACGAGGAAGGTGTTGAACGCGTAGGCGAGGTATTTATACTTTTTGTGCTGTAGCACCCAGCCGTTCTGGTACACGTCCCGGGCCATCGCGCGGTAGGTGCGTTCTTCGTCCGCCATGGTGTCGAGCACCCGGTCGATGAACTCGCTCTCCTTGAGACCGGCAAAGGCGCCGAAAAACAACAGATTGGCTCCCGGCGCGAGGCCGCGTTGCGGATGGCTGATCTTGGGCTTGATGGCCATCACGCACAGCACGGTCGCGGCGAGCGCGAAGCCGCCGAGCACCATCAGCGACATCGTCATCTTGTCGTTCGACAGGCGATCGATGCACAGCGAGAAGACAACGAAGGTCGCCGCCATCAACATCGAAGCTTTGCTGTCGGCCATGGTCGACATCGCCATGTGCGAAGTCTGCGCCGTGCTGAGCATGGCGTGGCTGTTCTTGCCGAATTGCCGCGGTCTGCTCTGTTCGTCGACGACCTCCGCAGGCGTTTCGATGACAGACGGTTGCGCGACGGTCATGCCCCATCCCCCGTGACTTGCGAGCCGTTGCATTCTCGACCCTGATTGCCGACAAGTCCATGCCATGGGGGAAGTTTTCGACGCAATGACGCGAATCCGCGCGTGGGGTGCGCGCCATCCCTATTGGGTGTCCGCCTTGCCGGGGTTGCTGGCGCTGATCGCCATCCTGGTACTGCAAGCGACCGGCACGCCCCTCGCCACGCGGCTGAGCATGGGCGTCACCGACGCGTGGCAGCGCGCCAAGCCGCGCGCGTATGAAGACGTGCCGGTGCGGATCGTCGACATCGATGACGAATCGATCCGTCGCATCGGCCAGTGGCCCTGGTCGCGTGAGCAGCTGGCGCTCCTCACCGAGCGGTTGGCGCAGGCCGGTGCCGCGGTCGTCGCGTATGACGTGGTCTTTTCCGAGGCCGATCGCACCTCACCCGCGCGGTTGGCAGAGCGAGTGCGCGATCCCGCGGCCCGCGCAGTGCTGGCGCGCCTGCCCGACCCGGACGCTCGCTTCGCTTCGGCAATCGCTAAAAGCCCAGTGGTCCTGGGCTATTTCCTGACGCGCGACGGGAGCGCGAACGCGGTTCCCCCCAAGGCAGGCTTCGCCGTGACGGGGAGCCAGCCGCGACGCGTCAACCAGTTCGCCAACGCCATCGTCCCGCTCCCCGCTTTGACGAACGCCGCGGTAGGGACCGGCTTCGTGAGCACGGTGACCGATACCGACGGCATCGTTCGCCGCACGCCGCTGATCGCCGAGCAACGCGGCCAGCTGCTGCCGAGCCTCGCGCTCGAAGCGCTTCGGGTAGCGCAGGGGGCTGGCTCGGTCATCGTCAAGTCGAGCGACGCGAGCGGCGAGACCGCTGGCGACGGCGGCGACGTGGTGTCGATCAAGGTCGGCGCGTTCGAGGTGCCGACGACCCGCGCTGGAGAGATGTGGCTCCACTATACCCGCCCCCGCCCTGAGCGCAGCGTGGCGGCGTGGCGCTTGATGCAGGGGGCAACGACCCCGGCAGAGCTCGACGCGGCGTTCGGCGGGCGAATCGTTTTCGTCGGCACTGGCGCGATCGGCCTGCGCGACCTCGTCGCCACACCGCTCGAATCCCGCGCGCCAGGGGTTGCCGTTCACGCGCAGGCCGCGGAACAAGTGATCCTCGGTCGCTACCTCCAGCAGCCCGACTGGGCGCCGGGCGTGGAGCGCGCGCTGCTGCTCCTGCTCGGCCTCGCGCTGGCCCTGCTGCTGCCCCGGCTGGGAGCGTCGTGGGGGGCGCTGCTGGGCGGGGCGGCGATCGCGGCGCTGATAGGAGCGAGCTGGTTCGCCTTCGACCGACATGGCTTTCTGATCGACCCGGTCTGGCCGGTGCTCGGCCTCGTTGCCGTCTACGCCGCGGTGACCATCGTCAACTACGTCCGCGAGGAGCGGCGCCGCGCCTTCATCCACGGCGCGTTCGGGCGTTACCTCGCGCCCGAAGTCGTGCGTCGCATCGCCGCGGACCCGGGCCAGCTCGAACTGGGCGGGGAAGAGCGCGACATGACCGTGCTGTTCTGCGACATCCGAGGCTTTTCTCGCATATCGGAGGGCATGTCCCCGCAGGAGGTCATCCGCTTCCTGATCGCGTTCCTCACACCGATGTGCGACGTGCTGACCGCGCGCAAGGCCACCATCGACAAGTTCATCGGCGACGCCATCCTCGCCTTCTGGAACGCGCCGCTCGACGATGCCGATCATCCGCGCAATGCCGCGCGCGGGGCGCTTGAGATGATCGCATCGCTGAAGCGGCTCAACATCGAGATGGGCCGGCAGAGCGCCGAACCATGGCCGGGAGAGGTGAGGATCGGCATCGGCCTCAACACCGGGCCGTGTTGCGTCGGGAACATGGGCGCGGCGCAGCGGCTCTCCTACTCGCTCATCGGCGACACGGTGAACCTCGCATCGCGGATCGAGGGGCTGACCAAATTCTACGGCGTCGATATCGCCATCGGCAGCGCGCTGGCGGAGCGGTTGGCGGACTTTGCGACGGTCGAGCTCGACCGGGTGCGCGTGGTCGGGCGTGACGCGCCGGAAACGCTCTACGCCTTGCTTGGCGATGAAATGGTCGCCGCAGATGCGCAGTTCGCTGCGATGCGCGCGGCGCATGGGCAAGTGCTCGCCGCATATCGCGCGCGCGACTGGGATGCCGTGGACAGCCACATCGCCAGGATGCGTGCGGAGGCGGAGCGTTTCGGCCTTACCAAGCTGCACGCGCTGATCGCGGCACGGACTGCCGGCTATCGCGAGAAAGACCCCGGCCCGCTGTGGGACGGGGTCTTTCTCGCGACCGATAAATAGCGGGCCAGGACCTCCTATCCTCGCCCGGTTGCGTCAGAACCGCGTGGCGGGGCCTTGCAGGTTGAGGTCGGTGATTGGACTGGTCGCCCGTGGGTCCAGGCCCAAGTCGCCGCGAACGACGCGTGGGTCGCCGAGCAGCGCCGACAACCGGGCATGGCCCTCGGCGCTGAGCTCGAACGGGCCAATCGGTGGTTGGTCGGCGCCGCCGACGAAGACCGCAAAGCCGGCGCGTTCGACCGGGACCGTTCGACCACCCGCGGCGACGTCGATTGCGCCCGCCGTCGTACCTTGCGCCGCCGCTCCAGGTCCACGCAGCAGGATCAGCGAGGCGGTTCCAGCATCGGCGCCTGCGACCCGATCTACGCCGAGTTCCGCGCGCGCGATGGCGACCGCGTCCTCACCGACGACCCCTTCGACGATCGTGCCGCGGATGCCGATCGTGGCGACCGGGGTGCGGATGGACGACTGGCCGGGATTGGCGTGCGTCGGTCGGCCCGACATGAAGCGGAAGGCGCCGCGCGCCACCGACATGCCGACCGCACTCGCCGAGCGTGCGGGGTCGTAGACGAAACGGTCGACGGTGATGCGAGCGTTGGCGCCGACCTGAAAATTCGATCGGTCGAGCAGGAGCACCTGCAAGCGACTGGCCGCGCCGGTCCGGATCTCGCGCCCCAGCGAGACGCGTTCGCGTACGGCCGCCGCGTGCAGCGTTGGCTGCGCGTCGGTGGTCATCTGCACGGTGTTGACCACCGCTGAGTTGACCCCGACGGTCTGCGCTGCGGCCGGAGGGGCGAGAGCGATACCGGCAGCGACCGCCGCCACTCGAGCAAGCTTGAACTGGGTCATATCGTCAACCCCCGAACCGATGGACGAGGCGAAGTTCCGCCCCGACGCTGCTGTAGTCGCGCTGCGGCGACGGTGAGTCGATGATGCGCGTGGTGTAGCTCACCGCTGGCTCGACGAACCAGCCCGACCCAGCGGCGATGCCGATCGCTCCCCGCAGGAACCCGCGCCATTCGCGGTCGCCGCGGACGGTCAGCGACGGATCGCGATAGTCGAGGTAGCGCACGGTCGCCGACAGGTTGGCGTAGCTGCCATTGTCGCTGATCGGCCATTCGACCGCGCCGAACGCGCGCCCACCGGTGTAGGCGAGCGTCCGGTCGCGCGCGTCCTTTGCCTCGAACGCTGCGCCGAGCACCCAGCGCGCGCCGGCGTCGGGCGTCTGCCGGTGCACGATACCGACATCGTAGCGCGTACCGTCGCGTGTCGCGCCAAAGGCGAGCCCGTGATAATCCTGCGCGACGATCTCTCCATCGATCGACCAGCGCGTTGTCGGCGTCGTCCGTATTCCGACCGACACCTGGCCGCCATATTCGGTCACGTAGGGCGCATCGGATAGCCGCGCGTGGCGGATGACGCCGCCGAGTATGAAGTCGCCACGTTCGGCGAGCGCGGTGCCGAACCCCAGTCGCGCGCTCCCGACTTGATAATGGACACGCGGGCCGGCGATTATGCTGTTCTTTGTCAGCGCGTCGGCGCCGTAATAGACGAAGCTCCGTCCGCCCGCCGCACCCCGTCCCTGGAGGCTCAAGCCAGCGACGAACGATACACCATCATCGCGCGCGGCGGGGGTGTTGGCGATGAACGGGTCGTTCTGGATCTGGCCGTAAGCGTCGCCGTCAAAGGCGAGGCCGGCCCAGACCGCTCCACGCAAACCATCGCTCGCCGCTCTCTGCGCTGTCGGTATCGCGATATCGCCGCACGCCGCGCGCACGCGTTCCCATTCGGCCGCGTTCGTGTTGGATACGTTGCCCAACTGATACTGCGCACGCGCACGATCATCGAGGCGACAAAGCAGCGCCGCATATTCGAGCCGCAACATGTCGGCGTCGGTTCCAGTGCGCGGTTCGCGCAGCAACGCGCGCTCGAGCGTACTCGCGGCGCCCGACATGTCCCCGGCGCTCGCCTGCGTCCGCGCCAACCGTCGAGCGCCGTCGGCATCGGCCGACGCATCGAGGACGAGGTCGATGTGCGCCTCCGCATCCTGCGCGCGCGCAGCGAACGGCGACGCGAGTGCGATCAGCGTCGTCAGGCAGCCCGCCGTGCCCAGGCTAACGATTTTCATAACCACCCTTTCGGCGGCGCAACGCGCACGCCATCATTCGCCAGCGGCGAACGATCCCCCACCGGAGCGGATAACTTGATGCCTCCGCGTTGACAAGCGGCTACGTCGGCCGTGCTTGCTAAGATGCCTCAGCTGGTGGTCGACGGCGCGGCGCGGGGCGCGATGGGTTCGCCGGGGCGGACCTGCGAATCCTCCGGTACGTCGGGGATCTGCATATCCTCCGTCGGCGGGCTTTCGCCAAAGGTCCGCACCCGAACCTCGACGCGCCCGTCGACGATGCGCAGTTCGTTGAACGATGGCGGGGTGGAGCGGATGCGCTGCGACAGCGTGCCCGCACCGATCATGCGAATGGGGCCGTTGGCGGTCTCCCGCATCAGGTCGAAGGCGTCGTGGACATGGCCCGACAGCACCGCGGTCACCCCCGCGCCGGCGAGCGCGGCGAGCGCGCGCTTGCCGCCCTTGGTAAGCGCCTGCCCGCGCGTCCCCGCTTCCTCGAGCGGATGGTGCGCGGTGACGAGCGTCACCCGCGAGCCGTCGCTCGGCATGTTGGCGAGCGCGTCCATGGTCTTGGCGAGCGCCTTGTCGCCGACCGCACCCTTGGACCAGTCGAGCCGCCACTGCGCCCGTGCCGTCGTCTTGAGCGGGACGATGGCGAGGCCCTGCAACTCGATCTCGCGCTCAACCAGTCGTTCGATGCGGCGAATACGGTGATAGGGGCGGGTGAAGCGTTCGAGCGGGTTGAAATAGGGGAGGTCGTGGTTGCCGACCTCGACCGTCGCGGGCGCCTTCAGCGCGGCGATCCACTCCCCCGCGGCGTCGAATTCGCGCTGGCGCGCGCGCATGGTGAGGTCGCCCGTGATGGCCAGCGCATCGGGCTTTTCCCGCTCCACGCATGCCGCGAACCAGTCGAGCGCGGCGCGGTCCTCGCAGCCGAAATGAAGGTCGCTCGCGTGGAAAAGTCGGATCATGCGGAGGCGCTAGCACCGCTCCGCGTGGCGACAAAGCGCAGCGGTGAGGTGCGCGCGCGCAGCACCAGTGGCGTCGCCGCCTCGCCCCGCTCCCCATCGACCAGCAGCCCGACGGTCCCGGCCTCAGAATCGATGGTCACTTCGGTGCACGAACCGAGGTCGTCGTGCGGCCCGTTGCGGAAATCGCCGCCCATCCAGGCGAAGCCGTGGCTGAGAAGGTCGCCCGCGCCGTCGGCGGAATAGCCCATCAGGTCGAGCTTGCCGTCGACCGGCTCGACGTAGATCGCGGGATAGGTTTGGTCGGATCCCGCGACGAAGACCTGGTCGCCGCCAAAGGTTTCGCGCACCGCACGCGGGATCGCCTCGAGAAGTCCGCCGATGTCGCGGTGGCGCAGCACTTCGCGAACGTCGCCCCACGCCGTCGTCGGCCCGACGAACGCCCCGACAAGGCCGGTCACGTCCAACTCCGGGTCGTCGCTTTCGAGCACCGTCACCGGCTGCGTGCGGTCGGGCGCGGCGAGTGCGCGCGCCACGATCTCGGCTGGGTCGGCGTCCTCGCCATGCAACCGCCGCGAGAGAAGGTTCATCGTGCCGCCGGGCAATACGAGCACGCGCCCGCCCCACTCGCCGATTTTGGCGCAGGTGCCGTTGATGGTGCCGTCGCCGGTGTAGATGGCGAGCATGTCGACGCCCGCCGCCTCCAGCGCCTCACGGGTCGGGAGGTCGTCGTCGGGCAGAGCGATGACGTTGGCGAGCGTGCCGCCGCTGCGCTGCGCCGCCTCGAGCACGCGCTCGATGATCGTCTCGTCAAAACTGCCGCTTGCGCGATTCACGATGAGCCAGAGCTGTGTCATAGGGGGAGTGTGGGGCGCGGTTGGTGAGCGTCAAGGTAAAAGGGGCGAGTGATGTCGAAATGGCTGCTGGGGCTGCTCGCCTTGCTGACGCTGCTGGCGATAGTTGCGGGCTTCGCGTCGGGCTGGTCGCAACCGGGGCTGCTCAACCTGCTCGACCGGGTGAGCCCCGCGGATGCGCGGGAGCAGCCGGTGCGCCTCGCGGCGAAGGGCCTCGCCTACGCCAATGACCCCGCGGGGGTGCAGCGCGTCGACGTGTGGACTCCCGCCAACCTCGCACCCGGGGCGAAGGCGCCGGTGATCGTCTGGTTCCACGGCGGCGGTTGGACCAGCGGCAGCCGCGAAGCCTATGGCTTTGCGGGCCGCGCCTTTGCGAGCCGGGGGTTCGTAACCGTGGCCGTCGGCTACCGCCTGGGCGATGCGGGGCGGTGGCCCAACTTCATGCAGGATGCGGCGGCGGCGGTGCGCTGGACCCGCGCCAATATCGCGCGCTTTGGCGGCGACGGCGAGCGGCTGGTGCTCGCGGGACACAGTGCAGGCGCGCACATCGCGACACTGGTCGCGCTCGACCGGCGCTGGCTGGGGAACGACAACGCGGCTGTCGCTGGGGTGATCGGGCTCGCGGGACCCTATGACTGGCTGCCGTTCGATCCCGGCTCCGGCTCGGAGCGCGTGATGGGCCGCGCTCAGCCGATCGGCGATACCCAACCCGTCAACTTCGCGCGCGCCGATGCGCCGCCGATGTGGCTCGCGTGGGGGCTCTCGGACACGAGCGTCAAGCGCCGCAACATCGACAACCTCAGCGCGGCATTGCAGCGGGTGGGTGCGCCGGTCGAGGTCAAGCTCTACCCCGGCATGACCCACGCGGGCAGCGTCAAGCCGCTCGCGCGCCCGTTCCGTGGCGATGCGCCGCTGCTCGACGATGCGGTGGCGGCGGCGCGGGGGATGCTCGCGCGCGATGGGAATGCGCCAAGCGCCTTGCGCGGAACGCCGTCGGGCGCGTAAGCGACAGACGAACCGTATCGCACGAAAGAACGCAGTCTCGTTATGGCCGAATTCCGCCTGCCCGCGAACAGCCGCATCAGCGCCGCCCGCACCGTCAACAAGGTCGACGGCGGCAAGCGCGTGAAGCGGTTCAAAATCTACCGCTACGATCCCGAAAGCGGCCAGAACCCGCGCTACGACACGTTCGAGATCGACCTCGACGACTGCGGGCCGATGGTTCTCGACGCGCTGTTCAAGATCAAGGGTGAGATCGATTCGACGCTGACCTTCCGCCGGTCGTGCCGCGAGGGGATCTGCGGTTCGTGCTCGATGAACATGAACGGGCTCAACGGCCTCGCCTGCACCACCGCGATCGAGGATTTGAAGGGCGAGGTGACCATCACCCCGCTGCCGCACATGGAAGTGATCAAGGACCTCGTCCCTGACTTCACCCACTTCTACGCGCAATATGCCTCGATCGAGCCGTGGCTGAAGACGAAGACCACCGCCCCGTCGGGTAAGGAACGGCTGCAATCGCCAGAGCAGCGTGCGGAGCTCGACGGGCTCTACGAATGCATCCTGTGCGCCTGCTGCTCGTCGAGTTGCCCGAGCTATTGGTGGAACAGCGACAAGTTCCTCGGGCCGGCGATCCTGCTCCAGGCCTATCGCTGGCTCGCCGACAGCCGCGATGAGTTCGCGGGTGAGCGGCTGGACGAGCTCGAAGATCCGTTCCGCCTTTATCGCTGCCACACCATCATGAACTGCGCCAACGCGTGCCCCAAGGGCCTCAACCCAGCGCGCGCGATTGCGGAGATCAAGAAGCTGGTGGTGGAGCGCGCGGTCTGAGCGAGGCGGCGCACGGCACGGCGCCGGCGACGCGGCTCGCGCATGAAGCGAGCGCGCGGGCAGGCGTGCATTTCTCTTCTGCCGAGCTGGGCGACGGCTGGGTCAGCTGGAACCTCAACGATCCGACCCGCTTCAACGCACTGATCGAGCCGCTGGCGGTGCGGCGCGAGGCGGACACGCCCGACGGCCGCCCCGTGGCGCGCGTGCGCATGCAGCCCGAACGGCAGCACAGCAACCTCGGCGACAATGTTCATGGCGCGGCGCTCCTTTCGCTGATGGACGTCGCGCTGTTCGCCGCCGCCAACCAGTTCGGCGTGATCGGCGCCGGGCCTGCGGTGACGCTCGACCTTAGCGCGCAGTTCGTCGGGGCGGGTCGCATCGGCGAGCCGCTCGACGCGGTGACCGAGCTGGTGCGCGAAACAGGTCGGCTCGCCTTTCTGCGCGGACTGATAGTGCAGGGCGACGCGGTGGTGGCGAGCTTTTCCGGCACGATCCGCAAACCGTCGCAGCGATGACAGCGGCGAGGTCGTTCCTTCCCGCGCTGGGGAGGGGGATAGATGGCTAACGTCCTCGCCGCTTATGATGCACTGGTCGCAAATGGCGAGCTTCGCCCCGACGCGGAGCAGCGCGCGGCCGCAGCGCGGCTCGATGCGCTCGCCGACGCGCTCCGTGCGGAGGCGAAGCCGGCGTCGTTGCTCGCGCGCATCGGTCTCGCCAAGCGGGCGGAGGCACCCGCCGGCATCTACCTCTGGGGCGGGGTCGGCCGCGGCAAGTCGATGCTGATGGACCTGTTCCACGACCAGGTCGCGGTTCCCGACAAGCGCCGCGCGCACTTTCACGCTTTCATGGCCGAGGTTCACGCCCGCCTGCGCGCCGCGCGCGCGACCGAGGCGGGCGATCCGGTCATCGCCGTCGCGCGCGACATGTCGCGTGAAGTGCGACTGCTCTGCTTTGACGAGATGATCGTCAACAACAGCGCCGACGCGATGATCATGTCGCGGTTGTTCACCGCGCTGATCGAGGGCGGGGTGACGATCGTCACCACCTCCAACCGCGCGCCCAACCAGCTTTACTTGAACGGCCTCAACCGCGAGCATTTCCTGCCCTTCATCGCGCTGATCGAGCGGCGGCTGGAGGTGATCGCGCTCAACGGGCCGACCGACTACCGCCGCGATCGCATGGCGGGCCTTGCGCGCTGGCACGTGCCCAACGGCCCGGCCGCGACCGCCGCGCTGTCCGATGCCTTTTTCCGCATGACCGACTGGCAGGTCGACGACCGCGCGCGGGTGCCCTCGGCGGAGCTCGATGTCGGCGGCGGTCGCACGCTGCACGTGCCCAAGAGCCTGAAGGGCGTCGCAGTTTTTTCATTCAAGCGGCTGTGCGGGGAGCCGCGTGGCGCGGCGGACTACCTCGCCATCGCGCGCAGCTATCACACGGTGATCATCGTCGGCATTCCGCGCATGGGGCCGGAGCTGCGCAACGAAGCCGCGCGCTTCAATACGCTGATCGACGCGCTTTACGAATATGGCGTGAAGCTGCTGGCAAGCGCCGACGCGCCCCCTGCGGAGCTGTACCCCGCCGGCGATGGGTCGTTCGAGTTTGAACGCACCGTCAGCAGGATCGAAGAGATGCTGTCCGACGACTGGCTCGAACGCGGCCACGGGTCGCATTGAGGTGAGACAGCGACCCCTCCCCCTTATGGGGAGGGGCAATGGCCCACCTTCCCGTTGCCAAGCGCACCCCCCGCGCCTAACGACCGCCGCGAGGCTGCGCGCCCCCGCGCGTGGCGATTCCGAACCGCAAACAGGGGTCCAAACCGCACATGGCTCGCAAGAAGATCGCGCTCGTCGGCGCAGGCAATATCGGCGGCACGCTGGCGCATCTCGCTGCGATGCGGGAGCTGGGCGATGTGGTGCTGTTCGACATCGCCGAGGGCGTGCCCCAGGGCAAGGCGCTCGACCTCGCCCAGTGCGGTCCGGTGGACGGCTTCGATGCCAAGGTGACCGGCACCAACGACTATGCCGACATCGCGGGCGCGGACGTGGTGATCGTCACCGCGGGTGTCCCGCGCAAGCCTGGCATGAGCCGCGACGACCTTCTCGGCATCAACCTCAAGGTGATGAAGGCGGTGGGTGAGGGCATCAAGGCCAACTGCCCCGACGCGTTCGTGATCTGCATCACCAATCCGCTCGACGCGATGGTGTGGGCGCTGCGCGAGTTTTCGGGCCTGCCGCGCAACAAGGTGGTGGGCATGGCAGGCGTGCTCGACAGCGCGCGCTTCGCGACCTTCCTCGCGTGGGAGTTCGGGGTCAGCGTTCGCGACGTCAACGCCTTCGTCCTCGGTGGTCACGGCGACACGATGGTGCCGGTGCTGAGCTACTCCACCATCAGCGGCATCCCCGTTGCCGACATGGCCAAGATCAAGGGCGTCGACACGGCGCGTCTCGACGAGATCGTCACCCGCACCCGCGGCGGCGGCGGCGAGATCGTCGGTCTCCTGAAGACCGGCAGCGCCTTCTACGCTCCCGCCACCAGCGCCATCGCGATGGCCGAAGCCTATCTCCGCGACCAGAAGCGCATCCTCCCCGTCGCGGCCTATGTCGAGGGCAAATACGGTCTCGACGGCCTCTACGTCGGCGTCCCCGCAGTGATCGGCGCGGGCGGCATTGAGGACGTGGTCGAAATCAACCTTTCCGACGCGGAAAAGGCGAACCTCAAGGTTTCGACCGACGCGGTGGAAGAGCTGCTGAGCGCGTGCAAGACGCTCGACCCGACCCTCGCCTGACAATCTCTTCCCGATAGGACGACACCCGCATGAGCATCCTCGTCGACAAGAACACCAAGGTCCTGACGCAGGGCATGACCGGGGCGACCGGCACTTTTCACACCGAGCAGGCGCTCGCCTACGGGACGCAGATGGTCGGCGGGGTGACGCCGGGTAAGGGCGGGACGACGCACATCGGTCTGCCCGTGTTCAACTCGGTCGCCGAGGGGATGGAGCGAACCGGCGCCACCGCGTCGTGCATCTACGTGCCGCCGAAGTTCGCCGCGGCCTCGATCATCGAGGCGATCGAGGCGGAGATGCCGCTGATCGTGTGCATCACCGAAGGCATCCCGGTGCTCGACATGGTCAAGGTGAAGGCCAGGCTCGAGGGTTCGAAGTCCCGACTGATCGGGCCGAACTGCCCGGGCGTGCTGACGCCGAACGAGTGCAAGATCGGCATCATGCCGGGCTCTATCTTCAAGAAGGGCAGCGTCGGCGTGGTGTCGCGTTCGGGGACGCTGACCTATGAGGCCGTGTTCCAGACGACCAATGCGGGACTTGGCCAGTCGACCGCGGTCGGCATCGGCGGCGATCCGGTCAACGGCACCAACTTCATCGACGTGCTCGAGCTGTTCCTCGCCGACGATGAAACCAAGTCGATCATCATGATCGGCGAAATCGGCGGCAGCGCCGAAGAAGACGCGGCGCAGTTCCTCGCCGACGAAGCCAAGCGCGGGCGGAAGAAGCCGATGGTCGGCTTCATCGCCGGCCGCACCGCGCCTCCCGGCCGTCGCATGGGCCACGCCGGCGCGATCGTCTCGGGCGGCAAGGGCGGCGCCGAAGACAAAATCGCCGCAATGGAAGCCGCCGGCATCAAAGTCGCGGCGAGCCCCAGCGAACTCGGCACCACGCTGGTCGAGGTGCTCAACGGCTGAGGAACGGCGGCCGCGACGCATCGCGGGGCCGACCGCGTCGCGGCCGCAATAACGCCGTTCGCATGGTGACGTGCGACGGAGTTGCCGTTAGGGCTGCGGTGACACCTGCCGCCTAACGGATAGAGCTGTGAACGACCTCTCCCCCCAGGATTTCGCAACCCCTGAACCTCGGCCGTCGTGGGCGCGCGATGCGTGGCCTTTGCTGGATACCGACGCGCTCACTGCCGGGCTCGATCCGACGCAGATGCAGGTCGCGGTCAAGGCGGCGGCGGAGAAGGCTGCGAAAACCGGCGCTGCTCCCGCAATGAGCGAGGCGCATGTCACAGCCGCGGCGGACGCGTCGATCCGCGCGATGTTGCTGGTGCGCACCTATCGCGTACGCGGGCATCTGGCGGCGGATCTCGACCCGCTCGGCCTCAAGCACAGCGACATTCCGGCGGATCTGACGCCTGAATATCACGGTTTCGGCGCGGATCAGCTCGATACGCGCGTGTACCTTGGCGGCACGCTGGGGCTGGAGTGGGCGACCATCCGCGAGCTGCTGGGCGTGCTGCGCGCCAACTACTGCGGCAAGGTCGGCCTCGAATATATGCACATCACCGACCTCGATGAGCGTCGGTTCCTGCAGGACCGCATGGAGGGCGCGGACAAGGCGATCGACTTCACCCCCGAAGGCAAGCGCGCGATCCTCAACAAGGTGATCGAGGGCGAGGAGTGGGAGAAATTCCTCGCGCGCAAATATGTCGGGACCAAGCGCTTCGGGCTCGACGGCGGCGAATCGATGATCCCTGCGCTCGAGGCGATCATCAAGTACGGCGGCCAATATGGCGTGCGCGAGATCGTGTACGGCATGGCCCACCGCGGGCGGCTCAACGTCCTCGCCAACGTGATGGCCAAACCCTACCGCGTGATCTTCCACGAATTCGCGGGCGGCAGTGCCAACCCGGACGACATCGCCGGGTCGGGCGACGTCAAGTACCACCTCGGCACCTCGTCGGACCGTAGCTTCGACGGGATCGAGGTGCACATGAGCCTCGTCCCCAATCCCAGCCATTTGGAAGCGGTGAACCCCGTGGTGCTGGGCAAGGTGCGCGCGCAGCAGACGATGCGCGACAATCTCGACGCCAATGACGAAGTGCTGCCGGTGCTGATCCACGGCGACGCGGCCTTTGCCGGGCAGGGCATCGTGTGGGAGTGCCTCGGCTTCTCCGGCGTGCGCGGATACAACACCGGCGGCTGCATCCACTTCATCGTCAACAACCAGATCGGCTTCACGACCAGCCCGCAGTTCGCGCGCTCCTCGCCCTATCCCTCGGACGTGGCGAAGGGGATCCAGGCGCCGATCCTGCACGTCAACGGTGACGATCCGGAAGCGGTGACGTTCGCGTGCAAGCTGGCGATCGAGTTCCGCCAGCGGTTCAAGCGCGACATCGTCATCGACATGTGGTGCTACCGCCGCTTCGGCCACAACGAGGGCGACGAGCCGAGCTTCACGCAGCCCGTCATGTACCAGGCGATCCGTCAGCACCCGCCGGTGTCGACGCTCTATCAGGCGCGGCTGGTGAGCGAAGGCGTGGTCAGCGACGCCGATGCCGACGCCATGCGGCAGCGCTTCATCGCGCGGCTGGAGGAGGAGTTCGCGGCCGGCGCGACCTACAAGCCGAATCAGGCGGACTGGTTCGCGGGTCGCTGGTCGGGGCTGCACGCGCCCGCGGAGCCCGAGGAGGCACGCCGCAACGTCGCGACGGGCGTCTCCGACGAGCTGTTCGACCGCGTCGGACAGGTGCTGACGACGGTCCCCGCCGACCTCGACGTGCACAAGACGTTGAAGCGCGTCATCGACGGGCGCGCGGCGATGTTCGCAGCCAAGGAAGGCGACGTGTTCGACTGGGCGACCGCCGAAAGCCTCGCCTTTGGAACGCTGGTGGCGGAGGGGCACGACGTGCGCTTGTCGGGTCAGGATTCGGGCCGCGGCACGTTCAGCCAGCGCCACGCGGTGTGGGTCGATCAATCGAACGAGCGGCGCTACGTGCCGCTCGCGACGCTGCCTGAGGCCAAGTTCGAGGTGCTCGACAGCCCGCTGAGCGAATATGGCGTGCTCGGTTTCGAATATGGCTATGCCCTCGCCGATCCGCGCTCGCTGGTGCTGTGGGAAGCGCAGTTCGGCGACTTCGCCAACGGCGCGCAGATCATGATCGACCAGTTCATCGCCGCGGGCGAGGCCAAATGGCTGCGCGCCAGCGGGCTCGTGATGCTGCTGCCGCACGGTTACGAAGGGCAGGGGCCGGAACATAGTTCCGCGCGGCTCGAGCGGTTCCTCCAGCTGTGCGCGCAGGACAATATCCAGGTCTGCAACATTTCGACGCCCAGCAACTATTTCCACGTTCTGCGGCGGCAGATGCTGCGCTCGTTCCGCAAACCGCTGGTGATCATGACGCCCAAGTCGCTGCTGCGGCACAAGCTGGCGGTCTCGGCTCGTGCGGACTTCATCGGTGAGGCGCATTTCCGCCGCATCATGTCCGACCGCACCCCGCCCGCCGACGCTGCGGTCAAGCGGCTGGTGCTCTGTTCGGGCAAGGTCGGCTACGACCTGATGGAAGCGCGCGACAAGAACGAGCTTGCCGACACGACCGTGGTGCGGATCGAACAGCTCTACCCCTTCCCCGGTGAGCCGCTGGCGGCCCGCGTCGCGAACATGCCGAACCTCGAAGAGGTGGTGTGGTGTCAGGAAGAGCCCAAGAACAACGGCGCCTGGTTCTTCGTCGAACCCTTCATCGAAGCGGCGTTGGCGGAGGCGGGCAGGGCAGGGATGCGCGCCCGCTACGCTGGCCGCGCGCCGTCGGCTTCACCGGCGACAGGGTTGATGAGCCGCCACCAGACCGAGCAGGCAGCGCTCGTCGCCGACGCGCTCGGGCTGAGCGTGCGCGGCGAAATCCGCCGGGTGCGCGCTGAAGGGGGCAACCCCACGTCGAAACCGAGCGAGGTGGGCAAGGCGGGGGCTTAACGCTGCGCATCGCGGGGGGTGAAAGGCACTCCCCGCGCCCCCCGACCTTTATGCCTCTGCTATTGCGACGCTTGTGAGCACGCTCGGCACGCGGGGTCCTTGGGCAAGCGCAGGGTGCGCCACTCCGGCGTCAGCCCGTCGATGATGTGCAGCTTCCCCGCGCCCTCTTCCCCGAAACCAATGAGATATCGCATCGCCTCCAGCGCGCCGAACGCTGCGACCATCGCCACCATCGGGCCGAGCACGCCCTGGTCGGCGCAAGTGTCGCAGTCGTCGCTGTCGTGCGCGTCACCGACGAAGCAGCGATAGCATGGCCGGTCGGGTAACCAGCCGGTGAACGTCCCGACCTGTCCCTGAAAGCGCGCGACTGCGGCGCTCACCAAGGGCACGCGCGCGGCGGTCGCGGCATCGCTCACCGCAAGGCGCGTCGCGAAATTGTCGCTGCCGTCGAGGACGAGATCGACGCCCGCCAATATCGTCGCCATGCTGGCCGCATCGGCGCGCCCCCTGACGGGTTCCAGCGCCACCAGCGGGTTGAGCGCGGCGAGGCGCTCCGCTGCCACGCTCACCTTCGCGCGGCCGACGTCGGCGCCGGTGAACAAAGGCTGGCGGTGGAGGTTGCTCGCATCGACGACGTCGTCATCGACGAAACGCACCCGCCCCACGCCCCCGCCCACCAGCGCGGGGATCGCGGTGGATCCGATCCCCCCGACGCCGATCACCAATATGCTCGCCGCGCGTAGAGCCTCCTGCCCGCGGGCGCCGACCTCGGGCAGAATGATCTGCCGCGCGTAGCGGTCGAGTTCGTCGTCGCTGAGGATCGCGCGTGTCCTGTTCAGCGCCCGGTCGAGCCGAACCCGCCGACGCCGCGCGCGGTGGCGTCGAGGCTCGACACCTCCACCACCTGCGTTTGTGGCGCGGGCGCAAGCACCAGCTGCGCGATCCGCTCGCCGCGCCTCACCTCGAAATATTCATCGCCGAGATTGGCGAGGATCACCTTGACCTCGCCGCGATAGTCGCTGTCGATCGTGCCGGGCGTGTTGAGGCAGGTGATGCCATGCTTGAGCGCGAGCCCCGAGCGCGGGCGCACCTGCACTTCCCACCCCGGCGGCACCGCAAGCGCCATGCCGGTCGCCACCGCGGCTCGGCTTCCCGGACGCAACGTCAACGATTCCGCCGCAACGATGTCCAGCCCCGCCGCCCCGGCGCTCGCATAGGCGGGGAGCGGCAGCCCTCCGCCGTTGGGCAGCCGCAGGACGGGCAGGTCGGGCGCGGAAAGATCAGTCGCGGGGCGGTCGGAGGGCATCGGCGATCCTGTCGATGAGACGGCGGGCGACCTCCTCCTTCGGCAGCCGTTCCCAGCTGTCAACGCCGTCCGCGGTGACGAGGTGCACTCGGTTCGCCGCCCCGCCCATCGGATCGACGCCGACGTCGTTGGCGACGATCCAGTCGCAGCCCTTGCGCGCGAGCTTGGCCTGCGCATGGTCGAGCAGCGCGTCGGTCTCGGCCGCGAAGCCGACAACCAGCGCCGGCCGCTGCGGCGAGTGCGCGAGCGTCGCGAGGATATCGGGGTTCTCTGCCAGCACGAGCGGGGCGGGGGCGTCGCCGTTCTTCTTGATCTTGGCCGGTGAGTGGGTGGCGGGTCGCCAATCCGCCACCGCCGCGACCATCACCGCCACATCGGCGGGAAGCGCCGAGGCCACCGCGTCCGCCATCTGCTGTGCGGTTTCCACGTCGACGCGGTCGACCCCCGGCGGCGTCGGAAGGGCGACCGGCCCCGCAATCAGCGTGACCCGCGCGCCAGCACGTGCCGCTGCCTCGGCAATCGCAAACCCCTGTTTGCCGCTCGAGCGGTTGGCGAGGTAGCGCACCGGGTCGATCGGCTCATGCGTCGGCCCCGCGGTCACGATCAGGTGGCGACCATGCAGCGCCCGATGCGTATCGTCGGCGAAGTCGGGCTGGTCAGCAAGCACCGAGGTCGCGGGGTCACTCCCACGCAACGGGGCGCCCTTTGCCAGCACCGCGTCCAACTCGACGAGGATTCGCTCGATCTCGGGTAAACGGCCAGGGCCGAACTCGCCGCACGCCATCTCGCCGACGTCGGGCTCCATCACCGTGACGCCTTCGCCCCGTACCGTCGCCACGTTGCGCATCGTCGCGGGGTGCTGCCACATGCGCACGTTCATCGCAGGCGCGATCAGCACCGGCGCATCGGTCGCGAGCAGCAGCGTGGTCGCGAGATCGTCGGCGATTCCCACCGCCATCCTCGCCATCAAGTCCGCCGTCGCGGGGCAGACGAGGATCGCGTCGGCGCTCCTCGACAGCTCGATGTGCCCCATCTCCACCTCGTCCTTGAGATCGAAGAGGTCGGTGTAGACGCGGCTCCCGGCGAGCGCGCCGAGGGTCAACGGGGTCACGAACTGCGCCCCCGCCCGCGTCAGCACCGGGGTCACCGCATCCCCGCGTTTACGCAGCGCGCGGATCAGTTCCGCGCTCTTGTACGCGGCGATCCCCCCGCCGACGATCAGCAGCACCCGCGCCATCACACCCCCGTCAGCAGCATGTCGAACGCCGCCATGATGCGGTCGTGTTCGTGTTCGAGTGATGTCACCCGTTCATGCAGAGCCCTCGCCGCGATGTTGGCTGCGAGATGCGTCGCCATATAGTATCGCTCGCCTTCCAGTTCGAAGATCGGTTGCAGGCGCGGGATGCGAACGCTGCCGTCGTCCCGCAACAGCGGGGCAACGAACCGCGTGGCTAAATGCGATAGCAGGTCCGACTGGCAGTCGAGCAGGAGCACCTCGCCGCCCCGCTCACGCCAGACATCATGACGCGCCACTCAAAACATCCGATATTTTGCGAGCGGCAGGCCATTTTCTTCGACCCAGCGGTTGGTCGCCTGAATGGCCTCCCAATTCTCCTCAACCCACCGCTCCTCACGAGCGCGGCGGACCTCCTTTTCAAGCGCCTTGGCGCACACGCTGGAGATGTTGACGCCATGCTCACGCGCGGCGTCGACCAGCGCCGGGTCGAGGGAGATGTTGGTCGGGCGTTTACGGAACGGCGCGTTCATCGGGAGAACTCCACTGCATGCGCATTCTTTATGCCCCTCGCCTGCGCGCATGCCAAGCGGAACCTCCCTGAACGGGCCCCGTTCGGACGCTACACCGAAACTGGAGAATAATGATGGAAGATGCGCGGCTGTGGGAGACCGAACAGAGCCTTTGGAAAGGTGGGCGCGAGATTTACGAGAAGCTTGTCAGCAAGGACTGCCTGATGGTCGTCCCGGCAGAGCCGTTCGTTCTCTCAGGCGAGCAGGCCATCGCTGCGGTCAGCGATACGCCGCGCTGGGATGAGGTGCGTTTCAGCGACCAGCGCATCAGCCGTCCGGAATATGGAATGATCGTGTGCGCCTATCATGTCGAGGCTAGCCGCGGCGACGAGCGCTTCGCATGCTACGCCACGTCCACCTATCAGCGTTGCGGCGACCATGACTGGCAGGTGGTTCAGCACCAGCAGACCGTGCCGCTCAAAGGCTAGGTGAAGAACGCCATCGCAGCCGCCCCCACGCCGGCGCCAAGCAACGCGACGGCGGGCCAGCGCCACCACGGTGTCGCAGCTTCGCGTCGCTCCCACATCAGTGGGACGTCGGGGAGCGGGGGCGGCGGGGGCGCGCCACCCGCAGGCGGATAGGCGTCTTCCAACCGCCGGATCAGCCCGGGAAGGCGGTTGAGCGTATCGAGATCGGTGCGGATGCGGTCGGCGAGACGGGCTTCGGGACCGAGCTCCCCCCGCATCCATTCGCGCACGAACGGGCCCGCCGTCTCCCACATGTTGATGTCTGGATCGAGGCTGGTCGCAACGCCCTCGATCATCACCATCGTCTTTTGCAGCAGCAACAGGTGCGGCTGCGTCTCCATGTCGAAATCGCGTGTGATGGCGAACAGTCCGTCGAGCATCATCCCGACCGACAGCTCGCTCACCGGCTTGCCGCGCATCGGTTCGCCCACGGCGCGCAGAGCGGTCGCGAACTCCTCGACATTGTGGTGCGCGGGCACATATTGCGCTTCGAAGTGGATTTCGGCGACGCGGCGGTAGTTGCCGGTGATGAGGCCGTAGAGGATCTCCGCCAGCCACTGCCGCGCCTGGTGGTTGATCCGCCCCATGATGCCGAAATCGATCGCGACGATCGTGCCGTCGGGCGCCACCAGCAAATTGCCCTGGTGCATGTCGGCGTGAAAGAAGCCCTCGGCGATCGCCTGGCGCAGGAAGGCGTTGACCAGCCGCCGGGCGAGCAGGGGAAGGTCGTGACCTGCGGCGCGCAAGGCATCGACGTCGGAAATCTTGATGCCGTCGACCCACTCGATCGTCAGCACGCTGCCGGTGGTGCGGTCCCAGTCGACCGCGGGCACACGATAGCCCTCCATCGCCACCGCCGATTCGGCGAGCTCGGACGCCGACGCCGCCTCGCGCCGCAGGTCGAGCTCGCGCAGCGTCCACCGCTTGAAGTTGGCGATGACCAGCCGCGGTCGCAGTCGCTTGGCCTCACCGCCCATCGCCTCGAGGTGCGCGGCGGCCCATTCATAGGTGTCGATATCGCGCGCGAACTTGTCCTTGACGCCCGGGCGCAGCACCTTGACCGCGACGTCGCGACCGTCTGTCGTGGTCGCACGATAGACTTGCGCCACTGACGCGGACCCGACGGGCTCCGGATCGAACGACGCGTAGAGCCCCTCGAGCGGACGGCCGAGCGCAAATTCGATCTGCGGGCGCACTTCGGCGAATGGCACCGGGGGCAGGCTGTCCTGCAGCGATACGAGATTGCGCGCGCCCGCCTCTCCGATCACGTCGGGCCGCGTGGCGAGCGTCTGGCCGAGCTTGATCGCCGCCGGGCCGATCGCGCGAAAGGCGGAGGCGTAATCGGGCTCGCGCGGCTGGATCGTTCCAAGTCGGGCAATGCGCGTCAGCCGTCGCACCGGCGCGGGAGTCGTCGGCGACGCCTCGATCCCTCGCAGCGCGCCATGGCGGGCGAGCACGCGGCCCCAGCGCAGCAGGCGCGCGATGTGCGTGGCAGGGCGGGTCACGCCCGCGCGGCTCCCATGCGCATCAGTCGAGCGTCCAGCCAGAGTGGATTGCGACCAGCCCGCCGAGGATCGGCGTCACCCGCGTGCGCACGAAGCCCGCGGCGTCGATCATGCCGCGAAACGCCTCCATCGTCGGGAAGCGTTCGATCGATTCGACGAGATATTGGTAGCTGTCGCGATCCTGCGCGATCGCCTGACCGATGCGCGGCACGACGTTGCGCGCATAAAGGTCGTAGCTTTCCTTGAAGCCCGGCCACTCGCTGGTTGAAAATTCGAGGCAGAAGAAGCGTCCGCCCGGCTTCAGCACGCGCCGCGCTTCTGCAAGGGCGCGGTCGATGTGCGTCACGTTCCGGATGCCAAAGGCGATGGTGTAGGCATCGAAGCTGTCGTCGCCGAACGGCAGCTCCTCGGCATTGGCCTCCTGCCAGACGAGGCCGGAGATGCCGCGCTTGCCCGCGCGCTCCATGCCGACGGCGAGCATGTCAGGGTTGATGTCGCTGACGGTGACGTCCGCGCCGCGTGCCGCCATGCGAAAGGCGATGTCGCCGGTGCCACCCGCAACGTCGAGGATGCGCTCGCCCGCGCGCGGATTGACCTGCGCGACGAAGCGGTCCTTCCACAGCCGGTGCATACCTCCAGACATTGCATCGTTCATGATGTCGTAGCGCTTGGCGACGCGGGAAAAGACGCCGCCGACCCGGCGCGTCTTTTCCTCGGGCGCCACCTGTTCGTGGCCGAAGGATACCGTTTCAGACATGACGCCCGCGATAGCGGCGCGCGGCGGGGCGGTCGAGCGCCGATATTGGCGCGTCGCTCGGACGTGCTAGGCAACGCGCGTGCCCGAACTTCCCGAAGTCGAAACCACCGTCCGGGGCTTGCGTCCCTTGCTCGAGGGTCAGCGCATCGCTCGGATCGAGGTGCGCCGCGCCGACCTCAGGCGCAACTTTCCCGAAGGCCTCGCCCAGAGGCTCACCGGCGCGCGTGTCACGGCGATCACCCGCCGCGCGAAATACGGCATCATCGCCACCGACCGCGATGCGAGCCTGATCTTTCACCTCGGCATGTCGGGGCGTTGGCGAACGGGCCTCGGCGATGAAGAGGAGCTCGACAAGCACGACCACCTCGTCCTGACGATGGGGGAGGGTACGCGCGTAGCGCTCAACGACCCGCGCCGCTTCGGCTCGGTCGACCTCGTCGAAGGGGCGCCGGAGGAGGGCTTCGCGCCGTTCGCGCTGCTGGGGCCCGAACCGCTGTCCGACGCCTTCGACGGCGCGCACCTGCTGCGCGCGCTCGTGGGGCGGACCGCAGCGATAAAGCTGCTGTTGCTCGACCAGCGCATCGTCGCCGGGCTGGGCAATATCTACGTGTGTGAGGCGCTCCACCTCGCGCGCATTTCCCCCAAGCGCGCGGGCGGCCGACTCGCACGGGCGCGGCTCGACCGACTCGCCGAGGCGGTGAAGGCGGTGCTGACGCGCGCGATCGCGGTTGGCGGCTCGACCATCCGCGACTACCGCCAGCCCGACGGAGAGCTCGGCTATTTTGCGCACGAGTGGCGGGTCTATGGGCGCGAGGGGGAGGCTTGCCCCGAATGCGCGGGCATTGTCGCACGCTTCGTGCAGGGCGGGCGCTCGACCTTCTGGTGCCCGCGCTGCCAGAAATAGCGCGCCCGGCGCCGCTTTGCGTTGACCTTTTGCGCCCACGACGCTAGGGGCGCGGCTTCGCGAGCCGAGGGCGATCCCGTCATGGGATGCCATGCCCATGCCCGCTTCGCTGACAGTTTCGCAGTTTTCTTGAGGAATCGATGGCCAATACGCCCCAGGCGCGCAAGCGCATCCGTCGCAATGAGCGCCGCACCGTCGTCAACAAGACGCGCGTCTCGCGCATCCGTACGATGGTGAAGAAGGTTGAGACGGCGCTGGCGGCGGGCGATCGCGAAGCGGCGACCACCGCGCTGTCGCAGGTCCAGCCCGAACTCGCGCGGGGCGTCGCGAAAGGCGTCGTCCACAAGAACACGGCGGCGCGGAAGTTCTCGCGCCTGACCAAGGCGCTGAGCACGCTCGCCTGACACGCGGGGCCGCGCGTCGGTCCGATGCATCGATGAGCCCGTTGGGGCTTCTGCCGCCGGCCACCGTCAAGGTGCGCCGGCGGTTCGCGTTGGAGCGGGTCACAGATGATTCGCAGCGCCGCCAGCGCCAACACCGACGTTCGAAGATGCGGCCTGCGCGGGTTCTCATTTTGGTCTGCGATGCACCGTCGTGAAACAGTGCGAGGGTAGTGGGCGCCGGACTGTCCGAATCCCCCCTAGCCGCGCGATTCGTGGGTTTGGATCGCGGTAAGGATTTGTGAAATCATCGGCGTATCAAAGACTTGAAGATAGATCGCGGCAAGCTCTAGGGAATCCTCGTCAACGCCTTTATTTCAGTTTTTTTACGGGCCCGGCGCTTGCTCGCTCCCGATTTTGCTCCCTACACATGCCCCCGCACCGACGCCTCCCGAGGACGGAGTCGGCGCCACAAACATCGCCGCGGACCCAAACCGCAGGTGCCCGTCGCGGCTACCTGCGCGGGGATACTTGCGGCCAACGAATAGGGGCACCCGCGGGGGACGCAGGTGGGCGGGGAGGACGTGGACGAGGCGATGATCAACGACCTGCGCCTGTCGGGCGACGCGGATGCGATCGCCAGCGCCGACCGTGCCGCGCTCAGCGTCCAGTGGGACCGGGTCGCGGCGGGGCTGCGTCAGGACCTCGGCGCCCGCACGTTCGACCATTGGCTTAAACATGTGAAGCTCGGCAGCCTTGGTGCCGACGGTGTCCTCCACCTGAGCGCGCCGTCGGTCTTCACCGCACAGCAGATCGAAGCGCGTTTTCTCGACCGCCTGCTGCTCGCGTGGCGGCAGCTGCGCGGCGACGTGCGAGAGGTCGCGGTGTCGGCCGCAGTCCGCGAGGGCGCGACCAGCATCCTCATCGACACGATCACGCAGAGCGCGCCGCAACGCGCCCCGGTGCAGGTCGATGCACGGCTCACCTTTGCGCGCTTCGTCACCGGGCGCAGCAACATCCTCGCCGCCAACGCCGCACGCCGAATGGCCGCGCCCGAAGCCCCCGCGTTCGCGCCGCTGTACCTGCGTGGCGACACGGGGCAGGGCAAGACGCACCTCTTCCACGCCATCGCCGCTGCCACCATCGAGCGCGATCCCGCGGCGCGGGTGACGATGCTGTCGGCGGAGAAGTTCATGGTCGAGTTCATCGCCGCGATGCGCAGCGGCGACACGCTCGATTTCAAGGCGCGGCTGCGCGCGACCGACCTGCTGCTGATCGACGATCTGCAGTTCGTTATCGGCAAGCAGTCGACGCAGGCGGAGCTGCTCCACACCATCGACGAAGTGACCGGCGGCGGCGGGCGGCTGGTGTTCGCCGCCGACCGCGCGCCGCACCTTCTCGACGGGATCGACGCGCGGCTCGCGTCGCGGCTGGGCGGGGGCCTCGTCGCCGACATCGACGCGCCCGATGAGGGACTGCGCCTCGCCATCCTCGCCGCGATGAATGCCGAGCGCGGCGCGGGCGTGAGCGAGGACGTGCTCGGCTGGCTCGCCGCCACCTTCCCCCGCAACGTGCGCGAGCTCGAAGGCGCGCTCAACAAGCTCATCGCCTATGCGACGCTGACCGGGGAGGCGGTGACGCTCGACTTCGCGCGCGCGCGGCTGGAGGATCAGGCGCGGCATGCCGCTCGGCGCGTGAGCATCGAGGAGATTCAGAAGGCGGTCTGCGCGCACTATCGCCTGGACCGCGCGGAGATGGCGTCGCAGCGGCGCACCCGCGCCGTCGCCCGCCCGCGGCAGGTGGCGATGTACCTCGCCAAGGAGCTCACGCCGCGCAGCTTCCCGGAGATCGGGCGGCGCTTTGGCGGGCGCGATCATTCGACCGTGATCCACGCCATCCGCACCATCGAAACGCTGCGCGCGGGCGACTGCGACCTCGACGCCGACATCCGCCGCATCCGCGCGGGGCTCGTGGGGTAGGGCTGGGGTCTCAGTCCACCGCGGCCGCTAATGCGAAGAAGGGCGCGGAAGCATCAGCCTCCGCGCCCTTTTCTAAAGCTGCCCGCTGAAGATCAGCGACGCGTGACGGTGTCCGGCGCCACAGTGATGCGCACGCGCTCGCCCGAATTGCCCGGAAAGCCCGTGAACATCGCCTGCACCAGGTTCGGCACGAGGCGGGTCAGGTCGTTGGTGCGCGAGACGGCTTCGGCCGACCCTTCGAACAGCCGCTCGCCACCCGGGCGCTCGATCGCCATGTCGAGCCCGCTGGTGTAGACGGTGTAGCTGTGCACCCGGCCGTAATCGCCGAACGACGGCCCGTAGAGGAACGGGTCATAGAAGCCGCGGACATACTGATAACCGTACGGCGTGCGCACGATGTAGGGGCGGCTGTAGAAGCTGTTGTAGCCCCAGCCGGGTCCCCAGAAGGGGTCGGACCAGCTGTCGTTCACGACGCGCTCGCGGCCCTGATCGACGCCGTAAGCGATCTTCACGATCATGTCCGGAGTCGCGCCCGGAGCGATGGCGCGGAAGCCCTGCCGCTCCATCGCCTGAGCGACGAGCCCGGCGTAGCTCTGGAACTCGAGGCTGTTGGCCATCGCATTGTCGCGCGGCACGACGGTAAAGGTCTGCCCCTGCGGCACCGGCAGCCGCGAGAAACGCGATACGTCGGCATTGAAGCCGGGCGTCGCGCAGGCCGTCAGGGCGCCAAGCGCGAGCGCGCCGGCAACGATCTTGGCGGACTTCCCCGCCGACTGGATACGGGTACGGATCGTCATCACTTCAACCCCTCGATGCGCGCGTGGAGCCCCCCACCCAGCGCATGATTCGTCACGCAGCCACAACGCGTGGCTTGCACGAAACGTGCCGTAACTGCGGTGAATGGCGGTTGAATGGTGTGTGAGGGAAGGAACGGAACGAAAGGTTGGGCCCCAGCGACTGCCAGAGCGGCGGCAGGCTGGGGTTCCCCGCAAGCGCGGTGCTCCTGCGAAAGCAGGAGCCTAGGGCGACTTGGCGCCGCGCTCGACTGCCCTGGGCTCCTGCGTTCGCAGGAGCACGGCAACTCTCACCCGCGCCCGAACAGCCCCAGTGCCTCGTGCGCGGCGGCGAGCGTTGGTTTGGCGATCTCGCGCGCAGCGGCGGAGCCGCGTTCGAGCAGCGTGTCGATCGCCGCCGCATCCTCCCGCAACGCCACGTAGCGGTCGCGGATCGGGCCGATGACGCTCACCGCGAGGTCGGCGAGCGCGGGCTTGAACGCACCGAAACCCTGCCCCGCAAAGCGTGCGCACACCGCATCGCCGCTCTCCCCCGCCAGCGCGGCGTAGATGGAGACGAGGTTGCGCGCCTCCGCCCGCTCGGCAAGGCCGGCGAACTCGCCCGGCAGTGGCTCGGCGTCGGTGCGCGCCTTGCGGAATTTCTGCGCGATCGACTCGTCGCTGTCGGAGAGGTTGATGCGGCTCATGTCGGAGGAATCAGACTTCGACATTTTGGCGCTGCCGTCGCGCAGCGACATGACCCGCGCGCCGGTCGGGGGGATCATCGGCTCGGGCAGAACGAAGGTCTCGGTGCCGCTGTCGAGGTTGAACTTCGTCGCGATGTCGCGGGCGAGTTCGAGGTGCTGTTTCTGATCCTCCCCCGCGGGCACGTGCGTCGTCTGGTAAAGCAGCACGTCGGCTGCCTGCAGCACCGGATAGGAGAACAGCCCGATCGAGGCGCCTTCGCGGTCCTTTCCCGACTTTTCCTTGAACTGCGTCATCCGGTTGAGCCAACCGATACGCGCGGTGCACATCAGCAGCCAGGCGAGCTCGCTGTGCTCGGGCACGCGAGTCTGATTGAACAGGATCGAACGCGCAGGATCGATGCCGCTCGCGATCAGCGCCGCAGCCATGTCGCGCACGCCTTCGCGCAGCTTCGCCGGGTCCATCCGCACGGTGATCGCGTGGAGGTCGGCGAGGAAGAACAGGCACTCCCCCGGATGCGCATCCTGCATCACCACCCAGTTGCGGATCGCGCCCAGATAGTTGCCGAGGTGGAGCTGGCCGGTGGGCTGGATGCCCGAAAGGATGCGCATGGTCATTCCTGTGGTGGTGCGGGGGCGGCGGGCGCGCGGCGGCGGATGGCTTTGAGCTCGTCGATGCGCACCGCTCCGAACGCGAGCGCGGCAAGCGCATAGATGGCAATGCCCCCGCCGACCAGCGCGCCGAGCGCCAGCGCGCGCTCGATCAGCGTGCCGGTCAGCCAGGCGTCGAACCGCCCGCCGATCGCCCAGAGGAGCGCGCCCATCGCCAGCGCGGCGAGCGCCAGCCGCGGGAGACGACGAGCGAGCGCGGCGTCGACCGCGAAATGCCCGCGTTGCCGAAGCCCGCGATAGAGCAGCGCGAGGTTGAGGAGACTCGCCAGCGCGGTCGCCAGCGGCGGCCCCAGCACGCCGATGGTCGGGATGAGGGCGAGGTTGGCGGCGATGTTGACCAGCACCGACCAGCTCGCGAACTTGACCGGGGTCGCGGTGTCGTGCCGCGCATAATAGCCCGGGGTGAACAGCTTGACGAGGATGTAGGCGGGCAGCCCGACGGAGAAGGCGGCGAGCACCATCGCCGCGCTTTGCGTATCGGCCGCGCTGAACTCGCCATGCTGGAACAGCCCGCGCACGATCTGCTGCGGGATAGTGAGGAAGGCGACGGTGGCGGGGAGGGTGAGTAGCAACGCCAGCTCCACCCCTCGGTTCTGCGTGTGCATCGCCCCCGCCTCGTCACCGTTCGACAACAGCCGTGAGAGGGTGGGGAGAAGGATCGTGCCCAGCGCGATGCCGATCAGCCCCAGCGGCAGCTGGTTCAGCCGGTCGGCGTAGTAGATGTAGCTGATCGACCCCTGTGCCAGCAGGTTGCCCGCGAGCGCGGTGGAAATGAGGAGGTTGACCTGATTGACCCCCGCCCCCGCCGCGACCGGGATGATCTTGCGCAGCAGCTCGCGCATCTCGCCATCGAAGGCCGGCTTCCTCAGGCGCAGCGATGCTCGCGCGCGGTGCGTCGCCCAGATCATGAACAGCAATTGCAGCGCGCCCCCAACGGTCACCGACAGCGCCTGCACCGTCGCGGTCTGGTAGGGCGTCTCCCCACGAAATAGCAGGAAGCCCGCGATCATCGCCACGTTGAGCAGCACCGGCGCCGCTGCATTGGCCCAGAACCGGTCGAGCGAATTGAGAATGCCGCCGAGCAGCGACACCAGGCTGATCATCAGCAGATAGGGGATGGTGATCCGCGACAGCATTACCGCGTACGCGAATTGCTCTTGCGTCGGGTCGTTGAACCCGCCCGACAGCGCGTAGGTGAGCGGCCAGGCGGCGACCATCATGGCGACGGTCATCAGCACCAGCACGGGGAGCAGCACCGCCAGCGCGCGGCTTGCGAAGTCGATTCCCGCGGCGAGCCCTCCGCCCTCGGCCACCTTGCGGTTGAACTGCGGCACGAATGCGGCGGCGAAGGCGCCCTCCGCGAACAACGCGCGGAACATGTTGGGCAGGCGGAAGGCGACGAGGAATGCGTCGGAGGCGAAGCCCGCGCCGACGTAGCTCGCCTGCAGCGAATCGCGCACCAGCGCCAGCACGCGGCTGACGAGCGTCAGTCCGCCGACCGAACCCAGCTTGCGGACGAGTGACATGGTCGGGCGATCAGGTCGGCACGCGCGCGGCGACGCTGCCGCCGCGCGCTAGCGTGAGATCAGGCGTTGCCGAACGTCTGGGTGTCGACAAAATCGTCGCCGCCACCATTCTCGCCACCGCCCTGCGCCGCCGCCATCTGCTGCTGCTGCTGGAGGTAGAGCCCGTGGAAGTCGATCGGGTCGAGCAGCAGCGGCGCAAAACCGCCGTCGCGCACCGCGTCGGCGACCAGGCGGCGAGCGAAGGGGAACAGGATCCGCGGCGCTTCGGCGAGCATGAAGGCGTGAACCTGATCGTCAGGCACGTTGCGTACGCCAAACAGCCCCGCGTACGACAGGTCGATCACAAAGCTCGGCCCCTCCGGGTGAGTGGCGCTGATGTCGATCTTGATCACCGATTCATGCACGCCGTCGGCGACACCGTTGGCGCTGATGCCGAACTGAACGTCGACATTGGGCTGGCTGGTCCACTGGTAGACCTGCGGCGAGTTCGGATTCTCGAACGAGAAGTCCTTCACATATTGCGAGATGAGGCCGATCGCCGGGCCGTTGTCGAGCCCGTTGGGCTGCCCGCCCTGCGTGGTGACGGGGGTGTCGGCGTGCTCGTCGGCCATGTTTCTGTCGATCCGTTCGCTGGAGGTTCGCAGCGCGGCGCCACCGCCCCGCCAAAGTCCCGCGCGCCCTAGCAGCCGGGGCAAGGCGGCGCAAATGGGTGGGGTACGCTGTACTCCGGCGAAGGCCGAAGCAGTGGGGGCAGGGCAGGCGGGCGGCTCTCGGTGCTCCTGCGAAAGCAGGAGCCTAGGGCGACTCAGCGCGGCGCCCCACCGCCCTGGGCTCCTGCTTTCGCAGGAGCACTCATTGTGCAGCCTCTTGGGCGTAGCCGCCCGGCCGACCTTCGTAGAAGCGCACGCGCATGTCGGCTCGAGACTGCGACAAACGCCGCACGCCGCCTCGAAAAAGCGATTTGCTACCGCATCGCAATAGCGTTAAAGTTAACTTATCGCGTGAACTTAGCCTGAACTTCCGCCGTGGCCCTCGGTCGATCTCGCCTCCTCCTTCTGCCTGATTTGAAGTGCGCGGCCATCTCGCCTACATGCGATATCTCCGCTCGCGACCATCCGGGACGCGCCTTGTTTGCGGGGTGGAAGAGGCTTGTCATGACTGCCACCATCGTCGTCCTTGCGATGATCGCCGCGTTTCTCGGGCTGCGGCTGTGGTCGGTGCTGGGCAAGCACGGGCAGGACGGCGACACGCCGCTGCTGCCGCGCCGCGACGAAGCGCCGCGCACCGCGCCCGCGGCGGCGCTGCGGGCCGGAGATGCGGACGCGACCCGAGGTGCAGCTCCGGCCATTCCGCTCCCCACCGTGTACGAACCGCAAGCCGAACTGGGCATCCGCGCGCTACTTCAGGCGGAGAAGGGCTTCGACGTTGGCCGCTTCATCCACGGCGCGCGTGAGGCGTACAAGGCGATCCTCGAGGCATTCTGGCGCGGCGATCGCGACGCCCTGCGCAGCCTGACGACGCCGGAAAGCTTTGAAGCGTTCGACGCTGCCATCACCGCGCGCGAGGAACGTGGCGAGCGGCTCGAAAACCGGGTCGTCTATATCGAAAAGGCGGTGATCGTGGATGCCGCGGCCGACCGCCAGACGGCGCGACTGGTGGTGCATTTCGTTGCCGACATCGCCGCTGTGACGCGCGATGCGGAAGGCAAGGTGATCGCCGGTTCGCTCACCGATGCGGTCGTTACCGAGGATGTGTGGAGCTTCGTCCGCCGGGTCGGCGATGCGAGCCCCGATTGGCAGCTCGACGAAACCGACGCGGGCTAAGCGCGACATGCGCGGACGGGGCGTTCCGGGGCGGCGGATCCTTCTCGGAGCATTGACGGCGCTTGGCCTAGGTAGCTGCGTCGGGCCGCGTCAGGGCGCGCCGGTGGTGGCGACGCCGCCCACACCGCTCGTGACGCCCGCCCCGGCCGCCGCCAACGCGTTCGCGGCGGGTGTGTTTGCCGCGGCGATGCCGCCGCTCGACAATGCCGAGGCTGCGCTGGCGAGCTTCCGCGCGAGTTGCCCTGCGCTCCTGCGGCGGACCGATACAAGCGGACTGACGCGGCCGGGCGACTGGGCTCCGGCCTGCGCCGCAGCGGCCAGCGCCAGTGACGCGCGACGTTTCTTCGCCGACCAGTTCGCGGCGGTTCGGGTGGGTGATGGGCGGGCGTTCGTCACCGGCTATTACGAGCCCGAAATCCGCGGCTCGCGGAGCCGTGCGCCTGGCTACGAAACGCCGATCTACCGCGTCCCGAACGATCTGATCGAGGCCGACCTGGGCGCCTTCAACACGGCCCTCGCCGGTCGCCGGGTGCGCGGTCGGGTGGAGGGACAGCGGCTGGTCCCCTACCACGACCGCACCGCGATCGACGGCGGCGCGCTCGCCGGGCGCGGGCTCGAACTTGCCTGGGCGGCGGACCCGATCGAGCTGTTCTTCCTCCAGGTGCAGGGCTCCGGGCGACTGCGCCTGCCCGACGGCAGCGTGATGCGGATCGGCTACGCGGGCCAGAACGGGCGCGATTATGTCGCGATCGGCCGCGTGCTGCGGGAGGCGGGCGCGCTTCAGCCGGGGCAAGCAACGATGCAGGGGATCGTTGCCCACCTGCGCGCGCAGCTCGACGGCGGCCGCAGCATCATGCAGCGCAACCCCAGTTACGTCTTCTTCCGCGAGCTCGAAGGGGAGGGCGCCATCGGCGCTCTCGGTGTGCCCGTCCGCGCCCGCGCGAGCGTCGCAGCCGACCCCGCCTTTGTGCCGCTGGGTGCGCCGGTCTGGCTGCGCGCGGAACCGGGCGCACCCGCGTCGCTCGACGGACTGTGGATCGCGCAGGACACCGGCGGCGCGATCCGCGGCGCCAACCGTTTCGACAGCTTCTGGGGGGCGGGCGAGGAGGCAGCGCGCATCGCCGGCGCCATGTCGGCGCGCGGCGAAGCGCTGGTGCTGTTGCCAAAGATCAGCGTCACCCGCCTCACCGCGCCGGGCTGATCGCAGCATGGCGCGGGCGGACGAGGAACCGGGTGAGCGGCTCTGGCGGCGGGTGGTCGCTGACGTAAAGCCGCTGCGGACCCCGCGCGAGCTTTCCGTCAGCCCGCCCCGCGAAACAAGCGCCGCCGCCGCGCCACCGCTTCCGGCGCCCAAAAGCGTGAGGGGCCGTGTGCCCGCGCCGCTGCTTCCGCCGCCAGCGCGCGCCTTGGCCTCGACCAAGGGCATCGACGCCGCGCCCGACGGTCATTGGGAGCGGCGCTTTCGTGGCGGACGCGTGGAGGTGGAGCGCACGCTCGACCTCCACGGCCAGACGCTCAGCGGCGCGCACGCCCGCCTGCACCACGCGATCGACCGGGCGCTTCAGGACGGCGTCCGCGTGCTGCTGGTGATCGCCGGCAAGCGCCGCGGCCCCGACGAAGCGCCGCGCGGCGCGATCCGGCGCGAGCTGGAGGCGTGGCTCGCGCACGGGCCGTTCGGCGATCGCGTGCTTTCGGTCCGCCCCGCGCACCCGCGCCACGGGGGGACGGGCGCGGTCTACGTGTTGCTACGCTCTGCCTCAGCGAAGCGCTCGATCAGCCGACGATAGATCGCGACGAGGGCGTGGAGGTCGTCGATCGCGATCGCCTCGTCGCGCTTGTGCATCGTCGCGTTGGGCGGCCCGAAATCGCAGATCGGCGCGAGCGTATGGAGAAAGCGCGAATCGGAGGTGCCGCCGCTGGTCGAACGCTCTGGCTCGACCCCGGTGACGTCGCGGATCGCTGCGGCGACCATGTCGACAAAGGGCCCAGGACGCGATTGGAACGCCTCACCGGAGACCTTGACCTCGACGCTGGCGCGGGGGTCGTGGGCGTGGACGATCGCCGCGATGCGCTCGCCCAGCGCGTCGCCGCGGTGGAGGTCATTGAAGCGGATCGACAGCCGCGCGCGGGCCTCCGGCGGGATGACGTTGGTCGCGGGATTGCCGACGTCGACGCTGGTGATCTCGATGTTGGACGGCTGAAACGCCGCCGTCCCCTCATCCAGCACCAGCGCGTCGATCTCCGCCAGCATGGCGACAAGGCGCGGGATCGGATTGTCGGCCTTGTGCGGATAGGCGACGTGGCCCTCCTGCCCGGGCACGCGGATCCAGATGTTGACCGACCCGCGCCGTCCAAGCTTGAGCGTGTCGCCCAGTCGCGCGACGCTGGTCGGCTCGCCGGTGAGGATCGCGTCCGGGTCGATGCCGAGCGCCGCCATGTGCCCCATCAGCGCGCGCGTGCCGTGGACCGCGGGGCCTTCCTCGTCGCCGGTGATGATCAGCGTGAGCGTCGCGGCCTCCGCGGGCACTGCCGCCGCTGCCGCGACGAAGGCAGCGACCGAGCCCTTCATGTCGCTCGCCCCGCGGCCGTAGAGGATTCCGCCCGCGATGCGCGGCGCGAACGCGTCGCCGGTCCACCCCTCGCCCGCCGGGACGACGTCGAGGTGTCCGGCGTAGGCGAGGTGGGCCGCGCCGCCGGGGCGAGTGGCGAGGAGGTTCTCCACCGGGCCGTCTGGCGCTTCGCCGTCGATGGAGCGATGCACGTCGAAACCGAGCGGCACCAGCGCCGCTTCCAGCACGTCGAACACCTCGCCGCGCGCAGGGGTGACGCTGGGCGCGGCGATCAGCGCCTCGGCGAGCGCGACGACATCGAGCGGGGAGAGGCTGGCCATCCAGCGCCGCTAGCGGCTGGCCTCGCGGCGGGGAAGGGGGCGGACGTGCGGGTCGGCGTCAGGCGGGCGCCATCGCCGCGAACGGGTCGATGCCCCGCCCGCGAAAAGCCTCGTGGCAGGCGCGATAGTGCACCGGCTCGTCGATGTTGAGCCGCCGACGCGCCGCGCCCAGCGGCTCGGCGAGCAGCGCGCGAATATCCTCGTTGATGATGTTGGGCGAGCGCTTGCCGTTGCGATAGGCCTGCCACAGCGCCTTGAACACCGGCGCACCTACGCGCGTGCCCCGCTTGATCTCCCGCCCCGCGAGCGTGGCGATGAAAGCGTTGCCGTAGTTGCCGGTCTGACCATAGGTGAACGCCAGCACGCACGCCTCCCCCAGCGCATCGCGGCTATGGCCGGTGAGGATGTGCAGCATGTCGTGCGTGTCGCGCAGGCGGTCGCCGTACCACTGCATCTGGTCGTCGTAGCGCGTGCGGAACTGCTTCTCCGATTCCTCGACCAGCCCCGCGGCGCTGAGGCCCTGACTGGTCATGAAATGGAGGTAGGCGCGTCCAACCGTGCCTTCCGGCAGCGCGGCAATCGGGGCGTGATCGTCGAGCAGGTCGGGGAGGTAGGGTTCGCTCGCCATGCGCGCGCGGCCGGTGGCACTCGCGCAAAAGGCGCGCGCGTCGTCGACGAACCCCGCGCGGGGCAGCGCCTCGAAGATGCCGAAGACCTGCCGCGTGTCTTCCTTGTCGGCGACGAGAGCCCGAAAGTGGCGCCATGCCTTCATCGGCCGCAGCTTCAGTCGCTCACGCGTTGGGTCCATGAACTGCCGCTCTGCAATGGCGGAGGTGGCGGTGCTGAAATCGAGGCGAGTGGGCGCGTTCATGGTGGCTCAGTTGGTTATACTGACAGCGGTGTCAACATGCGGCCTGAACCGCCACGTGCTCCTGCAAAGGCAGGAGCCCAGGGCGATCAAACGCGGCGCCGCTCCGCACCAGGCTCCTGCTTTCGCAGGAACAGAACTTTGGATCAACGCGCCTCCCACGCGCGGAGGTTTGGGGCCAGCGTGTTGGCGCGCAGTACCGGGCGCACCCCGCGCCAGCCTGCGACGAATACGCTCTCGCGGGTCACGCCAGGGGCAAACTGCGCGCGGTTGTTCTCGACCGTGACCTCCCCCGCATGCTCGCGCACTTCGGCGGCGACGGCGATGAAGGCGCTGTAATTTTCCTTCTTCGCGCCTTGAATGAAGAGGTTGCCGCCGATGGTCCCGCGCCCTCCGCCGGCGAGGTCGATCATATAGTTGGTGGCGCGTCCGCGGCTGTCGTCGAAGGTCGAATTGAGGATGATGTTCTCCGCCGCGCGGCTCTTCACATAATGCCCCCCGGTGCCGCGATCGAAACGACATTCGCGCACCTCGAGCCGCCCGATTGCCCCGGCGTAGAGCCCGTGACTCGGCCCACCGTCGTTGTCGCCGAGGCCCGAAAAGTCGCTGCGCACCACACTCAAGCTGAGTGCCGGGTCGTTGGCGGTGAGGATGCCCTGTTCGCTGTCGATGAAGCGGCTGCGCTCGACGGTGAGCCGTCCCGCCTCGTGCCGGATGCCGGAGCCGTTGCGGTCGGGGACGCGGATGCCGCGAAAGTTGACGCCAACCACGCTTGCGGTTCGCCCGCGCAGCACCAGCGCCGCCTTCCCCTCGCACGCGGTGCCGACAAAGGTGACGGTGCCGGGCGCGGCCTCGATCCGCACGTCGCCCGCCTCCTGCACCGCACATTCGCGATACTCGCCGGGTGCAAGGCGGACGGTCCCGCGCCCCGCACCGATGGCGGAAACCGCCGCCTGCACGCTCGCGAAACTGCGACCGAGCTCGGGCACGCTCACCCGCTGCGCCTGCGCGGCGGCGGGGGAGGCGAGGGCGAGGGCGAGGGCAAGGGTCAAGCGTGACATGGCGCTGACCTTAGCTGCGCGCTCGCATCCGCGCCATGCCGGCACCAGTCGTGGAAACGATCGACCGTCAGTCGAGGTTGGGTCGCAGCCAGCGACGGGCGGTGTCGACGTCCACCCCGCGGCGGGCGGCGTAGTCGACGAGCTGCTCCTCTCCCACCCGGGCGACGCCGAAATAGCTCGCCTGCGGGTGACCGAAGTAGAAGCCGCTCACCGCCGAGGTCGGCAGCATCGCGAAGTTCTCGGTGAGGCTGGCGCCGACCGTGCGTTCTGCGTCGAGCAGGTCGAACAGGATCGGCTTCAGACTATGGTCGGGGCAGGCTGGGTAGCCGGGGGCGGGGCGGATGCCGCGATATTCCTCGCGGATCAGCGCGGCGTTGTCGAGCTGCTCGCCCGGCGCATAGCCCCACAGCTCGCGGCGGACGTGCGCGTGCAGTCGCTCGGCAAAGGCTTCGGCGAAGCGATCGGCGAGCGCTTTCAGCAAGATGTCCGAATAATCGTCGTGCGCCGCGCGGAAGCGTTCGAGGTGCGGCTCGATGCCGTGAATGGCGACGGTAAACCCGCCCAGCCAGTCGCCCGCCGGATCGATGAAGTCGGCGAGGCACATGTTCGCGCGCCCGTCGCGCTTGACGATCTGCTGGCGCAGGAAGGGGAGGCGGACGTGACCGTCCCCCTCCCGCGGGCGGGAGGGGTTAGGGGTGGGCTGCAGCGCCGCCAGCGGTGCCGGACCCGGCCCACCCCCGGCCCCTCCCGCAAGCGGGAGGGGAGGTTCGAGCAACACCACGTCGTCGCCTTCGCGCGCGCAGGGCCACAGGCCCACGACGCCCTTCGCGGTCAGCCATTTCTCCTCGATGATGCGAGCCAGCATCGCCTGCGCATCAGCCCACAGCCCGCGCGCGCTGTCGCCGACGATCGGATCATCGAGGATCGCGGGAAACACCCCCGCCAGCTCCCACGAGCGAAAGAACGGCGTCCAGTCGATCGTCTCGGCGAGGTCGGAGAGGTCCCAGTTGTCGAACACATGCAGCCCCGGCTGCTCGGGCGGCGGGGGTTTGAGGCGCATGTCGGCGTCGAAGCCGTTGGCACGCGCGTCGGCGAGACTCGCGAGCATCGACTGGCCCTTGCCCTCGCGCACCTCGCGGACATGGGCATAGTCGCGAGCGATCTCCCCCACATATTCCGCGACGCCGGTTTCGCTGACGAGGCTGGTCGCGACCCCGACCGCGCGGCTCGCGTCGAGCACGTGGATGACCGGCCCGTCGTAGGCGGGGTCGATGCGCAGCGCGGTGTGGACGCGGCTGGTGGTGGCGCCACCGATCAGCAGCGGGATCGACAGGCTAGCGCGCTGCATCTCTTCCGCCACCGTCACCATTTCGTCGAGGCTAGGGGTGATGAGGCCGGAGAGGCCGATGATGTCGGCGTCGACTTCGCGCGCGGTGTCGAGGATCTTCGACCAGGGCACCATCACGCCGAGGTCGATCACCTCGTAACCGTTACACTGCAGCACCACGCCGACGATATTCTTGCCGATGTCGTGCACGTCGCCCTTCACCGTCGCCATGACGATACGGCCCTTGGCGCGCGCGCCCTCCTCCTTTTCCGCTTCGATGAAGGGGATGAGGTGCGCGACCGCCTTTTTCATCACGCGCGCGGATTTCACCACCTGCGGCAGGAACATCTTGCCCGACCCGAACAGGTCGCCGACGATGTTCATCCCGTCCATCAGCGGGCCTTCGATGACCTCGATCGGGCGCGGCGCGAGCTGACGTGCCTCCTCGGTATCGTCGACGATGTGCGCGTCGATGCCCTTGACCAGCGCATGTTCGAGCCGGCGCGCGACCGGCCAGCCGCGCCATTCCTCCGCCGCCTTTTCCGCCGCGACGTCGGTGCCGCGGAAGCGTTCGGCGAGCGTGATAAGCCGCTCGGTCGCGTCCGGGTGCGCGTCGAGGATGACGTCCTCGCACGCCTGCCGTAGCTCGGGGTCGATGGTGTCGTAGACGTCGAGCTGCCCGGCGTTGACGATGGCCATGTCCATGCCCGCGGAGATGGCGTGATAGAGGAACACGCTGTGCATCGCCCGGCGCACCGGCTCGTTGCCGCGAAAGCTGAAGGAGAGGTTGGAGAGCCCGCCCGAGATGTGAACGTGCGGGCAGCGCGCCTTGATCTCGCGCGTCGCCTCGATGAAGTCCAAGGCGTAGCGGTTATGCTCCTCGATCCCCGTCGCCACCGCAAACACATTGGGGTCGAAGATGATGTCCTCGGGCGGGAAGCCGTCGGCAGTGAGCAGCTTGTAGGCGCGCTCGCAGATCTCGACCTTGCGCTGCGCGGTGTCGGCCTGACCGACCTCGTCGAAAGCCATCACCACCACCGCCGCCCCGTAGCGGCGGGCGGCGCGGGCCTGTTCGAGGAACGGCCCCTCACCCTCCTTCATGCTGATCGAATTGACAATTGGTTTGCCGGGGACGCACTTCAGTCCCGCTTCGATGACGCTCCATTTCGAGCTGTCGATCATCACCGGCACCCGCGCGATGTCTGGTTCGGCGGCGATCAGCTTGAGGAAGGTCGTCATCGCCAGTTCGGCGTCGAGCAACCCTTCGTCCATGTTGACGTCGATGATCTGCGCACCGTTCTCGACCTGGCTGCGCGCGACATCGACCGCCTTGGCATAATCGCCGGCGAGGATCAGCTTTTTGAACGCCGCCGATCCGGTGACGTTGGTGCGCTCGCCAACATTGACGAAGCGGGCGGTGGAGGCGGTGGAGGTCATGCTTTTGTCCAGTTCCTCCCCTGGAAAGGGGAGGTGGCCCGCGCAGCGGGTCGGAGGGGTGTCACCGGTTTGGGGGGGCACGACGCTGACGGGGACACCGCTCCGTCAGCCCTGCGGGCTGCCACCTCCCCTTTACAGGGGAGGGACTAAGCCGCCGCCATCGTGAAGGCCTCCAGCCCGGCGAGGCGCGTCGCGACCGGCAGCGTCGGCACTGGCCGCGGTGCGACACCCGCGACGGCGCGAGCGATCGCCGCGATATGCGCTGGCGTCGAGCCGCAGCAGCCGCCGAGGATGTTGACCTGTCCGCCCTGCGCCCACTCGGCGACGAGGCCTGCGGTCTCCGCCGGCGTCTCGTCATATTGGCCGAGCTCGTTGGGGAGGCCCGCGTTCGGATAAACCATCAGCAGCGTGTCCGCGATCTGCGCCAGCGTGCGCACGTGCGGCCGCAGCTGCGCCGCGCCGAACGAGCAGTTCAAACCCACCGTCACCGGCCGCGCATGGCGCACCGCGTACCAGAAGGCCTCGACCGTGTGGCCCGAGAGGTTGCGCCCGGCGAGGTCGGTGATGGTCATCGACAGCATCAGCGGCACCTCGCGCCCCGACGCGGCCTCCGCCTGCTGGGCCGCGACCACGCCAGCCTTTGCATTGAGCGTGTCGAACACCGTCTCGATCAGGATGAAGTCGACGCCGCCTGCGATCAGCGCGTCGCACTGCTCGCGATAGACTGAGACCAGCTCGTCGAAGTCGATTTCGCGATAGCCGGGGTCGTTGACGTCGGGGGAGAGTGACAGCGTCTTGTTGGTCGGCCCGACCGCACCCGCGACGAAGCGCCGCCGCCCGTCGCGCGCCTGTGCCGCGTCCGCCTCCTCACGCGCGATGCGGGCGGAGGCGATGTTGATCTCCGCCACGAGCGCCTCGGCGCCATAGTCGGCCTGGCTGATGCGGTTGGCGCTGAAGGTGTTGGTCGAGACGATGTCCGACCCGGCATCGAGATAGGCGCGCGTAATGCCGCGCGGCACCTCAGGCTTGGTCAGCGCTAGGATGTCGTTATTGCCCTGCTGATCATGCCGCAGCGTCAACGTGCCGCGATAGTCGGCTTCGACCAGCCCGAGCCGCTGGATCTCCGTTCCGAACGCGCCGTCGGTGACGAGGATACGTTCGCGCGCTGCCGCCTCTAGCGCCGCCCGCGCGCTCACGCCGCCTCCTCCACGACCTGCGCTTCGCCTTTGGGCCGCACCCCCAGCAAGTGGCAGATCGCATAAGCGAGTTCCGCACGATTGAGCGTATAAAAGTGGAAATCGCGCACTCCGCCCGCGTAGAGGCGGCGACACAGTTCAGCCGCGATCGTGCCCGCGACCAGCTGACGCGCGTCGGGCTTGTCGTCGAGCCCGTCGAATAGCGTCTCCATCCAGTCTGGAAGGTGCGTGCCGCACATCGTCGACATGCGCCGGACCGCGTTGAAGCTCAGCACCGGCATGACGCCCGGCACGATGGGGGTAGCGATCCCCGCGGCGGCGGCGGCGTCGCGAAAGCGGAAGAAGGTATCGGGCTCGTGAAAGAACTGCGTGATCGCCCGGCTCGCGCCCGCGTCGAGCTTGCGCTTGAGATTGTCGATATCCGCCTCAAGCGAGGTCGCTTCCGGATGGCACTCGGGATAGGCGGCAACGGAAATTTCGAAAGGCGCGATGGAGCGCAGCCCCGCAACCAGCTCAGCAGCGCTGGCATAACCATCGGGATGCGATGCGAAGCGCGAGCCCGCTTCACTGGGGTCACCGCGCAGTGCGACGATGTGCTTCACCCCCGCGTCCCAGTAACTGCGCGCGACCTCCTCTATCTCGCCACGCGACGCATCGACGCAGGTGAGGTGAGCGGCGACGGGGATGTCGGTTTCCGCGACGATCCGCGCGACGGTCGCATGGGTCCGCTCCCGCGTGGTGCCCCCGGCGCCGTAGGTGACCGACACGAATTCGGGCGCGAGCGGCGCCAGCGTCTCGATCGAGCGCCAGAGCGTCTGCTGCATCGCTTCGGTCTTAGGCGGGAAAAACTCGAAGCTCACCGCAATGTCGCCGGCGAGGCCCGCGAACATCGGTGATGCGTTGGCGCGCCTTGCCTCGCTGATCGGGGTGGGGGGTGCGCTGTCGGTCATATGCCGTCTCCGTCGCTGCGCCGCCGGCCCAGCCAAAGTTTCACGTTGAGCGCCGCGCCTTTCAGCTCCTCGCTCTTCTCGAGCAGCAGGCCGCTCGCGGCGAACCAGCCGCGGATCTGCCCGTCGGAAAAGCCGAGCCGAACATGCGCCGCTTCGCGCCGCAACTCCTCGCGGTCATGAGGAGCGAAGTCGACGATCAGGAGATGTCCGCCGCCGGTCAGTACGCGCGCCGCTTCGGCGATTGCGCGGTCCGGTTCGTCGAGAAAGTGCAGCACCTGATGCATGACGACGCTGTCGACGCTCGCGTCGGCGAGCGGGAGAGCGCGCAGGTCGCCGAGCTTGAGATCGACGACCTGCTCGCCATCGGCGGCGATGCGCGAGCGTGCCACGCGCAGCATCTCCGGGCTGCGATCGATGGCCGTGACCCGCGTCGCCTGGGGGGCGAGGATGGCCGCCATCCGCCCCGTCCCCGTTCCGAGATCGAGGAGATGGCCGAGGCGCCGCTTGTGCAGCACGCGGATGATGGCGTCTTCGACCTCCTCTTCCGCAACGTGCAGCGAACGGATCGAGTCCCATGTCTCGGCGTGGGCGGCGAAATAACGCTGCGCCGCGGCCGCGCGCTCCTCCTGGATTGCGCCTAGCCGCGCGCGATCCGCCGCAACCTCTGCCGCATCGTCCGGATGGCGTGGAAGCTGCGCGAACAATGTCCCGAGGGCTCGCACCGCACGCGTTTGCGCCAGACGGACGAACACCCAGCTTCCTTCGCGGCGTCGATCGACGAGGCCGGCTTCCTCGAGAATGCGCACGTGACGGGAGATTCGCGGCTGGCTCTGCTCCAGCAGCGAAGCAATTTCCCCAACCGCCAGCTCTCCCCGCTCCACCAGCGACAGAATGCGCAGCCGGGTGCGATCGTTCAGCGCGCCGAACAGCACCTCAGCCCGCCTCGCGGCGTCGGGTGGTGTCGCGTCACCCGAACTCGGCGTTTCGTCTGCGGCGACGATATGAAGGAAGGGAAGGTCGGCCACGCGCTTGACATAAAGTTTTCTTTATATGTGTCAAACGGGAGGAACGGCGCTAAAACTCCACCGATTTGCTTGAGTTTTCGGATGTTGGTGGTTTCGCGGGATTACCGTTGTCGCAAGTCGGCAAAAATCCCCATTGCGCGGCTCCCGCCGGGCGAATATTGGGCTAGCCGTTGGCGGCGCGAACCGGATAGCCGGGGAGAGACCAGCCAAGTTTTGCTAGAGGGGTTTCCTCATGAAGAAGATTGCGTTCTCGATCGTCGCCGCTTCGGGTCTCGCGCTTGCTGCTTGCTCGCAGCCGGCCGCCGAAACCACGACGACCACCGACACCACCACCACGACGGCGACCCCGGCGGCTGAGGGCACGATGACCTCGACCACCGGTGCGACCGACACGATGGCTCCGGCCGCCACCGGCACCGACGCGACCGCCACCACCGGCGCCGCGACGACCACCACCCCGGCGACCACCACCACCTCGACCGACGCCGCTGGCTCGACCTCGACCACGAGCGCGACCAACCCGGCGACCGGCACCAGCACGACCGTCACCACCGAAGAAAAGAAGTAATCTTTTGATCTCGGTCGGTCCTTCGGATCGATGACGTCGGGGTCGGCATCCTTTCGGGTGCCGGCCCCTTCGTTTATGCAATGTGCTGCGTGAGCTTTTGGAGGGGCGACGATGCGTTCAGTGCTGCCGTTGCTTCTTCTGACAGCCGCGCTTGGCGCCTGTTCGCCCGCACCGGATGACGCGGCGGGCGGTGGGCTCAATCAGGCGGAAGCAGAGCAGCTCGACCGGGCCGCCGCTCGCATCGACGCGCGGCCCCCCTCGCCCGGCGCGGATGCGGCAGCGCGGCACGAAGCTGAGGTGGAAGCGCGGCTCGCCGCGGAACCAAAGCCGCGCTGAACGCTTGCAGCGCGACGCGAGTTGATTACAACTTGCCCGCGAAGCTCCCCGAAGGCTGCGGCCGACGTGGACTGCTTCGGATCATCGTTGGAGTAATGGTATGAAGTCGACCCTGACCCTGACCGTTGCAGCCGCCGCCGCGCTCGCGCTTTCGGCTTGCTCGCAGCGTACTGAGAACGCCGCTGAAACCGCCGTCGAAGGCGCTGCTGCGGACACCGCGGCGAACGTCGAAAACGCTGCGGAAGCGACTGCGGCGACCGCGCGCGACGCTGGCCGTCACGCCGAGAACGCCACCGAGAACGCCGCTGCTGCGGTGAACAACGCGGGCGACGCGGCGGCTGACGCCACCGGCGAAGCTACCGCGCGTGCGGGCCGTGCGATGCAGCAGGCCGGCAACGAGATGAAGGACTGATCCACTCGTTCTACGAGTGACAGTCTGAGGGCGCGTTTCCAAACGGGAGCGCGCCCTTTTCTTTTGCGCGAACTGCTTCCGCCAGTCCTGTCCTCCGGCGAATGCCGGAGCGGTGGCTGGTGCGGCCGAAGCTCAAGGTTCTGTAGCCAGGTGCTCCTGCGAAAGCAGGAGCCCAGGGCAGTCAGGCGCAATTCTAGGCCGCCCTAGGCTCCTGCTTTTGCAGGAGCACATGTTAGCGATAAGCCTGCTCGGGGACGCTCCCGCCTTCGCATTATCCGCGCCACCATTCGGCGCACGCCAGCGAACTTAAAGTGCGACGTCCTTGCCCATCAGCGTGGGGAGGAACCCCTCGTGCGCTTCGCGGAGCTCTGCCAGCGGAACGCTCGCGGCGCCCAGGACCAGTGCATCGCCCATCGCTGCGCCGACCAATCGGTGCTTGATGCCGAGGTCAGCGAGTCGACGCACGAACGGATCGCCGTTGTCGACCGCGACGAGGTAGCGCGCCTGATCTTCACCGAACCACCAGCCGGTCTCGCCTGTTTCGCCGAGATCACGGGCTTCGGGGGCCCACAGTCGAACGCCGACGTTGCCCGCCAGCGCCATCTCCGCCGCGGCGACTGCGAGACCGCCGTCGGAGAGGTCGTGCACCGCGCGCACCAGTCCTTCGTGAATCAGCGTCCGCACCGCGTCGCCGACCTTGCGTTCGAGCGTCAGGTCGAACGCGGGCGGTGGGCCCTCCTCGCGACCGTGGATCACGCGCAGCCACTGGCTTTGGCCGAGATGCGCGCCTCCGCCGCCGACCAGGAACAGGTCCCAGCCGTCCTCGACCGCGATCCCGACCGCGCGGCGCCAATCGTCGATCAGCCCGACCCCGCCGATCGCGGGGGTGGGGAGGATGGCGGACCCGCCGCCGGTCGCCTTGCTCTCGTTGTAGAGGCTGACGTTGCCGCTCACGACCGGATAGTCGAGCGCGCGGCACGCTTCGCCCATGCCGTCGAGGCAGCCGACGATCTGCCCCATGATATCTGGGCGCTGCGGGTTGGCGAAGTTGAGGCAGTTGGTGATCGCGAGCGGGGTCGCGCCGACCGCGGTGAGATTGCGCCACGTCTCCGCGACCGCCTGCTTGCCGCCCTCGACCGGATCGGCGAAGCAATAGCGCGGGTTGCAGTCGGTGGTGATGGCGAGCGCCTTGTCGCCGGGCGATCCGTCGGCCCGCGCGACGCGCACTAGCGCTGCATCGCCGCCCGGCGGCATCACTGTGTCGCCGCCGACCTTGTTGTCATACTGCTCCCATATCCAGCGCCGCGAGGCGAGGTCGGGCGAGCCCATCAGCGCCAGCAGGTCCGCTGCCGGATCGGCGCTCACCGGCACGTGGCCCAACGGCGCCGGCTTGGGCGTCGCGACATGCGGCCGATCGTAAAGCGGCGCATCGTCGGCGAGCGGGCCAAGCGGAATGTCGGCGACCGTTTCCCCGCGCCACACCAGCTCCATGTGGCCGGTGTCGGTGACTTCGCCGATAACCGCGAAGTCCAGTTCCCACTTGCGGAAAATCGCCTCCGCCTCGGCCTCGCGGCCAGGCTTCAGCACCATCAGCATGCGCTCCTGGCTCTCGGAGAGCATCATTTCGTAGGGCGTCATACCGGTCTCGCGGCAAGGCACCTGGTCCATGTCGAGCCGGATGCCCGCGCCGCCCTTTGACGCCATCTCCACCGAGGAGCTGGTGAGGCCGGCCGCGCCCATGTCCTGAATGGCGACGATGGCGTCGGTGGCCATCAGCTCGAGGCAGGCTTCGATCAGCAGCTTTTCGGTGAAGGGATCGCCGACCTGCACCGTGGGACGCTTGTCCTCGTCGCCCTCCTCAAAATCGGCGCTGGCCATGGTCGCGCCATGGATGCCGTCGCGCCCGGTCTTGGAGCCGACATAGACGATCGGATTGCCGATGCCGGTGGCGGCGGAATAGAAGATCTTGTCGGTCCGCGCGACGCCGACGGTCATCGCGTTGACGAGGATGTTGCCGTCATAAGCGGGGTGGAAGTTCACCTCTCCGCCGACCGTGGGCACGCCGACGCAATTGCCGTAGCCGCCGATCCCCGCGACCACGCCCGAAATGAGGTGGCGCATCTTGGGATGATCGGGCCGCCCGAAGCGCAGCGCGTTCATATTCGCGACCGGCCGCGCGCCCATCGTGAAAACGTCGCGCAGGATGCCGCCGACCCCCGTCGCCGCACCCTGATAGGGTTCGATGTAGCTCGGGTGGTTGTGGCTCTCCATCTTGAAGATCGCCGCATCGCCGTCGCCGATGTCGATGACGCCTGCATTTTCCCCCGGCCCGCAGATCACCCACGGCGCCTGCGTCGGCAGCTTCTTGAGGTGGATGCGCGACGATTTGTAGGAGCAATGCTCCGACCACATCACCGAGAATATGCCGAGTTCAGTGAGGTTGGGCTCGCGCCCCAACGCAGCGAGAACGCGGTCATACTCCTCCGGGGACAGGCCGTGGTCGGCGACGATCTGCGGAGTGATGGCGGGGCTGGGGGAGCGCTCGGTCGACATGACGCGCGCCTTAGCCAAGCCGTCGCGTCGAAACCAGCACCTCCCACCCCTCGATGCGCGAGTGTAAACGCAGCAGCAGCGCGCGGCTTGCCGAACGGCGCCGGATCGGCTTTGCCGCGAGCCATGTCGAGCGCACCGCTCCCCGACAGCGAACACGCCATCGCCGCCCGGCCGGGGCTGTGGCGCGACCTCGCGATCCTCGCGCGGTTTGACCGGCCGATCGGCTGGTGGCTGCTGTTCTGGCCCTGCGCCTTCGCGATCGGTCTCGCTGGCGGGCTGGCGAGCCACTGGTGGCTGTTCCCCGCTTGTCTCGTGGGCGCCATCGCCATGCGCGGGGCGGGGTGCGTCTACAACGATATCGTCGATCGAGAGCTCGATGCGCAGGTCGCGCGCACGCGCGATCGGCCGCTGGCGAGCGGGCGGGTTTCGCTGCGCGTTGCCTGGGGCTGGCTCGCAGCGCTGAGTCTCGTCGGGCTGGGAGTGCTGCTGATGCTGCCATGGCGCGCGCAGATCATCGCGCTGGCGAGCCTCGCACTCGTCGCCGCCTACCCCTTCATGAAGCGTATCACCTGGTGGCCGCAGCTGTGGCTCGGCCTCGTGTTCAGCTGGGGGGCGCTGGTCGGGGGCGCGGCGGTGCGCGAGGCATGGCCAGAGGCGGCAATCCTCTGGCTCTATGCGGGCTGCGTGTTCTGGGTCGTCGGCTACGACACGATCTACGCGCTGCAGGACATCGAAGACGACGCGATGGTCGGCATCCGCAGCTCCGCTCGGGCGATGGGCGCGCGGGTGAGGGGCGGGGTGGCGCTGTGTTACGCGTTGGCGCTGGCGGGCTGGAGCCTCGCGCTGTGGCAGGTACGGCCCGAATGGGTCGCGCTCGTCGCGCTCGTGCCCGCAGCGGCGCATCTTGGCTGGCAGGTGGCGGCGCTACGGCGCGAAGATGCTGCGATGGCACTGCGACTGTTCCGGGCCAATCGCTTCACCGGGCTGCTCGTCGCGTTGGCCTGCGTGACGGTGGGGAGCACGGCGTGACCCTCGCCCGCTCGTAACGTCGCGTCTCCCGGAGCGTGGTCTGTGCAACGATCGCGCTTTTCCCCCCGGACTGTTCGCTTGGCGTTCAGGCGCAGGGTCATTATAGCGCGCCGCATGTTGTCTGCCCGCCCCCGCACCTCCGCCCGCGCTGCCGCCATCGTCCTCGCCGCGAGCCTCGCGCTGCCGCTCGGCGCCTGTGCCGGTCGAGGGGGCGGCGGGATCACCGACACCAACTATGTCGCGCGCGACGTCAACACGCTCTATTCGGCCGCAAAGGAGCGGCTCGACGCGCGCGATTATGCGACCGCAGCGGCGCTGTTCGATGAGGTCGAGCGCCAGCATCCCTATTCGCCCTGGGCCCGCCGCGCGCAGTTGATGAGCGCGTTCAGCAACTATGCGGCCGCCGAATATACCAAGGCGATCGAGACCGCGCAGCGCTTCCTCCAGCTGCATCCCGGTAATCGCGACGCGCCCTACGCCTATTATCTGGTCGCGCTCTCCTATTATGAGCAGATCAACGACGTCACCCGTGACCAGCGCATCACGCTGCAGGCGCAGGAGGCGCTGACCGAGCTCGTCCGTCGCTATCCGAACACCGAATATGCGACCGACGCGCGCTTGAAGCTCGACCTCGTTGCCGACCACCTCGCGGGCAAGGAGATGGAGATCGGCCGCTTCTACCAGCGATCCTCGCGCTGGCTGGCGGCGACGCTGCGTTTCCGCCAGGTGGTCGAACGCTATCAGACCACCAGCCACGCACCCGAGGCGCTTTATCGCCTGACCGAAAGCTACCTCGCGCTCGGTGTGCCCGAGGAGGCGGTGAAGTCGGCGTCGGTGCTGAGCAGCAACTACCCCGGCAACGAATGGTACGAGCGCGCCTATCGCCTCGTCCAGCGCAACGCGATGAAGGTGTGGGAAAGC
>CAKZIN010000032.1 GCA_936933955.1 uncultured Sphingopyxis sp. | reverse complement strand
CCTGCGGGTTGAAGCGATTGTCCATCGGCCGCTCGGCGAGCCAGTCGGCGCCGAAATGGGTGCGCAGCGTCTCGGGCTCGTAGGACAGGCGAGCGCGATTACACATAATAGGGATTCCGGACGTCAGGGTCGATCGCGCGAACCTACGCCACCGCGATCTTGCATCAAGGCGGATGGTGCCCCCGACCGTGTGCTTAGCCGCGCAGCCACGGCCACGGACCGGTAATGGCGACGGTCTTTGTCGGGCTGTAGATGTTGACAAACAACGTGCGCGCGTCGGGGCTGAAGCAGGCGCCGGCGAGTTCGGTCGGCAGGCGCAGCCGTGCGAAGTCGCTGATCTGTCCGCTTGGATTGACGAGCTTCAGCCGATTATCGACGCTGTCGCCCGGCTGGTCCTCGCACACCACGAGGTGGCCGCTCGGCGCCACGGTCAGGTTGTCGGCATAGTGCAGCATGTCGGTGCCGCTCGATTCGACGAACAGTTCGAGGGTCGGTGGCGATGCGCGTTCGTCGTGCCCCTCGACGTGCGACGGGGCGTAGCGGAAGATCTGTCCGACCCGCGCTGCCCCGCCGCTCGTGCAGGCGAGGTAGATTTCGCCGCGGGGGCCCATGTGGATGCCTTCGCCCCGCGCAAAGGGCACCGCGCCTGCCGCCGCGCCGCGCTGGCGTAGGTCGTCGGCGGGACTGTGGGTGCCGTCGAGGTCGATCCACCGCACCGGCAACGCCGCACGCTGAGGCACATCGCTGCCTGTCCAGTTGCGCGTATCCCGCCGCGCCGGATCGACGAAGGCCAGCGCCTGCAGTCGTCCGCCTGCGACGAGCCTCCCCCGCGCATTCGGGAGAAGGCGATAGAGGAGGCCGTCCGGCCGATCCTCGGTCAGGTAAACGATGCCCGTGCGCGGGTCGACGACCGCCGCTTCGTGATTGAAACGGCCGAGTGCGGTGAGCGCGACCGGCTGCACCAGGCCGCGGCCCGCCGCAGGCACCTCGAACACCCAGCCATGGTCGGCGCCGACGCTGTCGCCGGCGCGCGTCATATCCTCCTCACAGGTGAGCCAGCTTCCCCACGGCGTCACCCCGCCGGCGCAGTTGCGGATGGTGCCGACCAGGCTGAGATACTGTTCCTGCACGACGCCGCGGCGATAGTCATAGACGATCGTCGTCGTACCGCCGGGGAGCGGTGCGGCGTCGCTGCGCCGACGGTCGTAGGTTGGGATGGCGCCGGAGGGCTTGCGCGCGAACGGGCCGGTGTCGCTATGCCCGGGACCAAGCTCGTGATTGCGGACCAGTGCCACGCGCCCGCCGCCAAGGTCGAACGCGCCCATCCCGTCGCCACGGTCGGGCACCATCCAGCCGTCGGCCATCGTGTCGCCGAAGCTCGATATGACGCGGTAGGTAAAGCCCTGCGGCAGATCGAGTACCCCCGCCGGATCGGGCTCGAGCGCCGGCCACGGTGCGCGACGCGAAAGGGCCGCTCCCGATGACGTGCCGCATCCGCCGAGCGCGAGGCTGGCGAAGGCGGCGGAGAGGCCAAGCGATGCGGCACGGCGAGTGATCACGGCAGGATTTCCCTTGTCTGAAATTCTGGCCTGGCGTCGAAAAACGACAGCGGCGTTACGCGCTGACCGCGCGATCACGCCGCGCGTCACGGAAATGTCACGCGTTTGCCACCGAATCGTCGCGCGCCGGTCATAGCGCGCCGCTCGTCGACCCGCCGCCCGATCGCGGCGTCGAAGGGGGTTATCGAATGCTGTCGTCCTTCCGCACCACCCGCATCGTTGCGGGCGCCTCTCTCCTCACGCTCGCCGCTGCCATGAGCACGCCCGCGCTCGCCGCAGACCCGGTCGCGTCGCCCGCCAACGCCGAGACCGCCGCGGCACCTGCGGAGGAGGACCAGTCGGGCGACATCGTCGTCACCGGATCGCGCCCGATCGCGGAATCGGAGGCTGCGGCGCTGCGGGCACAGCGCGCATCGGATTCGCTGGTCAGCATCGCCGCCAGCGACAGCGTCGGCCGCCTTCCCGACCAGAATATTGCGCAGGCCGCGGGCCGCCTGCCGGGCGTCGCGGTCCAGCGCGACCAGGGCCAGGCGCGCTACATTTCGCTGCGCGGGGCGCCGATCAACTGGACCACGCTTTCGATCGACGGGCTCAACATCGTCAGCCCCGAAGGCCGCGACACGCGCTACGACAGCATCCCCTCGGCGATCGCCTCGCAGATCGTGGTGCGCAAGGCGGTGACCCCGGACATGACCGGAGAGACGGTCGCCGGCAACGTCGACATCATCACCCGTTCGGCGTTCGACTACCCCGGGCTGCGCGTCGCCGGAAAGCTCGGCGCGGGTCATGTCGAGCTTGGCGGGCGCACCGAATATGAAGGCTCGTTGGTGGTGTCCGACCGATGGCGGCTGGGTGCGGGCGAGCTCGGGGTGGTGATGTCAGGCAGCTACTATCAGCGCGACATGCTCACCGACAATTTCGAGACCGACTGGGAGCCCGTGGCGCAGGACCTCCAGCCGGGCGGCGCCGGCCGCATCTGGGCGCGCGAGACCGAGAACAAGCTCTACCGCCTCACCCGCCGCAACTGGTCGGCGAGCGGTAGGCTCGAATGGCGCCCCGACGCCGGCGGCCGCCTGTTCGCGCAGTCGATCTACACCATCTTCACCGACGACGAAGCGCGCGACAATTTCATCTTCGACCTCGACGATCGCCAGTCGGACAACAAGCGCGGCGCGGCGCCGTGCGGCGCGACAAATCCGGTGACCAACAGCGGCTATGCCGACGTGTGCATCGGCAACACGCCCTTCACCGGCACCGTCTATGGCATCGACATCAATCAGCGCGCGACGCTGCGCGCGTTCCGCCAGTCGATCTGGAGCAATACCGCAGGCGCCGACGTGCCGCTGTCCGATGCGACCGACCTAGCCGTTCGCCTGAACTTCACGCGGGCCGAGGACGATCGCAGCGTCGTCGGCGAAGCGCGCTTCGACAGCCCTTCGACGCGCACGCAGCGCCCGACGGTCGAATATGATTTCCGCGACCCGCAACTGGCGCGCGTGCGGCTGTACTCGACCCTCAACCCCGCCGGCACCTTCGCCCGCGGCGTCGAGAACCGCAACATCGACGCCTATCCGCGTCCGCTGTCGTCGCTGCGCTCGCTCGACGCGGTGGACACGACCGACGCCTTCACCGCGCGGGTCGATCTGCGCCACCGCACCGGCCTGTTCGCTAGCGATGCGGAGCTGCGCTTCGGGACGCAGTTCGACCTGCGACGCAAGGAGTCGAACGAACGCGAGCTGCTCGCCAACACGCCGGCACAGTTCGCCGCGGCGGGGCTCCCCACCACTTACCTCGGCAACTGGACGACCGACGCGCCGTTCCGCGGCCGGATCCCGCTGTCGTACGACTTCAAGCACTTCGACACCGACATCATGCGGCGCTTCGTCGCACAGCTCGACAAGGTGCAGGATTTCGTCCCCATCCCGGCCAATTTCTATGATGTCGAGGAGCAGGTTTACGCCGCTTACGTCATGGCGACGCTGCGCCCGTCGTGGGGCAGCATCGTCGGCGGCGCGCGCGTCGAGCATGTGCGCAACAGCGGTGAGGCGATCGTGACGCTCAACGGGGTCAACACGCCGATCCGCACGGCAAGTGACTCGACGCTGGTGTTCCCGAGCCTCCACTTCAACATCGACGTCGCCGACGACAAGAAGCTGCGGATTTCGTTCAACAGCGGCGCCGCGCGGCCCGATTACGATCAGCTGCGGCCCAACTTCACCTACAGCGACACCAATCAATCCATCTCCGGCGGCAACCCGGAGGCGCGCCCCGAGCGCGCCTACGGCGTCGACGTCTATCTCGAACAATATATCGTGCCGCAGGGCTTCGTGTCGCTCGGCGGCTTCTACAAGCGGGTCGAGGACGTGCTGTTCGACGACAGCCGCACCTTCAACTCCGACGTGCTCAACAGCGGCGGGATCGATCGATCGGGCTATGTGCTGTCGACCATCACCAACGGCGGCAGCGGCTGGATCGCGGGACTGGAGGCGGCGCTGCAGCTCCAGCTCGAGCCGTGGACGGGTTCGCTTGGCCTCCCCGACTGGATGGGCGGGTTCGGCATTAACGCCAACGCGACGCTCAATTGGTCGGAGGCGACTGCCCCCGACGGGTCTATACTGCCGCTGCCCGGCACCAGCGACGTCGTTTACAATATCGGCGCCTATTACGAGAAATATGGCCTGTCGCTGCGGCTCAACTATCAGAAGCGTTCCGACTGGCTCGACGCCTATGGCCCGGCCGCCGACGGCGGCAATTTTTACTGGGCGGCAGACGACGAGCTCGACTTCTCGGCGCGCTTCGCGGTGAACCGCAACTTCGAGATCTATTTCGACGCGTCGAACCTGCTCGATCAGCCGGGTCGGCGCTACGTTCGCTCGAGTCCATACACGATCGAGTGGGAACGCTTCGGTCGGCGCTTCACCGGCGGCGTGCGGTTCACCTTCTGATGCGCAGCGTAGCCCTCAAGCCGCTGCTGCTAGCAAGCGCCATCGCCGCCCTGTGGGGGTGCGCGACGCTCCCCCACAACATCTCGCTCCCCGCGGTCGATGTCGCGGCGAGCGGCGAGACTGAACCGGTCGGCACCGCCAACACCGACGCCGCCGACGACCCCGCCATCTGGCGCAACCCGGTCGATCCGTCGGCGAGCCTGATCGTCGGCACCGACAAGCGCGCGGGCATCCACGTCTATCGGCTCGACGGGCGCGCGGTGGGCTTCGCGCCGGCGGGGGAGATCAACAATGTCGACCTGCGCGATGGGGTGGCATGGCAAGGGCGCCGCATCGTTCTGGTCGGTGCATCGAACCGCAACAGCCTGACCCAGCCGCGGCTGTCGTTCTTTGCGCTCGACACGCGAAGCGGCGCGCTTGAGCCGATGGCCGAGATGCCGGTGCCGGGCGCCGACGGCGAAGCCTATGGTTTCTGCCTCGGCCGCATCGGAAACGACCCCATGCCCCGCGCCTACCTCGTTACCAAGGCGGGGCGGATCGACGAGGTGCGGATTCATGCCGGCTCCGGCGCGCCGGTCCGCCTCGAACGCACGCGCAGCTTCAGGCTTCGCACCCAATCCGAAGGCTGCGTCGTCGATGACCGCACCGGCCAGCTCTACGTCGGTGAAGAGGATGTTGGTGTGTGGCGCATCGACCTCAACCAGTCCGCGCCGACCCCGGTCATGTTCGCCAGCGTCGGCGTTCCGCAGGGGCTGGTAGCCGACGTCGAAGGGCTGGCGTTGGCACCTGAGGGCGAGCGCGGCGGTCTGCTCGTCGTGTCGAGCCAGGGCGACAATGCCTACGCCCTGCTCGACCTCGCCAGCGGCGCGCTGCGCGGCCGTTTCCGCATCAACGGCGGACCGATCGGCGGAACCAGCGAGACGGACGGCATCGAACTGATGCTCGGCGACTTTGGCCCGCGCTATCGCGAGGGGCTATTTGTCGCCCAGGACGGCGACAACGCTCCGCGCCCGCAGAACTTCAAGCTGGTGAGCTGGGCGGGAGTACGCGCCGCACTCGCCGCCCCACCCACCCCTGCCGCGCGCTAGTCTGGCGCGCCCGTCCTGAGATGGGTGAGTTCTTTAGTCGCTGGTTCCAGCAGGCCACACCCACTCGCGCTACCACTTCGGCGGGACCGGACGGCTGGGCCTGCCTCGGCGGCCAATCGGTCCGACCATGCGTATTCCAGAGACTCCGACGCGGCTGGTGCGCCGTGCCGTCAACGCATTGACGCAAGGGGGTGGGGCGCTTAACTCAGTGTCACGACGACCGGAATGGCGGCGCCTGTTGGCGCGCTTTTCGCCCGATCTGCTTTCCCCAAGCCCGACGATCGCCGGCCGCTCGCCCCAGCCACACCCGACACGGGACATGACATGCATTTGAAAGAACTGAAGACCAAGGCTCCGGCGGAGCTGGTCGAAATGGCCGAAGGCCTCGGCGTCGAAGGCGCCTCCACGCTGCGCAAGCAGGAACTGATGTTCTCGATCCTCAAGGCGATGGCCGAGGATGGCGAGGAAATTACCGGGTCGGGCACGATCGAGGTGCTGCCCGACGGCTTCGGCTTCCTGCGCAGCGCGGAAGCCAATTACCTCGCCGGACCCGACGACATCTACATCTCCCCTAATCAGGTCCGCAAACACGGGCTCCGCACGGGCGATACCGTCGAAGGTGAGATCCGCGCGCCCAAGGATGGCGAGCGCTACTTCGCGCTGACCAAGCTGATCAGCGTCAATTTCGACGCGCCGGAGGCGGTGCGGCACCGCGTCAATTTCGACAACCTTACCCCGCTCTACCCCGAAGAGCGGCTGCGGCTGGAGATCGACGACCCGACCATCAAGGACAAGACCGGGCGCATCCTCGACGTCGTTGCCCCGCTCGGCAAGGGCCAGCGCTGCCTGATCGTGGCGCCCCCGCGCGTCGGCAAGACGATTATGATGCAGAACATCGCCAAGGCGATCAGCGCCAATCACCCCGAGGTGTATCTGATCGTGCTGCTGATCGACGAGCGGCCCGAGGAAGTCACCGACATGCAGCGCACGGTCAACGGTGAGGTGGTCAGCTCGACCTTCGACGAACCCGCCACGCGCCACGTGCAAGTGGCCGAAATGGTGATCGAAAAGGCCAAACGCTTGGTCGAGCACAAGAAGGACGTGGTGATCCTGCTCGACAACATCACCCGGCTGGGCCGCGCTTACAACACCGTGGTGCCTTCATCGGGCAAGGTGCTGACCGGCGGTGTCGACGCCAACGCGCTGCAGCGGCCCAAACGCTTCTTTGGCGCGGCGCGCAACATCGAAGAGGGGGGCTCCCTCACCATCATCTCGACCTCGCTGATCGATACGGGGTCGAAGATGGACGAGGTCATTTTCGAAGAGTTCAAGGGCACCGGTAACGCCGAAATCGTGCTCGACCGCAAGGTGGCGGACAAGCGCGTCTTCCCGGCGATCGACATCGGCAAATCGGGCACGCGCAAGGAAGAGCTGCTGGTCGAAAAGACCAAGCTGTCCAAGATGTGGGTGCTACGCCGCATCCTCATGCAGATGGGCACCGTCGACGCGATGGAGTTCCTGCTCGACAAGCTCAAGGGTTCGAAGTCGAACGAGGAATTCTTCGAAAGCATGAACCAGTAAGGCGGACCTCATTGGATGTGCCCCTGCGCCGGCAGGGGCACACCTCCGGACGTCGAGACCATGCTTCGCTGTTGATTGCGGAGCTTTGGTGATGGGCCCCTGCCGGCGCAGGGCCATGGGGTAAGGCGGCTTTAGCTCCGGTCACCAGCTCCCAGATCCATCAGCGGCGCGAAACCACCGTGGATCATGCGCTTGCCGTCGAACGGCATCGGGTTCCTGGCAGGGTCCATGCGTGGGTCGAGCTTGGTCGGGTCCATCATGTCCGCCCACGCGGCGTCGCGGGTCGCCTTGTCGGGCCATTCGATCCAGCTGAGCACGACCTCTTCCTCGGCCTCCGCCTTGACTGCCATGCGCAGGTCGGTGAGTTTGCCGTTGGGGACATCATCGCCCCAGCATTCGACCACACGGAGCGCGCCCTTTTCGAGGAAAACCGCGTCGGCCATCCGTGCGTGAGCGAGGAATTGCTCACGATTTCCGCGTGGCACGGCGGAAATCATCGCGTCGAGATACTGCATGCGTCTCTCCTTTTCGAGGTATTTCGTTCTTGAGTGACCCGCTCAGCCGCGGTTCTGAGCCGTGTCGGAGGGGCCCCGTTCGGCGGCGGCGGGGTCCATCCAGAATGGCTCCCACAGGTGTCCGTCGGGATCGGCAAAGCCGCGCTGGTACATGAAGCCGTGATCTTCGGGCGGGTTGGGATCACCCTGTCCGCCCGCCACCACCGCGCGCTCCACCACCGCATCCACCGCCGCGCGGCTATCGAGGGTGAAGGCTAGCATCACCTCGCTTGAGGTCGCGGGCGGAATCGGACGTGTGGTGAAGCTCGCCCACTTGGCGTGGGTCAGCAGCATCACGTTGATCGTCTCGCTCCAGCGCATTGCGGCGGCGGTATCGTCGGAAAAGCGCGGCTCGTTCTCGAACCCGATCGCCTCGTAAAACGCCTTGGCGCGGGGCAGGTCGGTCACCGGCAGGTTGATGAAGATCATCTTCGGCGCAGTGTTGAGGCCGTTCACAACATGTCCTCCCTCTGGAAAATCATCGCGAGATAGCGGCGCAGGTGCGCCATCGGCTCCTGCGCGGCGGTGGCGTCGCCGGCCGCTTTGGCGAGGATGAAGCTCCCCTGGACCACCGTCTGGATGAAGCGTGCGACGCTCGCGCCGTCGGTCCAGCGCACGCCCGCGGCGGTCAGCGCGGCGTCGCATTCGCGCTCGAGCGAGGCGGCGTGGCCGAGCACCGCCGCGCCGGCCGCTGCGCGCAGTGGCTCGCTGCTCGCGTGAACCTCCTGCAGCAGCGTACCCGCCAGGCAGCTCGCACCGCCGAGGTCGCCGGTCATCATCGCCACCCTTGCGTCGAGATAGGCAAAGATGCGCTCCACCGGATCGCGGGTCTCGGGCGTGGCGAACAGCTCGTCGGCGCGCGCCCCCCAGTAGTCGACGGCGGCGCGGGCGAGCGCTTCCTTGCTCTCGAAATGGTGGAAGAACGCGCCCTTCGTCGCGCCTGCATGCGCGCAGAGCTGCTCGACCGACGTCGCCGCGTAGCCCTGCGCGCGCACCAGCTCGACCACCGCAGCGATCAGCCGCTGCCGCGTCGCGAGAGCGCGAGGCTGCCGGCGAGCTGGGGAGCGAGGCTCGGTCATCAAGAGAAACATACCGAACGGTATGTATCACGCAAGCGCGTAGGTGACGCCGGTTTGCTGCGCTTCCCCCTTGGCCGCGCGCCCGCTAAAGCCCGGCCATGATTATCGAGCTTTTCTCTGCCGCTGCGGCAGCCGCGCCCGTGGGCCTCGGGTCGCCCGCGGACATCTGGCAGCACATCGTCGCCGACTTCTCGAACATCGGGGAGCCCGCCGCGCTGGCGGCGTTTATGTCGATCCTGATGATCGACCTCGTCCTCGCGGGGGACAATGCGATTGTCGTCGGCGCGCTTGCCGCCGGCCTTCCGCCCGCGCAGCGCAAGAAGGTGATCGCGATCGGCATCATCGCGGCGCTCGTGCTGCGCATCATATTTGCGCTGCTGCTCACCCAGCTGATGCAGATTGTCGGGCTGATCTTCGTCGGCGGGCTGCTCCTCCTGTGGGTGGCGTGGCGCATGTGGCGCGACCTGCGCGACGACGCGGTGCACAATCCCGGTTCGCCTGAGGTCGAGGGCGACGAAACGAGCGGCATTCGCCCCGCCAAGAGCTTTGCCGCTGCGGCCTGGGGTGTGGCGCTCGCGGACGTGTCGATGAGCCTCGACAATGTGCTCGCCGTCGCGGGTGCAGCGCGCGAACACCCCGGCATCCTGATCGTCGGGCTGATCTTGTCGGTGATACTGATGGGCGTCGCCGCCAACATCATCGCCCAGTATATCGAGCGCTATAAGTGGCTTGCCTACGCCGGCCTGGCGGTCATCGTGGTCGTCGCGGTCAAGATGATCTACGACGGCTGGATCGACCCGAGCCTCGGGTTGGGGACATTGTTCGCTTGATGCTAGGGTGGAGCCTTCTCGAGGAGACAGCCGCATGAAGGTCAACATCAGCGTCGAATGCACCCCGGAAGAAGCGCGCAGCTTCTTCGGGCTCCCCGACGTCAGTCGCGCGCAGCAGGTCTATGTCGACAAGGTCAGCCGCATGATGGGCGACAGCGTCGGATCGGCAGCGGTGGGAGACCTTGTGAAAAGCTGGTCCACCCTCGGCGGCGTCGGGCTCAACCTCGCGCAGCAGATCCTCGGGCCGCTCGCTGCGGCGGGCGAGGGCGGGCGGGGCCGCGATCGCGATCCTCGCGACCACGACCGGCGCTCCCCCAGCGAAGACTGACTTGCGCACCATCTTTGCGCTGTCGAGCGGCGCTCCACCCGCCGCGATCGCGGTGGTGCGGATCAGCGGGCCGCGCGCGGGGGCGGCACTCGAGCAACTGTCGCGCCGTCCGCTCCCGGAGCCGCGGCGTGCTTCGATGCGGACGTTGCGCGACGGCGCGGGCGCGGAGCTCGACCGGGCGCTGACACTGTGGCTGCCCGGTCCGGCGACGTCGACCGGAGAGGAAATCGCGGAGCTTCACCTCCACGGCGGGCGTGCCGTGATTGCGGGGGTACTCTCGGCATTGCGTGCGATCGATGGTCTCCACGACGCCGAACCGGGAGAGTTTACGCGGCAGGCGCTGACAAACCAACGGATCGACCTCGCGCAGGCGGAGGGTCTTGCAGAACTGCTTCGCGCTGACAGCGAGTGGCACCGCAAGCGCGCCGCTGCCATTGCTGGTGGCGCGACGTCGCGGCGGCTCGACGACTGGCGTTCCCGCCTGATCCGCCTCGGCGCCGCGGTGGAAGCGGAGATCGACTTCTCGGATGAGGATGACGTGGCTTCCGACCCGGCCCGTTTGGCGCGGGTCGCGGGTGAGGTAGATGATTTAAAACGGGAGATCGCGCAGTGGCTCGCGCTACCGCCCATCGACCAGTGGCGCGAGGGGCTGCGCGTGGTGATCGCCGGCCCACCCAACGCGGGTAAGTCGACGCTGCTAAATGCGATTGCCGGCCGCGACGCCGCGATCGTCTCACCCGAGGCAGGAACGACCCGCGACGTGGTGGAGGTGCCTCTGCTGATCGGCGACACAGCCGTGCGGCTAGCCGATACCGCTGGGCTCCGTGAAGGGGAGGGGGTAGGCGCGGTGGAAAGCGCGGGCGTCAAGCGCGCGATCGCCCAGATCGGAGCGGCGGACCTGCTGCTGTGGCTCGGGCCTCCCGCCGAGTGCCCGCCCCACGCGAACTGTCTGCGCGTCTCCAGCAAAGCGGACATCGACGGCGTGCATCCTCTGACCGATCTGGCAGTGTCTGCCCGCACCGGCGAGGGCATGGCCGAGCTGCTGGCGGCGGTCAGTGGGAGGCTTGCGGGCCTGCAGCCAGCTCAGCTGTCCCTGCCGACTCGGCGTCAGCAGCAGATTGGGGCCGAGGTAGTTGCCAGCCTCGACGGCTCGCTTGATCCGTTGCTATTGGCGGAGCAGCTGCGGTTGGCGTTGTTCGCGATGGATAGACTCGACGGCCGCGTGGCGTCGGACGAGATGCTCGGCGCGCTATTCGGAAACTTCTGCATCGGAAAATGATGTTCCACGTGAAACACTCACTCCATGTTTGACGTGCTAGTAGTTGGCGGCGGCCACGCCGGAGTCGAGGCTGCCTGCGCCGCATCGCGAATTGGCGGATCTGAGCTCCGAGTTGGACTGCTCACATTCGGCCGGCGGGGTATCGGCGCAATGTCGTGTAATCCGTCCATCGGCGGCGTCGGAAAAGGTCATCTCGTCCGCGAGGTGGACGCTTGCGACGGTGTCATCGCGCGGGCGGCCGATGCCGCGGCCATCCACCACCGCATGCTGAATGCCAGCAAGGGCCGCGCGGTTCACGGCCCGCGGGTCCAGGCTGATCGGGCGTTATTCCGTTCTGCGATCGCGGCCGAGGTGGCGCGCGCCAATGTCGAGGTGGTTGAGGGCGAAGCAGTCGGACTCCGGCTAGAGCCCGGGCGCGTCGGAGGAGTAGAGCTCGGAGACGGGTCATGGATGGCCGCTCGCGCGGTGGTGCTCGCGACAGGCACTTTTCTCGCCGCGCGCATGTTCCGCGGCAACGAGCGTCACGAGGGCGGACGACTGGGTGAGCGCGCGGCCTCGCGCCTCGCCGATCAGCTCCGCGATTTGGGCCTGACGTTCGGTCGCCTCAAGACGGGGACACCGCCCAGGCTCGACGGGCGCAGCATCGACTGGGGTGCGCTTCTGCCTCAACCGAGCGACGATGGCGGCTGGACGCTGTCACTGCATACCAAGCGTCGCCAGCCGCTTCAGCTTGCTTGCGCTATCACCCGAACCACCGAGCGCACCCACGATTATGTGCGCGCGGGCCTCGCCGAATCACCGTTGCTGTCGGGCGACATCGAGGGGCTCGGCCCGCGCTATTGTCCCTCGATCGAGGACAAGGTGCACCGCTTCGGCGACCGCGACGGGCATCAGGTTTTCCTCGAGCCGGAGGGACTGTCGGACGCGACAGTCTACCCAAACGGGCTTTCGACCTCGCTCTCGACAGTGAGCCAGGAAGCCATCGTCACGAGCATTCCGGGGCTCGAGCGGGCGACGATAACGGCCCCGGGTTACGCGGTCGAATATGACATCATCGACCCGCGCGACCTCGATCATCGTCTGGCGCTGCGGCAGATCGAGGGGCTGTTCCTGGCGGGCCAAGTCAACGGCACGACGGGATATGAAGAGGCGGCGGCGCAGGGATTGGTGGCGGGCGCGAACGCGGCGCTCGCCTGCCTGGGGAGGTCGCCCTTTCTGCTCGACCGCTGGAGCTCCTACATCGGCGTCATGGTCGACGATCTCGTCCTCCAGGGCATCAGCGAACCCTATCGGATGCTGACTGCCCGCGCCGAGCATCGGCTGCGACTTAGATCAGACAATGCTGAGGCACGGCTGGGCGCGCTGGCGCAGGGGGCAGGGCTGCTGTCGAATGGTCGCGTAGCGGCGATGGAACGCCGCGCCGAACAGCGTGAGCGCGCCGCAGGGCTGCTCGACGCCCCGGTTCCCGCATCCACATTGCTCGCGCACGGTCTCACGCGGCCTGGCGACGGGGGCCCGCGTGCGCTCGGAAACTGGCTCGGCAATGAGGAGAGATTGCGGCCGCACGGCGAAGCGGTTCGCGATGATGCGGGCATCGACGCGGTAATCTGGCACGAGGCGCTCGAGGACCACCGCTACGCGCCATATGTCGCGCGACTGGCAGCGGAGCGGCGCGCGCTTGCCGCGAATGAAGCCATCGCAATCCCGGCCGACCTGTCGTTCGGCGAGGTACCCGGCCTCTCGAATGAGATGGTCGAACGTCTGTCTCGCGCGCGCCCCAGCACCTTGGCGGAAGCCGGGCGGATCGCGGGCGTCAGCCCGACGGCGCTGACCGCACTGTTGATGCACGTGCGTCGGAAGACCGCATGATCGGCGAGGAAGAGGCGCGCGCGCTCGCCATCGGTTTCGGTCAGGACGGCGAGGCAGCCGCGCGGATGGATCGTTTTGTCGAGCTGCTGCTTGCGGCCAACCGCGAGCAGAATCTGATCTCCCGCGCGAGTGAGGCCGAACTTTGGGGCCGCCACATTCTGGACAGTGCGCAGCTGCTCCGATTCGCGGATGGGGACCGTCTGAGCTGGCTCGACCTGGGAAGTGGACCGGGCCTGCCAGGGCTCGTGATGGCCGCGCTTAGGCCGCAGTGGCAGGTCACCCTGGTGGAACCGCGAAAGCAACGTTGCGTGTTTCTCCGCCATTCGGCCGAGACGCTTGGCCTCAACCATGTGCGGGTCGAGGAGAGCCGCGCTGAAAATGCTGCTTTGCAAAAGGTGGACGTCATTTCCGCGCGCGCACTGTCCGATATTGCGACAATACTTCGGTTGGGCGGACGCTTTGCGCATTCCGACACGCTTTGGCTGCTGCATCGCGGTCGAAATTGGGTAAAGGAACTGGAAGAGCTCGGCCCCCGGCGCGCGAGAATGTTCCACGTGGAACACAGTCTCACGTCGGACGAGGCGCGAATTCTGGTTGGGCGACCGTCGAGCGGAGGGTGATGTGATTCGAATCGCGGTGGCAAATCAGAAGGGCGGTGTGGGTAAGACCACGACCGCCATCAACCTTGCCACCGCGTTAGCCGCCAGCGGATGGCGTGTGTTGGTCATCGATCTCGACCCTCAGGGTAACGCATCGACGGGGTTGGGCATCGCATCCGCGCGGCGGACCCGTACCAGCTACGATGTGCTGACTGATGCGGACGGCGTAGCCGATGCCGCGATCGCCACCTCGGTGCCGCGTCTGGAGCTGGTCCCCGCGACGCAAGACCTGTCCGGGGCGGAAATCGAGCTTGTCGGTCTTGATGACCGCACGCACCGGCTGAGCCAGGCGCTGGATCGCGCGCCGGCAGGCCGATGGGACATAATGCTGATCGATTGCCCGCCTTCGCTGGGGCTGTTGACGCTCAACGCCATGATCGCAGCGGATGCGCTGCTCGTGCCGTTGCAGTGCGAGTTTTTCGCGCTCGAAGGCTTGTCGCAACTCTTGCAAACGGTCGAACGTATCCGCGCGCGGTTCAATCCATCGCTGTCGATTCTGGGCGTGGTGCTGACCATGTATGACCGTCGCAACCGGCTCACTGATCAGGTTTCCGACGACGTTCGCGAATGCCTCGGCTCGGTCGTTTTCGAAAGCGTGATCCCGCGCAACGTGCGCCTGTCCGAAGCGCCCAGCCACGGCGTTCCCGCGCTCATCTACGACCACCGATGCTCGGGATCGATAGCCTACATGGCGCTCGCGAGCGAGGTCATCGACCGACTGCCGCGGTTGAGGGCGGCGGCATGAGCGGCGAGGGGGAACCACTGGGAGCCGATGGTGCAGGACTGAGAGCGTCGGCGGCACCCGTTCACGCAGCCGCTGCCCGGTCCAAGCCAAGCGGGCTCGGCCGCGGACTTTCGGCGCTGCTCGGCGACCTTTCGGTCGAAACGCCAGTGCGCGGGAGTGGTGCGCCGTCGCGTGACGGGCTGGCGATGATCGCGATCGAGCTGATCGAGCCGCACCCCGACCAGCCGCGGCGCACGTTCGACGAGACTGCGCTCAACGAGCTTGCCGATTCGATCGCGGCGCGCGGCGTGGTGCAGCCGGTGCTCGTTCGACCGCTCCCGGGAGGGCGTTACCAGCTGGTCGCGGGCGAGCGGCGATGGCGGGCTTCGCAACGTGCGAGCCTGACCCACTTGCCGGCGATCGTCCGCGAGCTCGACGACACCGACACCTTCGCCATTGCCCTAATCGAGAATATTCAGCGCGCCGACCTTAACGCGATCGAGGAGGCGGAGGCCTATGACCGGTTGCGCGGGCGACTAGGTCACAGTCAGGACAGCATCGCGCGCATGACGGGCAAGTCGCGCAGCCACATCGCCAACCTGCTGCGCCTTCTCGAACTTCCCGAATCGGTGCGGACGATGGTGGCCAACGGCGACCTCGGTATGGGCCACGCGCGCGCGCTCATCGGGCTCGATGACGCAGAAGAGATTGCACGGGCGGTGGTCGACAAGGGTCTCTCGGCCCGCAAGGTCGAGGCGCTGGCGCGCGCGAGTCGACAGAAACGCAACGGACGTGGCCCGGTCGGCCACAGCGGCTCGATGTCTTCATCAGCGCGCAATCCGGATCTCGCCTCGCTCGAGTCGCACCTCACCGACCTGCTCGGCTTGAACGTCCAGATCGATCACGACGCGTCGGGTCGCGGTCTATTGACCGTGCAATATGGCACGCTCGACCAGCTGGACATGCTTTGCCAGCGATTGAGCGGCGAGCAAATCTAACGGCGCAGCAATGGCTTACGACCTAAGACGCCATTAACCATGGTCAATGACGGTCCGCCAACTGCCGCTAACTAAACGCTGTCCTGTCGCCGGTCATCGCCGACGAATTCGACAGGGACCAAACCATGCACAAGCTATTTTCGCGCGCCGCCGGCGCCGCTCTTCTCGCTGGCCTCGCCTTCGGTTCGACGGCTGCTTCGGCCGCGCAGACCACGGGTACCGCCAATGCCCGCATCATGACCGCCGTTAGCGTGATCGAGAACAACACGCTCGAGTTCGGCACGATCCTCGCCGACTCGGACGGGGGCACCGTCACGGTCGCCAACAACGGCACTCGCACCTGCACCGGGCTCACCTGCGGCACCGCCAGCGATGTCTATCGCGCTGGCGCGTTTACCGTCACCGGCTCGAAGGGCGCCACGGTTTCGGTGACCTTTTCCGCGACTTCGCTCGAACTCAAGAACGGTTCGGGCGGCACGATGAACGCCGTGCTGAGCAACAGCCTGTCGGGCAGTTCGCTTACGCTCGACAACAACGGCTCCGGGACCTTCAACGTCGGCGGCGTTCTGACCGTCAACGGCGGCCAGGCCGACGGCAACTACACCGGCAGCTACACGGTCACCGTCAATTACTGATCGGAGCTCGCGCCGGCAGTTCGCCGGTTCGAAATAGGCGCCGCCCTCCCCCCGCCGCGGGGGAGGGCGGCTTTTTCGTCTCCGCCTGACGCGGCTGGTTAGCGGTCTCTCAACCATCTTTTCTTAGGTTCCCCGCGATGCAGCGCACCGCTTCGGACCGGCGAGGCGCGCAGAGATGGAGTGGACCAGATCATGAGTTGGAACATCATTGTTCGCCGCGCGGGACTTGCCGCTGCGGCGGTCGTCACGATGAGCGTCGGAACGTCGGCGCTGGCGGCGGGCGATCTGCTTGTCGCGCCGACGCGAATCGTGCTCGACGGACAGCGCGGCGCGGAAGTGGTGCTGAGCAACATCGGCGCCGAACCCGCCGTCTATCGCGTGTCGGTCGAGCTTCGGCGGATGCAGCCCAATGGCGACCTGGCGGAGGTGGATCCCGCCGCCGCCACCCCGCAGGAACGCGCAATGCTCGACATGGCGGTGGTCACCCCGCGCCGCGTCCGGCTGGAGCCCAATCAACCGCAGACGGTGCGCGTGGGCTTGAGGCCGCCGCCGGAGCTCGCCAACGGCGAATATCGCGCGCATCTGCTGTTTCGCGCGGTGCCGAGCGAGGCACCGGCCGCACCGACACCGGCTCCGACCGACGCGAGTGCGCCCGCTGCCCCGACAGCCGCCGGTAACTCGCGCGGCGTGTCGATTGCGTTGCGGCCGATCTACGGCATCACCATCCCGCTGATCGTGCGACGTGGCCCGCTTGACGCGCAAGCCACCATTGCCAATGCGCGTCTGGAACGCATCGGGCAGCAGCCGACCTTTCGTCTTGAGTTGGGGCGGACGGGCAACCGCTCTGTCTTTGGCGACATCACCGTGTCACGGCCGGGCGCTGCGACCCCGCTAATGCAATTCCGAGGCCTTTCGGTGTATACCGAAGTTGCGCAGCGCAACGTGACCATCCCGCTCACGCCGGAACAGGAGTCGGCACTGCGCGGGCCAGTCGTGGTGAGGTACATCGCCGATGGCGACAGCGGCGGAGTGACGCTGGCGGAGACGACGGCGACGTTGCGCTGAGTTGAGCTGAACTCACCCCCCTCTCGCGACGGACCAGGTCGCTCCTACGATGATCAGGCGGTGGCTCCAACCGCTGCTGCTGTGGCTGACGCTGTTCGGCGCCGGTCAGGCCGCGCACGCGTCGGCGCCTGCGGGCCCGTCGGCGGCTCCTGCGGCGGCCGCGTGGGTGCCCAGCGCGGACGAGCAATTTCTGTTCGAGCTTCGCACCCAGCGGCTCCGGGTCGGCGAAGGCGTGCGCGGTTACGTCGGTGAGGATCGCGTCTGCGTGGTGATGGCCGACGTGACGCTCGCGCTCGACGTGCCGATCCGCGTCGACACCCAGTTGCGCCGCGCAACCGGATGGGCCTTCGACGAGCGGCGCCAGCTGGTGATCGACCGTGACGCGGGTGAGGTGACCATCGCGAGCAACCGCCAACGGCTGGCCGCGACCGACATCATCGACGTGGCGGAGGGGTGGTGTGTCGATCCGATGCGGCTCGGCGAATGGTTGGGGGTCCGGCTCACCCCCAATTCGGGCGAGGCGGCGCTGGTGCTGCGGTCGGACACGCCGCTCCCGTTCGAGGCGGCGATCGAGCGACGGCAGCGTGCAGCGCGGGTGCGCGGGGCGGCGTCGGCGGCCGCCAATGTCGCGACACTGCCACGGCAGATTGAACCCTACCGCGCGCTCCGTCTGCCGTCGGCGGACGTCGACGTGCAGCTTGGCTTCAGTCGTCAGCGCGATGGCGCCGGCGTCCTGCGCGCCGAGCGTCGGCTCAACTGGGAGATCTTCGCAAGCGGGGAATTCCTCGGCGCATCGGTCGACGCCCGCCTCGCCTCTACTCCGCAAGGAGCGCCCGGCAGCCTGCGCATGCGCGCCTATCGCCAGGATCCGGATGCGAAGCTGCTGGGCCCCCTCCGCGCGACCTATGCGGCGGCGGGAGACGTGGTCGGATACGCGTCTCCGATTGGAGGTTCGCTGGGGAGCGGGCGGGGCGCGGTGGTGACCAACCGCCCACCGAACGCGCCGGACAGCTTCGACCGCACACGCTTCGAGGGCGATCTCCCGGCGGGGTGGGACGTGGAACTCTATCGCAACGGCCAGCTGATCGCGGCGGACAGCGTTGGTGCCAACGGTCGCTACCTGTTCGAGGATGTCCGGCTGCTGTTTGGAGTGAATCGCTTCGAGATCGTGGGGTATGGGCCGCAAGGGCAGCAGCGCAATCGCATCGAGACCTACAATATCGACGGCAGTGCGGTACCGGCAGGACAGCTTCATTACTGGCTCGCGGCGATCGACGAAGGTCGTGATCTGATCGAGTTCGCCGGGCAAGCATCGCGTGTCCCGCGATCGCGGGGCCTCGGCTGGCGATTTGGAGCGGGGCTCGAATATGGGATCGACCAGCGCACCTCGGCGGGGATGTGGATCGCCAATCTGAGCGACGGCACGACGCGGCGGTGGAATGCGGAAGCGGCGCTGCGACGCGGATTCGGCTCGACTTTGGGGGAAGTGGCGTTGGCGTGGCAGCCGGAGGGGCAGGCGGCTCGGCTGAACTGGACGGGCTCGTTGGGCTCAAGCGTCTACTTCAACTTCCAGTCCTTGCACGCCTGGGGCACGTATCGCTTCGGGCGCGACGGTGTGCCGCTGCGCTTTGCGCACCGCGCCTCGTTCCAATTTTCACCGCGCATCGGTGGAGCGGTGCTGCCGGTAACGCTGGAGGGCGAGTGGCGACGCCACATCGACGGCCAGCAATGGCGGTCGCTAAATGCCGGCGTATCAGGCACTTGGCGCAAACTGTCGTTCGGCGGTCAGGTGCGGTGGAGCGACGGGCGGGTGCTGACTGCGCTCGGACAGCCTTCGCTCAAGCAGAGCGCGACGGAGCTGGTGGCGCTCGCCAACTGGCGTTCGGGGCGCTGGGCGGTGCGCGGCGAAGCGGTGGTGCCGGTTGGCCCGCAAGGCGTCATGCCGCGCCGGCCGAGCTTCTCCACCGTCGCCGAATGGGCGGTGTCCGAGCAGGGCGAGCTGCGCGCGCAGCTTTCCTACGACGCGCGCTGGCGGCTGGGCGTGGGGTACCAGCACCGCTTCCGCCGGTTCGCGTTGAGTGGCACGGTTGAACTGGCGCAGGGCGGGGGACTCGCAGCAGGGGTCGCGCTGTCGACCTCGATCGGGCCCGACCCGATCCACGGAGGCGTGCGCTTCGAACGCAACCGGCTCGCCAGCCAAGGCGCGGCAATGGCGGAGCTGTTCATCGACGACAATGCTAACGGTCGCCGTGACGCAGGGGAGGCGGCTGCGGCGGGGGTCGAGCTGGTCTCCGCAGGCGGGCAGGTCAGCACCACCAACGCCGCCGGCGAGGCGCTGATCGACGGCCTCGCGCCCTATACCGCCAACGCGGTGCGTATCGACGAGGCGACGCTTCCCAGCCCCACGCTCCGTCCCCGGGCGAGCAGCACGCTGGTCGTTGCACGGCCTGCCGTGCTCACCCGGCTCAGCATTCCGCTGGTTCCGACCGGCGAGGTGGAGGGGTGGTTGCGCGATTCGGGCGGGGTCGCGGTGAGCAGTGCGACGCTTGAGTTGGTGGGCCCGGACGGCCGCGTCGCATCGCGCACCAGCGTCGATGAAGACGGGATGTTCCTGTTCGAAAGCGTGTCCTACGGCCGCTATTCCCTGCGGATCGCCGCCCCTGAGAACCTTTCGCTCGTCACGCCGCAACGCGCCGACATCGGTCGCGCGGCGAGCTCGGTGCGGTTGGGCGTGGTGGTGGTCGAGCGGCGCGATGCGGCACTGATCGCGCGGGGCGCGCCGCCGCCGCCAGACAGCGGCGCCGCAGCAGCGCCCGCGCTGCGGCCCTGAGCTATCGGATAGATCCTGGTGCGGTCGAGAAGACTCGAACTTCCACGGGCTTTCGCCCACAACGACCTCAACGTTGCGCGTCTACCAATTCCGCCACGACCGCGAGACCAGGATATGCCGCTGCGACCCGGTCGGGCGGCGGCAGGCGCGAGCGCTTAGCAAAGCGCTGGGGGCACCGCAAGCGCGCTGGCGAAGCACATCGGGTGCGGCTAGGCCAAACGAGATGACGCGCGCCTCCACCCCCGCTAACTGGCGCGCCGAGAGCCGCCATACGCTGGCGCTTGCCTGGCCGGTGATGCTGGCGAGTCTCAACTGGACGCTGCTGCATATCATCGACATCGCGGTCGTCGGCGCGGTCAGCACCTTTGAAGCCGCCGCGTTCGGCGCGAGCCGTTCGCTGACCTACGTCGTCATCATGGTTCTGATCGGGATGATGAGCGGGGTGTTGGTCTTTGCGGCGCAAGCCGACGGGGCGGGCGACCGCGCGGCGACGGGGCGGACCTTGCAGGACGGTGTGCTGCTCGCCGCCGTGCTCGCGCTGGTGGGGGCGCTACCGTATTTCCTGTTCGCCGAAGCCATGCTGCGTGCGATCGGGGTCGCGGGGGAGCTTATCCCGACCTCCGCCGCGGTAATCCGGTTGATGGCGCTGGCGATGCCCTTCCAATTGATCCTCATCGCCGGCGCCAATTTCCTCGAAGGGGTGAGCCGCCCGCGACGCGTGGCGCTGGTCAACGTCGGCGTGTCGCTGCCGCTCAACGCGGTGCTCGCCTGGGCTTGGGCGACCGGCGCGCTCGGCTTCCCGCGCTGGGGTGCAGTGGGCGCGGCGGCGGCGACGCTGGTCAGCCTGATGGTCGCGAGCATCGCCATGCTTTTCGCGGTGTGGACCGTCCCCGACGCCCGCGAGCGCGGCGTGCGCGCGCTGGCTCTGCGAAGCTGGCGCGAGCGGTGGGCAGGCGTGTGGTCGCTGGTACGATTCGGCGCGATGCCCTCGCTCGCATCGGGGCTGGAGTTGGCGGGCTTCTCGTGGCTGATCGTGCTGTCGACGCAGCTCGGCAACGGCGCGGCACACGCGTTTCAGATGGTTTTCACGCTCCACAATCTGAGCTTTGCCGTCGCGCTGGGCTTCGCCTCCGCTGCGGGTGTGCGCGTCGGCAATGCGGTGGGCGAAGGCCGCCCCGAGCTCGCCCGCCCACGCGTGCGTGTGGCGCTGGCGATGGCCGGGGTCGGCATGGCGGCGATTGCCACGCTCTATGTGCTCGCCGGGCCTTGGATCGTTGCGCTCTACCCGGCGAGCCCCGCCGTGCACGCCTTGGCGACCACGATGCTCGTGCTGTGGGCGCCCTTCATCCTGTTCGACGGCGCGCAGGCGGTGCTGCAATTCGCACTGCGCTCACTTGGCGACCAAGTGGTGGCCGGCGTGCTGAGCATCGTCGCCTTTTTCGGCGTCAGCGGCGTGGGCGGGTGGTGGCTGATTACGCGCGGATGGGGACCGCAGGGGCTGGTCATCGCGTCGGTCGCGGGGATGGTGGCGGCGGCGCTGCTCTACGCCGTGCGGATGATCTGGGTGACGCGCGCGTCGGCGCTCAGCGGGGCGAAGCCCAGCTGGTCGTGAGCATCGTCGCGCGACGCGGGATGTCCGTGCGCGCTTCGGAGAAGGGGACGCGCTCGCCCGGACCGATCTGCCGCTTGGGTGGGCGGATCACCCAGCTGTAGATCACCGCGCCACTGTCGTCGCGCAGCTCGGCCTGGATCGGCGGAATCGCCTGCACTCGGTCGGTCGGGTTCACCACTGTCCCGCGCACCGCGAAGTAGATGGTGCCATTCGGAAGCGTGCGATGGTCCTGCTCGCCGACGGGAAGCTCGATCGCGAGATCGGGTTCGCCGGCGCCGGCGAAGTCGAATGCGTCGCGCAGCGCGGGCGGCAGCCCTTCGTTGGCCACGTAAACCGCGCCTGCGCCCATCAACGTCGCAAAGCTCACCGCGGCGATGGTCCACAACCGGGCGGGATTGCGCCGTGGTTTCGCGCCAATCGGGGGCGGGGGCAGGCTGTCGTAGTCGATCGGCGGCGGCGGCGGTGGTGGCGGCGGCTCGGGAGCCATCTCCGGCACGGGCGGCGTGGGTGGAGGCGCTGGTGCTGGCGCTGGCGCCTCGACCGAAATGGGCGCGGGCTCAGGCGGCCGCTCCACCTCCGCGTCCGGCGCGGGGGGCTGGAACCATTTGTGCCCGCAAGCGGCGCAGCGCACCGAACGGCCATTGGCACCGATCGCCCGATCGGGGACGGCATAGCGGGTGGCGCACGCGGGGCAGCTGAGGATCATCGCATCCCTCTACACAACAAGCGCGAATCGAGCGCAAGCGTGGTCGATGCGAAGACCACGTTGGCCGCGCTTGAACGCATTGGCGCGAGCGGGCATGACCATCGGCGACGAGCGGCGCCACTGGGGCGCGGAGCTCGACCGGAGGGAAGGCGGAAGGTTCCGCGCGCCATGACCGAGCCGCTGGTGCGCTTCGAAGCCGTGAGCCACGCCTATGACCCCGCGCGGCCGGTGCTCGACGACCTCAATTTCTCGCTCCTGCGGGGCGGTTTTTATTTCGTGGCGGGGCCCTCGGGCGCTGGCAAAACGACGCTGCTAAAACTGCTCTACCTCGCGCTGCGGCCTGCGCAGGGGTCGCTGACGATGTTCGGGGAGGAAATGGCGGCGCTACCCCTCGACCGCCTGCCGGGCTTTCGTCGTCGCATCGGCGTGGTGTTTCAGGATTTCCGCCTGATCCCGCACCTCTCCGCGTTCGACAACGTCGCGCTTCCGCTACGCATCGCCGGGCTGTCGGAGGCGGACCTGGTCGAGCCGGTGCGAGAAATGCTCGACTGGGTGGGACTGTCCGAACGCGCCGACGCCACGCCTGCGATGCTGTCGGGCGGGGAGGCGCAGCGCGTCGGCATCGCCCGGGCGGTGATCGCGCGACCCGAGCTGCTGGTTGCCGACGAGCCGACCGGCAACGTGGATCCGGAAATGGCGGTGCGCCTGCTCCAGCTGTTCGAGGGGCTTAATCGGCTCGGCACGACGGTGGTTGTGGCGACGCACGACGTCCACCTGATGAACCGCGTCGCGGGCGCGCAGATGATGCGCCTGCACGCCGGGCGGCTCGCCGATCCGACGGGCATGCTGCGCTACCCCCCACGCGAGCGTCCGTCGTGAGCGCCGCGCCGCTGATCCCGCCGGTCCGCCGCACGAGCGCGCTCGCGGCGTTGGTGGCACTGGCGACGTTGCTCGCACTGCTGGCAACCGCGGCGGCGCTGGCGCTGACCCCTGCCGCCTTTGCGCTCGACAGCGGGGTGGCGCAGCGGGCGAGTGTGCAGCTGACGGGTCCGCGCGAGAGCCGCGCCGCGGACGTGCAGCGCGCGGTTGCCGCGCTGTCCTCGGCGCCCGGGGTGCGGCGCGTGACCGCGGTAGCGGAGCGCGAAAGCGCCGCGCTTGTCACGCGCTGGCTCGGCGGAGTCGAAACGCTGGGCGACGTCACGCTGCCCTCGCTGATCGACGTCGAGATGGCGCCCGGAGCGCGCGCGGAGGCCATTAGCGCCGCGTTGGTGCAGGCGGTGCCCGCCGCCCGGCTGACCCCGGCCGCGACCTGGCTCGGGCCGGTGGCCGGGCTGATGCGCGCGATTGGTGTTGGCGCTGCGCTCACCGCGCTGGCGCTTGTCGGCGCGGCGGCTGCGACCAGCGCGCTGAGCGTGCGCGGCGTGCTCGCGCGCGAACGCCAGACCATTGCGACCCTACACCTGGTCGGCGCGACCGACGTGCAGGTCGCTCGGCTGTTCACCCGCGCGGTGATGGACGCGATCGGCGCCGGAGTGCTCGCGGGAACGGCGATCGCGCTCTTGCTGCTGCTCGCGCTGCAACCCTTGTTCGAAGCGAGTGCGGGCGGCCTCGCGCTCGGGGGTGAGAGCGCGCTGACGTGGCGCTGGTTCTCGCTCGCGATCCCGCCACTGCTGATCGCCGTCGCAGGTGCGCTGGCGGCGCGACAGGCGGTGCTGCGCGAATTGCGAGGCATGCCATGATCCGCCGCGCATTGTTGCTGCTTCTGCTCGCGTGGCTGCTGGGCTTCGTTTATTTCGCGATGTGGCTGCCGCAACCGATGGGCGCCTATCGCACCGATGCGATCGTCGCTTTCACCGGTGGGCCCGGGCGGATCGACCGAGCGCTTGGCCTGCTAGCGGATGGGCAGGCGCGGCGATTGCTGATCTCGGGCGTCGATCCGCAGGTGAAGCGAGCGGAGCTGGCGGCGACCTACCGCCGTCCGCCCGCAGTGTTCGATTGTTGCGTGACCTTGGGGCGCGAAGCCGTCGACACGCGCTCCAACGGAACGGAGATTGCGCAGTGGGTACGACGCAACGGCTATCGTTCGGTGCGGCTGGTAACCACCGACTGGCACATGCCGCGCGCGCGATGGGAAGTGGAGCGACTGCTGCCCGACAATATCATCGTCATCACCGACGCCGTGCCCTCGCGCCCATCGCTGCGGACGCTGTGGGTGGAATATCATAAGTATTTGCTGCGCCGGATGGGCGCGCTTCTGGGGCTTTGAGGGGGCAGATGGCGGCTGCGCGAACGATATTGTGGACGCTCATATTCTATCCCGGCACGGTGCTGATCGTGCTCGCAACGGGGGTGGGCGCGTTGATCGGGCGAGGCGCAATGGTCGCGTGCATCCGCGCCTGGGGTCGCTTTCACCGCTGGTGCGCAGAGGTGCTGCTGGGTCAGCGGGTGGTGGTCGAAGGGTCGACCCGCACAACCGGCTTCTACATCATGAAGCACGAGGCGATGTTCGAGACGATCGAGATCCCCTGGATGTTCGACGGTGCCGCAGTCTTCACCAAGGCCGAGCTGTTTCGCATACCGCTGTGGGGCCCGCTCGCGCGCCGCTACGGCCTGATCCCGGTGGAGCGCGACGCTGGCGCTTCCGCGCTGCGCGCGATGCGCAAGGCGGCGAAGGCGGCGCTGGCGGAGGGACGATCGCTGATGCTGCTGCCCGAAGGGACGCGTGTTCCGCATGGCGATAGCCCGCCGCTCAAGAGCGGCTTTGCCGGGCTTTACCGCATGATCGGGGAACCGGTGGTGCCGGTGGCGGTGAACAGCGGGCGGTTGCGCGACGGCTGGAAGCGGCTTCCCGGCACGATCACCTATCGCGTCGGCGAGCCGATCCCTGCGGGCCTCCCGCGCGAGGAGGCGGAGGCGCGCGCACACGCCGCGATCAACGCACTCAACCGCGCCGGCTGAGCGCTACGACGGGCGCATCACCCAGTGCCCTCGACGATCTGCCGCAGCGCCGCCGCGATGCCGCGAGTTTCCTGTTCGTTGCCGATGGTGATGCGCAGCGCGTGGCCGAGACCCATGCCGGGGAGCCAGCGCACGATGTAGCCGTGCGCCATCAGCGCCTTGTACGCCTGCTCGGCGGTGACGGCGCCTTCGAAGGTGATGAGGAGGAAGTTCGCCGCGGACGGCACGACGCGCAAGCCGTGGTTGCCGAGCGCTTCGACCTCCCGTGCGAACCAGGCGCGCCATTGCGCATTGTGCGCGCGGCTTTGCTCGACGAAGTCCGTGTCGCGTACCGCGGCCACTGCCGCCATTTGCCCGGCATGGGTGACGTTGAACGGTGCGCGGATGCGGTGCATCGCCTCGATCACTGCGGCGGGACCATAGGCCCAGCCGATTCGCTCCGCCGCGAGGCCGTAGATTTTCGAGAAAGTCCGTGTGACCAGCACATTGGGCTCGCGCTTGGCGAGCTCGAACATGCCGTCGTCCTCTTCGGGCGTCAGATACTCCGCGTAGGCCTGATCGATCACAAGCAGGCAGTCAGCCGGGATCGCGGCGTGCAGCCGCTGCATCTCCGCGCGGCTGGCGAGCGTGCCGGTCGGGTTGTTGGGGTTGGCGACGTAGATCATGCGCGTGCGCGGGGTCAGCGCGGCGATGATCGCATCGACGTCGGTGCCATAGTCCTTGTCGGGGACGACCACGGGAGTCGCGCCGACGCGGCGGGTAGCGATATCGTAGACCGCGAACCCGTAGCGGACGTAAATCACCTCGTCCCCCGACCCCGCGAAAGCGCCCGCGACCAGATGCAGAACGTCGTCGGAGCCGGTGCCGCAGATGATGCGGTCCGCCTCGATCCCATTTGCGTCCGCCAGCGCCTCGCGCAGCGCGTGCGCCGCGGGGTCGGGATAGCGGCGCATGTCGGCCGCAGCGATCAGCGCCTCTCGCGCGGCGGGGCTTTGCCCGAGCGGATTTTCGTTGGCGGAGAGCTTGGTCAGCGGCCGTCCATCATCGCCTGCCGCGCGCCCGGCGACATAGGGGGCGATGCCCATCACCCAGGGCTTTGGCACCGGGGCCGCGTTGGCGGGACGCGCAGGAGCGGACGGTGGGCTGAGGTCAGTGGCGCTATTCATGGCCCGCGCCTTTATCGCAGCGCGGGCGCTTGGCAAGTTGCAGACGAAACGATCGCGCTCGCTTCGTGCGACCCTCGGATCAGGCCGGCTTCACCGCGACGATCGCGTCGACCTCCACCGCCGCCCCGCGCGGGAGGGCGGGGACGCCGACCGCGGCGCGCGCGTGCTTGCCGGCATCACCGAACACCGCGACCATCAGATCCGACGCGCCGTTGATCACCGCAGGCTGATCGGTTGCATCGGGAGCGGACGTAACGAACCCGCCCAGCTTGACCACTTGCGCCACGCGATCGAGCGAGCCGAGCGCCGCCTTCATCTGCGCCAGCAGCGCGAGGCCGCATGCCTCCGCCGCGCGCCGCGCGCCTTCGACGTCGAGCGTATCGCCAAGCCGCCCGGTCATCACCTCACCATCGGCAAAGCTGATCTGACCCGAAATGTAGAGCATTCCGCCATGCTCCACCGTCGGCACATAGGAGGCGATCGGCGCCATCGCGGGGGGCAGCGTCAAGCCGAGCTGGGCGAGACGGGCATCGGGCGTGTCGGACATGGCTTACGCAGGCTCCTGTTCGAGAATGGGGGCGGGGAGGCCGAGCCGCGCCGCGATCCAGCGTCCGGCATCGCGCCAATGATCGATGCGCGCGTGAGCGTGCGGCGCTGGGGGCAGCTTGTCGGCGATGGCGGGCTCCCCCACCATGTGCAGCCGCCAGCAGTCGGGCGCATGTTCGGCGACGCTCGCGTGATGCTGCGGCAGGTCGTCGATGAACAGCGCCACGCTCGGGCGATACTGCGCGATCAGCTCCGCCACACGCGGCCCCTTTGGCCCACGGCTGCCGATGACGGGGAGGTCGACGCCAAGCGCCTGCAGCTGTTCGACCCGGCGCTGCTGATGGTCTGGCCCGACGTTGGTCAGCACGACGACGTCGGCATCGTGCGCGAGACGGAGCAAGGCTGGAAGCGCGCCCTCGATGGGGCGCTGGCGGTGCATCTCGTGCGTGAAGAAGCTGTCGAGCAACGGCCATACCTCCGCCGCCTCGAGCGGGGTGCCGCAGCTGCGACGCTTGAGTGCGTTGCCGAAGCTCGCGTCCTCCATGCGGAAGAGGATGTCGTGATCGTCGGCGAGCCATGCGCCAAACGGGACCACCATGTGCAACAGCACCTCGTCGCAATCGGTGACGATCAGCGGTCGCGCGCTCATCGTGGGGCGCTCCGCACCAACGCGGCAAAGCTGCCGGCGTTGTGCCCGAGCGCCTGGGCGCATGCGATAAAGTCCGCCTCATGCCCCTCGAGGAAACGCAGCACCGCATCGTCGAGCGCGGGGGTGCCGACCATGGTCCGCAGCGCATCGCCATCGAGGCCGGTGAGGTCGAGGAAACGCGCGCGCCGATTGTCGTTGCGCAAAATCCAGCTCAGCGCGTCGAGCAGCAGCGCAGACCGAAGCGCGTCGCGCTCCGTGTTCGGGGACGAGGGGTGGGCGGCGTTTGCGTCGGTCATTGCGGGCAAGCGCCGCCTTGGCCTATGCACCGCAGCGAGACAAGGGCGGCGCGGGACACCTGCACACGCCGATCTGGGGCGAGGCGCATGGACCAGCCGCGACGCGTTTTGGTGGTCGAGGACAATGAGCTCAACCTGCGGTTGTTCTGCGACCTGCTGCGCGTCCACGGCTTCGAAACGCGCGCGGTCAGCGACGGACGCGATGCGCTGGCGGTGGCGGGGGAGTTCCGGCCGCACCTGACGATCATGGATATCCAGCTGCCGCACGTGTCCGGGCTGGACCTCATCAAGGCGATGAAGGCCAACAGCGCGCTCGCCTCGGCACCGATCCTCGCGGTGACGGCGTACGCCGCGCGCGATGACGAAGCGCGAATCCGCGAGGCAGGGGCGGAGGGCTACGTCTCTAAGCCGATTTCGGTGATGCGCTTCGTTGAGGCGGTGGAGGCTCTGCTCGCGCCCGTGCCTGCCGCCTAGAGCGGAGAGACGATCAGCTTGTCGATCTTGCGTCCGTCAAGGTCGACCACTTCGAAGCGCCAGCCTTCGTAATCGAACCGCTCGCCAACCGCGGGCAGGTGGCGCAGCACCGCGAGCGCGAGCCCGGCGGCGGTCGCATAGTCGCGGTCCTCCGGCAGATCGAGGCCGATGCGTTCGGCCAGCGCGTCGGCACTCGCCGAGCCCGACACCAGCAGCGAGCCGTCCTCGCGCGCGACGAAGTCGGGGTCGGCGCCGTCGTCCGCCGTCATCGCCTGCACGCCGCTGATCGCGGCGATGAGGTCGCTGGGCGTCACCAGCCCTTCGAAATGGCCATATTCGTCGTGGACGAATAGCATCGGCACCTCGCTTGCGTGAAGCCGGGCGAGCGCGTCCATCGCGTCGAGCTGTTCGGGTACCACCGGCACCTTGCGCAGCAGCGTCGGCACGTCGGTCTCGCCGCCGCCAAGCAGCGCCACCGCGACGTCGCGCGCCTGAACGACGCCTACCAGTCGATCCACCGCGCCGTCGCCGACCGGGAGGCGGCTGTGCGGCACTTCGGCAAGGCGGCGGGTGAGCTCCTCGCGGTCGGCGTTGAGGTCGATCCACTCGACCTCCTTGCGCGGCGTCATCACCTCGCGCACCGGGCGGTCGGCGAGGCGGACGACGCCCGAGATGATCGCGCGCTCGCTCTCCTCGATCACGCCGGACTTGGACGCCTCGGCGACGACCATGTGCAATTCCTCGGCGGTGACCTTGGAATCGCTCTCGCGCTGCATGCCAAGCAGACGAAAGATGAGCGCGCTCGACCCGTCGAGCAGCCAGACCAGCGGCGCGGTCAGCCGCGCGAGCCAGCGCATCGGCCGCGCCATGACCGCCGCGATCGGCTCAGGCGAGCGCAGCGCGAATTGCTTGGGCACCAACTCGCCGATGACGAGGCTGAGGTAGGTGGTGATGCCGATGACGGCGATCAGCGCCGCGGTATCCGCGGTGGCCGCGTCGAGGCCCAGCCTTGCCTGAAGCATCGCGCTCACCGGCCCGCGAAAGCTCGCGCCGGAGTAGGCACCCGCGACGATCCCGACGAGCGTGATGCCGATCTGCACGGTCGACAGGAACCGCCCGGGGTCGGCGGCGAGGTCGATGGCGGTCTGTGCGCCGCCACGCCCCTTGCGCGCCATCGCCTCCAGGCGCGGCTTCCGAGCCGACACGATCGCCAGCTCGGACATCGACAAAAGGCCGTTAATCGCGATCAGCGCGAGCAGGATGGCGAGGTCGCCCCAGGGAAACGCCGACAATTCCATCCGGTCCGCGGTTACGCCCGGCGATGCGCGGGCGGTGCGGTCCTAACGCAGCCGCGCCCACTTTCACAAGCGTCCCGCTCAATCGGCCCGCAGAACGACCGCACAGGAACCCCATGCGGGGGTTGGGGGTTTTGGGTGCGGGCTGAGGGCGATTTGCAACGCTATCGTAACGAAGCGTAGCATCGAAACGGAGAGCTTTGACAATGAACATGTTTCGCAAGGCGGCGCTGATCGGCGCGGCGAGCGCGATGGGGCTTGCGACGGCGGGCTGCGTGACCAATCCCGACACGGGCAACCGAGTGCTGGCGCGGCCGGCCTGGACGGGCGCCATCGGCGCAGTCGGCGGGTATCTGCTCGGTGACATCCTCGGTGGCCGTAACGACCGTACTGCCAAGATTCTTGGCGCCGGTATCGGTGCGGTGGCCGGTGCGGGCGTCGGCGCTTACATGGACCGCCAGGAGCGCCAGATGCGTGAGCGCACCGCGGGCAGCGGGATTGCGGTCGATCGCCAGGGCGATAACCTTTATCTGAACATGCCAGGCGACGTGACGTTCGCGTATGACAGCGCCAACCTGTCGCCGAACTTCCAGTCGGCGCTTGATCAGGTCGCGACGACCCTGCGCGAATACCCCTCGACGACCATCGACGTGCTCGGCCACACCGATTCGCGCGGGTCGGAGAGTTATAACCTCGGCCTTTCGCAGCGCCGAGCTCAGGCGGTGGCGAACTATCTCGCCAGCCGCGGTGTGCAGTGGGAGCGCATGGCGACGCGCGGCTACGGTGAAACGCAGCTGAAGTGCGCGGAAACCAGCGAAGAAGGCTATCGCTGCAACCGCCGTGTCGAGGTGCGCATCACGCCGGTGACCACGAACGACTCGCGCTCGGGCTAACGCATCCTTCCAGACGCAACAAAGGCTCGCTTTCCTCCAGAAAGCGAGCCTTTGTGTGTTCTACCGCTCGAACTGTCGGTCAGCCGAGCCCGAAGCTCGCCTTCAACCCGTCGATTACGAATTGCGCAGCAAGCGCGGCGAGCAGCACGCCGAGCAGCCGCGTTATCACCGCCTCGGTTTTGGCGCCGAGCACGCGCATGATCGGCCCCGCTGCCAGTAGCGCGAGGAGCGTGAGCGCAAGCACCGCGCCGAGCGCTGCGAACACGACGCCGGCACGCTCCACCCCATCGTTTTGCGCCACGAGCAGCATCACCGAGGCGATCGACCCGGGCCCGGCGAGCATCGGCATGGCCATCGGAAAGACCGAAACATCCTCCACCTCGGGTGTCGCGCGGATTTCCTCGGCGCGCTTTTCGCGGCGTTCGGTGCGCTTTTCGAATACCATGTCGATTGCGATGACGAACAACATGATCCCGCCCGCGATGCGGAAGCTGTCCAGGTCGATGTGCAGCGCGGCGAGCAGCGCTTCGCCGAACAGCGCGAAGAAGAGTAGGATCAATCCCGCGATGATCGTCGCGCGGATCGCCATTCCACGCCGCTGCGCATCGCTCGCGCCGGTGGTGAGGCTGGCGTAGATCGGCGCGCAACCGGGTGGGTCGATGACCACGAACAGCGTGACGAACGCCGACAGGAACAGCTCGAGAAGCGGGATCTGGTTCATGCGACGGGCACGTCCGCTATGAGTTGAAGCGCGCTGCCGTCCCACATCCGCACCAGCACGCGCGCAGCCGGCCCATCCCCCTCCAGCGCCCAGCGCAGCGTGCCATCGGCGGAGGCGCCGTGCCGTTGGTCGTTGGCAAACGGCGAAGGCATGGCGGAGCGGTTCGCGCAGCTCGCCACGCGTCGTGTGAGTCGTCGGCCAGCCGCGGGCGCGGTCGCGACGGTCGCGCCGGTGTCCATCGACCAGCGCCACGCCCCGTCAGGCTGTTGGCCCCACCAGGTAAGATAGTGGCTGTGCTGCCCGCCCGGCCAGTCAGCACCGCCACGCGTGGCGACGGTGCGGCCGTCGCAGCTCGCATAAGCTTCGGTTGGCCACCAGCGTACGCTCGCCGGAGGGTTGGCACGGCCCGCGAGGAAGCGGGAGACCTCAACAGGTTCAGGGAGGAACATCACCGCGTCGGTTGTGGCGGTCGCGCGGAACGCGGTCCACTGGCCTTCACGAGCGGCGCGTTCGGCAAAGGCACGGTCGGCCGCGACCGCCGCGTCGGTCGCTGCTTCGCCGTCTCGAGCGCTCACCGCCGGCAGGCTGGCGCAGCCCGCCAGCGCGAGCGCGGCGATGGCGGGAACGAGCCGCAACATCATGCCGCCCCGATCCGCGCCCGGGCGGCGGTCAGCGTGTTGGCGAGGAGGCAGGCGATGGTCATCGGCCCGACGCCGCCCGGCACCGGCGTGATCGCACCGGCGACGTCGACCGCTTCATCAAAGGCGACGTCCCCGACCAGCTTGGTCTTGCCCGGAGTGGCAGAGGGCACGCGGTTGATCCCGACGTCGATGACGGTTGCCCCGGGCTTTATCCAATCGCCGCGGATCATCTCTGGCCGGCCGACCGCGGCGACGAGGATATCGGCGCGGCGAGTGACCTCCGGAAGGTCGCGGGTGCGGCTATGCGCGAGCGTCACGGTCGCGTCGGCAGCGAGCAGCAGCTGCGCCATCGGTTTGCCGACGATGTTCGAGCGCCCCACCACCACCGCCTCCGCCCCGGCGAGTGAGCCGAGCGTGTCCTCCAACAGCATCATGCAACCGAGCGGGGTGCACGGCACCAGCGCGCGCTGGCCGGTGGCGAGCAGCCCCGCGTTGGTAACGTGGAAGCCGTCGACGTCCTTTGTTGGGTCGATCGCGGCAAGCACCCGCGCGCTGTCGATCTGAGCCGGCAACGGCAGCTGGACGAGGATGCCGTCGACGCTGTCATCCCGGTTGAGCCGGTCGACCAACGCCAGCAACGTCGCCTCATCGGTATCGGCGGGGAGCCGATGTTCGCGCCCCTCCATCCCCGCTTCGCGCGTCGCCAGCCCCTTGTTGCGAACATAGACCGCGCTTGCCGGATCGTCGCCGACCAACACGACCGCGAGGCCGGGAGCGCGGCCGTGCGCTGTTCGGAACGTCGCGACCTCGCCCGCGATCCGCTCGCGCAGCCGTGCCGCCGCGGCCTTGCCGTCAATGATCCGCGCGCCGCTCACGCCATGCCCATCGCGGCCTGCGCGAGCGCGCCCAACACCGGTCCCTGGAGGATCATCAGCAGCACCAGCACCACCATCGGCGACAGGTCGAGCGCGCCGAAATCGGGCATGATCTTGCGGATCGGGCGATAGAGCGGCTCGGTCATGCGATCGAGCGTCTGCCAGATCGCGGCCATCGTCGGGTTGCCCAGCGAAAGCACGTTGAACGCCAGCAACCAGCTGAGGATCGCCTGGATGATGATCACCCACCACACGACGTTGAGGATGATCTGAGCGACTCCGACCAGCATCAGCAGCAGATTGGGCATGAATACTCCGGTTGAGGCGGGTTGGGGGGGGGTGAGAGCGACGCTCGATCAAGCGTTAGTGCTGGGGTCGTTGGGGCAGGGTGCGGGGCGGTCGCCGGACCAGCGTGCCGGCGCCTTCCGATGTGAAAATTTCCAGCAGCATGGCGTGGGGCACACGGCCGTCGAGTATCACCGCCGCCTCCGCTCCGCCCACCACGGCGTGGAGGCAGGTATCGATCTTGGGCAACATGCCGCCGGTGATCGTGCCTTCATGCTTCAGTCGCGCAATGCCGTTGGCGTCGAGTTCGCGCACCAGCTGCCCCTGCTTGTCGAGGACGCCCGGCACGTCGGTCAGCAGGAACAGCCGTGCCGCGCCCAGCGCTGCCGCGATCGCGCCCGCCATCGTGTCGGCGTTGACGTTGTAGGTCGCGCCGTCCTCGCCCAGCCCGATCGGGGCGATGACGGGGATATAGCCCGCCGCGACCTGCGTATCGATGATCGACCGGTCGATCCGCGCCGGCTCCCCGACGAAGCCGAGGTCCACCGCCGCCTCGATCGCGCTGCCAGGATCGCGGGTGTGGCGGCGCAGCGGACTGGTGCGGACGAGCCCGCCATCCTTGCCCGAAAGGCCGATCGCCCGGCCGCCGGCGTTGCCGATCCAGCCAACGATCTCCTTGTTGATCGCGCCCGACAGGACCATTTCCGCGATCTTCGCGGTCTCCGCATCGGTGACGCGCAGGCCGTCGACAAAGCGCGTTTCGACGCCGAGCTTGTCCAGCATCGCCCCGATCTGCGGTCCGCCACCGTGGACCACGACCGGGTTGATGCCGACCTGCTTCAGCAGCACGACGTCGCGGGCAAAGTCGGCCGCCGCCGCCGGATCGCCCATCGCGTGACCGCCATATTTGATCACGAACGTGCGCCCGGCGTAGCGCTGGAGGTAGGGCAGAGCCTCCGTCAGCGTCTCTGCCTTGGCGAGCATCAGGGGATCGGGTGCGCCGTTCATGCGAGCGGTCCTTCGCGGTCGAGCCAGCGGCCAAGGCTCACCAGCCCGGTGATGACGAACGGGATCACCGCCAGCGACAGCACGACCTTGGCGAGCATCTGGCCCAGCAGCAGTGTCGCGATGGGAAACACACCCAGAAACGCGATGCTCACGAACAGGAGCGTGTCGACCGCCTGGCTGAGCGCGGAGGCGATCCCGCCGCGCACCGCCACCGACGTCGCGCTGCCTTTGCCTGCTCCCCGCAGTCGCGTGAAGATGGTGACGTTGAGGAACTGCGACACACCGTAGGCGATGATCCCCGCAACCATCAGCCGCGGCGTGCTGCCGAGGATCGTCTCGAAGGCGGTCAGCCGCGCAGGCTCCATCTTGGCGTCGGCGGGGAGTGCGAGCACTAGCGCGATCAGCGCCATCGACAGCAGCAGCGGCACGAACCCCCACAGCACCAGCCGCTGCGCGATGCGCGGGCCGTAAAGCTCCGCCACCGCGCTCGACAGCGCGACGAGCAGCAGAAAGGCGAAGATGCCCGCCTCCACCGCCAACGGGCCCAGTGCCACCTGCTTGTTGCCCAACACTCCGGCCAGGATGACCATCCCGCCATAGAGGATCGAGAAAAGAAACAGGCCCTTGGGCACGCCCGGCGGCGCAGTCGCGGCATGCGGGGCGGCAGCAAGGGTCGATGTGGCGCGAGCGTCGGGCGTCATCCCCCACCCCTATCGCAAAGCTCCCGCTCGGCAAAGGCGGCGCTCCCCTCTCGCAACGTCGCGATTATCGCGTATAGCGGCGCGCCGGGCGCCATAGCGCCGACGACGGGGGAGTTTGCGGATGGCGACGCGCATCGGATTGGGGCTCGCGGGGATCGCGGTGTTGCTGGCGATCGCCTTCCTGTTGTCGAGCAACCGCCACTGGATCCGCCCGCGCGTCGTTGGTGCAGCGTTCGCGCTGCAGGCGGGGATCGCGTTCCTGGTGCTCTACACGCCCTTTGGTCGCGCGGCGATTGGCGGGCTGTCCCACGCGGTGAGCAACCTCCTCGGCTATTCGAAGGCGGGCACCGATTTCATCTTCGGCCCGATTGCCACTCCGGCGATCGGCGGCAACAGCTTTGCCATCGCCGCGCTGCCGGTGATCATCTTTTTCGCATCGCTGATTTCGGTGCTCTATTACCTCGGCGTCATGCAATTCGTGATCAAATGGCTCGGCGGCGCGATCCGCTGGGTCACCGGCATCACGCGAGTGGAGAGCCTGGGCGCGGCGGCCAATATCTTCGTCGGGCAGAGCGAAAGCCCGCTCGTCATCCGCCCCTACCTTGCCGGGCTCACCCCGGCGCAATTGTTCACGATGATGACCGTCGGAATGGCCGGGGTCGCGGGGACGATCCTCGGCGCCTACGCCTCCATGCTGGGGCCGCAGCTTCTCCCCTACCTCCTCGCGGCGAGCTTCATGTCGGCGCCGGGCGGCATTCTGATGGCAAAGATGATCATGCCCGACGATCCCAAGGATGTCGGCATCGAACCCGCCGAGCTCGCCGCAGCGAGTCATGACGAGGAAAAGCCCGCCAACTTGATCATGGCGGCAGCGCAGGGCGCGCAGACCGGCGTCAAGCTGGCGGTTGCGGTGGGCGCGATGGTGCTCGCCTTTGTCGCGCTGGTGGCGCTTGCCAACGGGCTCCTCGGCGGCATCGGCGGCTGGTTCGGGCGTCCCGACCTCAGCTTTCAGATGCTGCTCGGCTACCTCTTTCAGCCGGTGATGGCGTTGCTTGGCGTGCCGTGGAGCGAGGCAGGGGTGGCCGGCGGGCTGTTCGGCACCAAGATCGTACTCAACGAATTCGTCGCCTTCATCGACCTCGCCAAGGTGCAGGGCACGCTGTCGCCGGCGACGGTGGGCGTTGTCACCTTTGCCCTCTGCGGCTTCGCGAACTTCTCCTCGATCGCGATCCAGATGGCGGTCACCGGCAACCTCGCCCCCAACCAGCGTCCGATGATCGCGCGGCTTGGGATCAAGGCGCTGATCGCCGGAAGCCTCGCCAACCTGATGAGCGCTGCGCTCGCCGGGCTGATGCTGAGCCTGCGCTAACTCCGCGCGCGGCGGCCCAGAGCGCGCCCAACGCGACGTCGATCCGGTCGTCTGCGAAGCGGTCGAGACCCGAGCCTGGGAAAAAGCTGAGCTCCCCAAAAAGCGGGCCGGCGGCGGTGTCGTAGAGGTCAACGCGCACGAAATCGAAATCGCGCCCGAGCGCAGCCGCGGCGGCGGTCATCGCGACGAGGTTTGGGGGCGGGGCCGACATCGTTGCGGCGTGATCGGCACAGCCTAAAGGCCTCCACCAATGCGGATCGAACAACTGCCAACGATGCCGCGCGGTGCCTCTCCCGACATGCACCTGCACTGCCGCGACCTGTCCTGCAAAAACGTAGAATTTATAATCGACTGGCAGCAATCCGGCGTCACCGATGAAGGGTTCGACCAGAACGCCGCGCGGCACCTCTGCATAGGCCCGCTCGCCCAGCCAAAAGCCGTAGGCGTGGCGCTGCCATCGACGACTGGCGCGACGCGCAGAGGTCCAATCGCCAGCGTTGCCGATGACACGCCACTGATTGCAGCCGTGGTGCGACTTCATGATCGTGCGCTCGGGAGGCCGAGAGGGTCCGGGCTCGTGGCCACTCCACAGCGTTGGAATGACCCAGTCGTCGCCGATGCGGTCTGCGACCCACGGCTTCACCGCCAGCTTGTCGATCAGCGGCGGGTGGCGCGGGTCAACAGGCTGGAGCTTGCGCCACTGCACCCATTCGGTGAAGCGATGCGGCGCGCGAAAATCACCGAAACGCCCGTGACGTAGCAAGTAGAGGAAGCTCAGCCAAAACCACAGCAGCCCTTGCCGCGCGCGCGGGCGCGATACAGCAAAGACTATGAGCGGTAAGGCCGACAGCGGCAGCGCCGCCGTCGCAGCGGCGCTCAATCGATACGCCAATCGATCGGCTTGAAACTGCCGTTGTTCGACTGAAGCGCGCTACAGGCGGTGAGGCCGATGATCAGGTCCATCTCCGCGCGAAAGCTGATGCGGTCGCCCGCCCGGCTCTTGGGTGGCAGCACTTTGATTTCGCCCGTTTCGCCATCGACCGGCACGTTCATGAAGCAGTTGAACGCGATCGGGATCATGTCCTCCGTGACGCCATAGGGCGCCAGCGCGGCGGCGAGGTTGCCGAAGCAGCCGCGATGTGGATCGGTGTCGCCGTAGATGATGCGGAACGTATCCTTGCTGCATGGGGTGAGCAGAAAGTCGTGGCGTCCCACGTCGTCGTGGGTGATCGTCAGCATCACGTTGGAGCGGTTCGAATAGAGCGGGTCGCCGGTGGTCAGATAGATGCGGCTCGCATAGTCGAGCGTGCGCCCGGAGGAGATCACCTCCGCGACATCCTCCGCATTGTAGGCGAGGAGGTCGGCGACCTGCTCCCCGGTCGGGTCGATGACGCTGAAGCTCTGTCCCTTGGCGACACGAAAGGCGGTGCCCGACCGCGGGGGGATACGCTGGGTGTCGCTCAAGATGGGTGTCCTTCGGCTTCGTCGTCCTGCGCGGCATCGTAGGAGGCCAGCTGCGCCTGAAATTTCGCTACATCGGGGTCGACATCGCCGTCGCGGTCGAACGGCGCGTTCCAGCCCTCGTTGACCGCGCGCCCGCTGTATTGCCGCGCCTCGGAAATGGTGCCGTGACGCGCGAGCATCGGGTTGATCGAACCCGCCAGCGCCTCGTCGCGCGTGAGGATCGATTCGCGCAGCTTCTCGTAGCGACCCTGCGCGCGAAGCTGTTCGAACTGGTCGTGGAGGTTGAATACCAGCACCGGATGTTTGTAGCGCCGCGCGGGTCGGCTCGCGCCGGGATGGAGCCCGACGCAGAAGAACGCTTCTCCGCCGAAACTCAACGAAAAGTGCGGATTGTCGGGATCGTCGGAGACGCGCGGGTCGGCGCGCTGGCCTAGCCAACTGTCCTTGTCGGACAGCGACTGAATGCGTTCCCACAGCAGCGCTTCAAACGTCGGCTCATCGGTCGGCTCGCTATCGGGGAACAGCACCGCAAGCGACTGAAACAGGACCGGATCGGCGCGGTAGCTCGCCGCCAGGTCGTGCAGTTCCGCGAGGACGGGCAAGTCGTTCCAGGCCGAAGCGATGTCCCGCGCAACAATGATGCGCATCTTGTCGCGCGACAGCGCGGACTTGGCGCCGACGCACGGAAAGGCGGGCGCGCGGATGAAGGCGCGGAAATCCTCTGCGACGCGGGACTCACGGTCGGGGGCGTCACCTGCGAGGTGGGGGCAGGCGAGAACCGGCGACCCGTCGGACAAAATCTGCGATTGCATGCGGGGGAGATAATGCCTCCCCCGCAAAAAAGACGCCCCTACTTAAGAAAATCAATCACTTCCTGCGCGAATCGGGCGGGCTGGTCGTACATGATGAAATGCGCGCTGTCGGGGATGTAGGTTACCGTCGCCTGCCGCGCGGCGGCGTAGGCGGAGCGGTAGAACATCGCCATCATCTCCTGCGACAGGGGCGCGCCGGTCGGCATCGCCCACAGCACCTTCATCGGCCCGTTGTAGCGCGGTAGCGACGGGCCGAGATCGGTGGTGATGAGGTCGTAGAATGCCTGCGAGGTGACAGCCGTATCGCTCGTCACGCTGTCGGCGACGGCGGCGGGGCGCATCGCTTCGGTGCGCACCATGCCGGCGATGGTCCGCTCGATCTGCGCGCGCGACTGTTCGGGGGTCGAGGCCGCCATGCGCGTGCGGATCTGCTCCGCCATCGGACGAACGCTGTCGGGCGTGGCGGTCGGCCCGCCGAACATCGCGCCCATGAAGGGGAACATGTCGACCACCATCAGCTTGCCGACGCGGGTCGGATTGCTGGTCGCGATGGTCATCGCGAGCGTCCCGCCCATCGAATGGCCGATCAGCGCCGGACGCTCGAGCCGGGCGCTCTCGATATACCGCGCGATCTCCGCTGCGACGGGACCGACGAGAGGACCGGTCGCATTGGCCTCCGGCGCCACGCCGGCGAAGCCCTTCACCTGGATGAGGTGGTAGCGGTAGCCCGGGACCGCGGCGATCATGTTCGTCCACACCCGCGGGCTGCTGCCGAGCCCCGGGATCAGCACGACGTCAGGCCCGTTGCCGGTGACGGTGACGGCGATGCGGTCGGAGGTGAAGTTGGCGGCGGGGACAGGCGCGGCGGTCGCCGTCGTCGCGGGCGCGGCAGTCTGGGCGAGGGCCGGGGCGCTGACGATCAGCGCTGCGGCGAGCGCGCTGCGGGTGAAGCTGCGGATCATGCGAAAACTCTCCTCCCGCGCCGAAGGGCGCCGGGCAGTGCGGGTGGTAATGCGCGCAAATGCAGCGGGCAAGGCGGCGCGGACCCCTAGCCCACCGCCACCGGTTCGGCGCCGGTCCAGTCGTAGAAACCCCGCCCGCTCTTCTTGCCGAGCCAGCCGGCATCGACGCGGCGGATGAGCTGCGCGGCGGGGCGGAAGCGGGGGTCGCCGGTGCCCTCCTGCAGCACACGGATGATCGCGAGGCAGGTGTCGAGCCCGATGAAGTCCGCCAGTGTCAGCGGACCCATCGGGTGGTTGAGCCCCAGCCGGCAGGCGGTGTCGATATCGGCGATGCTGGCGACGCCTTCCCCCAGCGCGGTCGCGGCTTCGTTGATCATCGGCATCAGCACGCGGTTGACGATGAAGCCCGGCGCATCGCTCGCGTGCACCACGGCCTTGCCGAGCTTCTGCGCGAACCCCTCCATCGCGCTCAGCACCTCGGGCGCGGTCGCCATGCCGCGAATCAGCTCGACGAGTCCCATCACCGGCACCGGGTTGAAGAAATGCACGCCCACGAAACGCGACGGATCGGGCGCCGCCTGCGCGAGGCGGGTGATCGAGATCGAACTGGTGTTGGTGGCGATGATCGCCTCCTCGCCGAGTGCAGCGCCGATCTGGGCGATGATCTCGCGTTTGAGCGCCTCGTTCTCGGTTGCGGCTTCGATCACCAGTTCGCAAGGGGCGAAGTCCGCCGGGCCAGCCACCGCCTCGATCCGGGCGAGCGTCGCGACACTCTCCTCGGACGTCAGCTTGCCCTTGTCGATGGCGCGGGCGTGGCGCATGGCGATGGCCGCTTTGGCTGTCTCGACGCGCTCGATATCACGGTCGGCGACGAGCGTGCGATATCCCGCCGCGGCGCAGACTTCCGCGATGCCCGCGCCCATCTGCCCGGCGCCCAGCACGCCGATGGTGGTGATGTTCATCCTTGCAACTTCCCGACTGGCCGAGCCCGCTGGCGCCCTAGCGGGGTCAGGGCGCCCATTCCAGCGGGCGCGCTTCGGCGAGGATCAGGCTGAACCAGTCCGCGGCATCGCTCCAATGGTTGAGTGGGGTCCAACCACCCGCCTCGAGCAGCCGCAGCGCTTCGCCGAGCGCATATTTGTGGCTGTTTTCGGTGTGGATCGTCTCCCCCGCGCGCATCGCGAACCGCTGGTCGAGGATGTCGAAGCCGACGTCGCGCGTCGCCTCCAGATGCATTTCTATTCGCCCGCGCGGAGCGTTCCAGCGCGCGCGGTGCACGAACGCGTCGAGCGGGATGTCGGCGCCCAACTCTCGATTGATGCGTGAGAGCAGGTTCCGGTTGAACCCCGCAGTGACGCCCGCTGCGTCGTCGTAGGCGGGGATCAGCACCTCCACCGGCTTCACCCGGTCGAAGCCGATCAGCAGCCGCGCGCCCTCGCCGAGCGTCTCGCGCATCGAGCGCAGCAGGTCGACCGCGGCGGCTGGGCCCATGTTGCCGATGGTCGAGCCGGGGAAGAAACCCAGCATCGGCTTCCCCGCAAACTGCGGGGGCAGCCGCACCGGCGCCATGAAGTCACCCTCCACCGCGTGAGTGGGTAGAGTGGGAAAGCGCTCGCCGAGGTCGGCGACGCTCGCGCGCAGGAAATCGCCCGAAATGTCGATCGCGACGTAGGCGATGGGTGCCGCGTGCATGAGCAGCAACGGGGTCTTGGTCGAACTTCCCGACCCAAACTCGACCACCACGCGCTCCGCTACCGACGCGCCGATGGCAGCGCCATGTTCGGTGAGGATGCCGGTTTCAGTGCGCGTCGGATAATATTCGGGCAGCTCGGTGATTGCCTCGAACAGCTCCGAACCCGCCTGATCGTAAAGCCAGCGCGCAGGGATCGCCTTTTGTGGCAGAGCGAGCCCGGCGAGCACGTCGCGGGAGAAGTCCGATATGCGGGGCACGCGTTCGCCGTCAGCCACGATCACCCCGCATCGCGCGCCAGCCGCACGCCGGTCACCTGCCAGCGCTGGTGCGGATAAAAAAAGTTGCGGTAGCTTGGCCGCAGATGGCCGCGCGGCCTGGCGCAACTGCCGCCGCGCAGCACCGCCTGCCCGCTCATGAACTTGCCGTTATATTCGCCCACCGCGCCCTCCGCCGCGCGAAAACCGGGGTAGGGGCGGTAGGCGCTGCCGGTCCACTCCCATACTCCGCCGAACCGTTCCGCCATGCCGCTCGCCGTGGGGATCAGAGCGGTGCGGCCGTCGAGCTGGTCGCCAGCCTGCGGGTCTGCGGGGGCGGCCCATGCCTCCCACTCCGCTTCGGTCGGGAGCCGCGCACCCGCCCAGCTGGCGTAGGCATCAGCTTCGTAGAAGCTGACGTGCGCGACCGGCGCATGGGGATCGAGTGGCTGCCAGCCGGCCAGCGAAAACCGCTCTTCTTCGCCCTCGCGCCAATAGGCGGGCGCGGCGATGCCCTCACGCTGCACCCACGCCCAGCCGTCGGACAGCCACAGCCGCGCATCGCGATAGCCGCCATCGGCGATGAATTCTTGCCACTCGCCGTTGGTGACGGGGCGCAAGGCGATGGCGTGGGGGTGCAGCCAGACGCTGTGCCGCGGCCCTTCGCAGTCGAAGCCAAACCCGACGCCATCATGGCCGATCCGCACCTCCCCCGTCTGCCCGCGCTGCCAGGCGATCGGGCTCACTTCGCCCAACGTCAGCGGGGTGACGTCGGGGTAGGCGACGGGGCCGAGCGGGTTCTGCGCGAGGAGGTGGAGGAGGTCGGTGACCAGCAACTCCTGATGCTGCTGTTCGTGGGCGAGCCCCAGCTCGACCAGCACCCGGGCCGCGTCGGGGAGGCGGTCCCAACTCGACAGCAGCGCATCGTCGACCGCGCGCCGCCAGTCGCGGATCGCGTCGAGGCTGGGGCGGGTAATCAGCCCCCGCGCATGCCGCGCATGTCGCGGCCCCTCCGCCTCATAATAGCTGTTGAAGAGGTAGGGGTAATCCTCGTTAAACAGCCGATAGCCCGGCAGGTGATCGCGCAATACAAAGGTTTCGAAGAACCAGGTCGTGTGCGCCAGATGCCATTTCGTGGGCGATGCGTCGGGCATCGACTGCACCGTCGCATCGGCATCGCTCAGTGGCTCTGCGAGGTGGAGCGACAGCGCCCGAGTGTGGGCGTAGCTCTCCGCCAGCCTCGGCTGCGTGCGATCGAAGCGTCCGGGCGCGTTCATCGCGCTCGTCCCGCGCCGGGCACCCACACTACATCGCCGCGCCCTCCGTCGTTGGCGATACGCGCGGCAGTGAAGAGCCAGTCCGACAGGCGGTTGAGGTAAGCGAGCGCGGTCGGGTTGACCGGCTCCTGCGCTGCCACCGCGACGGCGCTGCGCTCGGCACGGCGCACGCTCGCACGGGCAAGGTGCAGTCGCGCGGCAAGCTCGGTGCCGCCCGGCAGGACGAAACTCGTGAGCGGCTGGAGCCGCGACGTCATCGTGTCGATACCGCGTTCGAGCCGTTCCACCTGCGCCGCGACGATGCGCAGCTCCATCTCCCCCGGCGCAAAAGGATCCGCGCGGTCAGGATGGGCGGGCGTGGCAAGGTCGGCGCCGAGGTCGAACAGGTCGCTCTGAATCCACGCGAGCTCGCTGCTGAGCGACTCTTCGGCGGCGGCACGTGCCAGGCCGATGGCGCTGTTGGCCTCGTCCACATCGCCGATCGCCGCGAACAGCGGGTCGTGCTTGGCGCGGCGCGTGCCGTCGACCAGCCCGCTGTCGCCGGCATCGCCGGTGCGGGTGTAGATGCGGTTCAGCTTGACCATCGAACCGCGACCCGTTGGCTCAGTTGGCCGCAACCATGCCGAGCACCACCAGCAGGATGATCGCGATCGCCTGCCATTTGACGCGCGCGAACATCATCTTGTTCTGCATTAGGTGGAGGTCGGTGCCGTCGGCGGAGATGGCGCCCTCGCGGCTTTGCGAGAAATAGATCAGCCCGCGCACCAGGCTGAACAGCACCATAGCGGCGGCGGCGACGATCAGGAGGATGATGGCGACGTTCATATTCTGTCCCTACCCCTCCACCAGCATAAACCCAAGCGGCAATTGTCCGATACGGATCGCGTGAGCGAGCGCTTCGCCACTCCAACCGGCGCGCGCGAGCGCATCGAGGTCGGCGACCGCATCGCGCGTCGCCAACCGCCGCCCCTGTACATCGGCGACCAGCGCGTGATGGTGATAGCGCGGCGTGGGGAGGCCGAGCAGCGCCTGCAGCAAACGGTGAACATGCGTCGCTGCAAACAGGTCCGCGCCGCGCGTGACGTCGCTCACCCCCACGGCGGCATCGTCGACCGTGCTGGCGAGGTGATAGGCATGCGCGCCATCGCGTCGTTTCAGCACGACGTCACCGGCAACGAGCGGCATGCAGGGGTGGGACCATGGGCCCATCCCTCCCCCACTGGGAGAGGGGTATGCGGTCCCTCTCGCACCGGGAGAGGGAGGGAGGCGCGCAGCGCCGGGAGGGTGAGGGTCATCGCCCCGCCGCTGATCCTGCCAGCTGAGCGGCCCCGCCTGCTCTGCCGCCCGCGCCGCATCGAGGCGGATGGCGTGTGGCTCCCCGGCAGCGATGCGTTTGGCCCGGCGCTCGGAAGAGAGGTGGCGGCAAGTGCCGGGGTAGAGCGGCCCGTCGATCCCGTGTGGCGCCGACGCCGACGCCGCGATCTCGGCCGCAATTTCGCGCCGCGTGCAGAAGCAGGGGTAGGTCAGCCCGGCCTCGGCCAGCGTCGCCAGCGACTGGTCATACAGCGCCGTGCGTTGCGACTGGTAGACGGGGGCTGCATCGGGCTCGACCCCCAGCGCGGCAAGCTGGCGGAGGATCGCCGCGTCTGCGCCCGGCTTGACGCGGCCGGTGTCGAGATCGTCGAAGCGCAGCAGAAACGCGCCCCCCGCCGCGCGCGCGACGTCATGCGCGATCAGCGCGGCATAAGCGTGGCCGAGGTGCAGCGCGCCCGTCGGCGAAGGCGCGAAGCGGGTGGCGATGCTCACTCCGCGGCGAGGACGCCGTCAGCGGGCGGTCGCGGCACGGCGGGCTGCGGCAGGTTGGCGCTGGCGGGGGGCATCTCCTCCGCTCCCGCCTCCTCGCCCTCGAACAGCGCCGCCGGGTCGATACGGTCGGCGAGCGTCAGCCGGTCGAGCACCGCCGCAGTCTCGTCGCGCACCTGGATCATCAGCGCACGCAGGCGGCACTCTTTTTCGGGGAGGCAGTTGCGGCAGGTTTCGTGCGCAAACCGGCTGGCGCACGGCACCAGCGCGAGGCTCCCCCGCGTCAGCCGGACGATGTCGCCATAGCGAATGTCGACCGGCGCGAGGCCCAGCCGATACCCCCCGTCGCGCCCCCGCTGCGATGCGACGAGCCCTGCCCGCGCCATCTCGCTGAGTATGATAGTCAGGAACTTACGCGGGATGTGCTGCGCGTCGGCGATATCGCCGAGCGGAATATGCCCCTCGCCATAATGGTCCGCGAGATGCTGCAGCGCGCGAATGGTGTAGCGGGTTTTCTGCGACAGCATGGCGGCGAGGGCTATGCGCCTTGCCGCGGGTACGGGCAAGCCGGGCGTGCCCCCTTCCCCCTTCCGACAAGGTGGAGGGGGGGGGGCAGCCTACCGCTGCGTGAAGCCAGCCAGCGCCCCATTCTCGCCCAGCCGCGGGGAGGGGCGGGGTGTCGCCAGCGCCGCTTCGGCAAAGCGGATCGGCGTCGCCAAGCCCGGGACGTGGGTGCCGTCCTCGCGCGCCATGTCGAGCACCAGCCCTCGGCTCGCGACGTGCGGATCGGCGAGCGCTTCGTCGACGCGGTTGATCGGCCCGGCGGGCACCCCCGCCTCCGCCAGCGCGGCGAGCAGCGCGTCGCATGGCCAGCGTGACGTCGCGGTGTTGAGCGCCTCGCTCATCGCCTCGCGATGCTCGAGCCGCCCGGCGTTGGTGGCAAAGCGCGCGTCGCTCCCAAGGGCGTCGAGTTCCAGCACCCGGCAGGCGCTGGCGAACTGGCGGTCGTTGCCGACGGCGAGGATGAACCAGCCGTCGGCGCAACGGTAAACGCTGTAGGGCGCGACATTGGGGTGCGCATTGCGCATGCGCGTCGGCACCTGCCCGAACAGCGCATTCATCCCCTGATTGGCGAGCACGCCGGTCATGACGTCGAGGAGGCTCATGTCGATGTGGTCGCCTGTCCCAGTGCGCGCGCGACGGATCAGCGCGGCCTGGATCGCGACGGTCGCATACATGCCGGTGAAGATGTCGGCGAAGGCGACGCCGATTTTTTGCGGGCTGCCCTCCGGCTCTCCCGTCAGGTCCATGATCCCGCTCATCCCCTGCACCACGAAGTCGTAGCCCGGGCGCGGGGCGTATGGGCCGGTCTGGCCGAAGCCGGTGATCGAGCAGTAGATCAGGCCTGCGTTGGCGGCGCGCAGGGTGGCGGCGTCGAGGCCATATTTTGCGAGCCCGCCGAGCTTGAAATTCTCGATCAGCACGTCCGCTTCGCTGGCCAGCTGACGCACTCGGGCGAGGTCGTCGGGGTTGGCAAAGTCCGCGACGATCGAGGCTTTGCCGCGGTTGCAGCTGTGAAAATAGGCGGCGGTGCCGTCAGCGTCGAACGGCGGCCCCCAGCGGCGCGTATCGTCGCCCTGGGGGCTCTCCACCTTGATGACTTCGGCGCCGAGGTCCGCGAGCAGCTGCCCCGCCCACGGTCCAGCCAGCACCCGCGCCAATTCGAGCACGCGTACTCCGGCGAGCGGGCGGGGGTCGTTGCTGTGCATGGCTCCTATCCCCCCTTTCAACCCGACGACGTCGCCCCGGATCCGCTAGGAGTCCGGCCTAAGGTTCATCCCCAGCGTGACCCCGGGTCGAGCCCGGAGCGACAGCGGAGTTGAGAACCAAACCTCTCCCGAGAATCAGAACGCGGCGATGCCGGTGATGGCGCGACCCAGGATCAGGGCGTGGACGTCGTGCGCGCCTTCGTAGGTGTTGACCGTTTCGAGGTTCACCATGTGGCGCATCACCTGATATTCCTCGGAAATGCCGTTGCCGCCGTGCATGTCGCGCGCGGTGCGGGCGATGTCGAGCGCCTTGCCGACGTTGTTGCGCTTGACCATCGAGATCATCTCCGGCGCGAACGCGCCTTCGTCCATCAGCCGCCCGACGCGCAAGGACGCCTGCAAGCCGAGCGCGATGTCGACCATCATGTCCGCGAGCTTTTTCTGATAAAGCTGCGTGCCCGCGAGCGGTCGACCGAACTGTTTCCGGTCGAGGCCATATTGCCGCGCCGCGTGGAAGCAGAACTCTGCCGCGCCCATCGCCCCCCAACTGATGCCGTAGCGCGCGCGGTTGAGGCAGCCGAACGGTCCCTTCAGCCCCGACACGTCGGGCAGCAGCGCATCGTCACCCACCTCGACGTCGTCCATCACGATCATGCCGGTGGTCGACGCGCGCAGCGACATCTTGCCCTCGATCTTGGGCGCGGTGAGGCCCCTCATGCCCTTCTCGAGGATGAAACCGCGAATGGCGCCGTCGTGCGCCTCCGATTTCGCCCACACGACGAACACGTCGGCGAAGGGCGAGTTGCTGATCCACGTCTTGCTGCCGGACAAGCGGTAGCCGCCACCGGGGAGCGGCTTTGCCACGGTGCGCATGCCGCCAGGATCGCTGCCCGCGTCGGGTTCGGTGAGGCCGAAACAGCCGATCAGCTGGCCGCTCGCCAGCCCGGGGAGATATTTCCGTCGCTGCGCCTCCGAGCCGTAGGCGTGGATCGGATGCATGACGAGGCTCGACTGCACGCTGGCCATCGACCGATAGCCCGAATCGACGCGCTCGATCTCCCGCGCGACGAGGCCGTAGGCGACATAGGATGCGCCCGCGCCGCCATATTCGGCGGGGATGGTGACGCCCAGCAGCCCCGCTTCGCCGAACATGGCGAACAGTTCGGGCGCGTCCACCTCGTCGCGAAAGGCCTGGATTACGCGTGGCTGCAAGCTCGATTGCGCAAAGCCGTGCGCGGCGTCGCGCACCATGCGCTCCTCATCGGTCAGCTGCGCGTCGAGCGCGAACGGATCGGACCAGTCAAAGGGGACCATGGCGGCCATAGAATGTTTCGCTTCCCGTGCTGCTGGGTATCCGCGCGGTTGTCAGCGCGGTTCGCTCGCGCTTAGGGTTGGCGCACAGCCTTGGCAATTCGGGAGTGGACGCTGGATATGAGAGCAGCTTGGTGGATGGCGGCGGCGATCGCCCCGCTCGCGACCCCCGCGCTGGCGCAGCGCGCCCCCGAAACGCCGCCCGTTTCTCTGCAAGGCCTTTACGCTTGCCGGGGGGAGGCCGACCCCGCCGCGCGGCTCGCATGCTACGACCGGCAGGTGGCGCAGGTTGCCGCCGCGGAGGAGTCGGGACAGGTGCGCGTGGTCGACGAAGCGCGCCGCCGCCGCGACGCGGTCGACGCGTTCGGGCAGACCATCCTCAACCGGGAGGACCGCCCCATCCAGCCGGTGGACGAGATAAGCTCCACCGTCCGCGCGGCCTCCTACGACCAGATGGGGCAGGTCCAGATCGTGCTCGAGAACGGCCAGCGCTGGGGCACCTACCAGGGCGAGGTCAACGAATCGCTCCCCGCAGTCGGTAGCCCGATGGTCATCCGCCGCACCGGTTTCGGCGATTATCGCACGGTCATCGGGCGCAGTACGCATCGCGTGAAGCGGCGCTGAGCGGCGACTCTCCCTCACCCTTCGTGCTGTTCGACCGCGGGTGGGGGACGCCCGACGGTCCCGCGCGACTGTTCCGCGAGCCTTTCGCGCAGGCGAGCCTCAGAAGCGGTGAGGATGCCGCGCAGTATTGGCAGACGCTGCGCGACTGGCACCGGCGCGGGCTCCATCTCGCCGGCTACCTCGACTATGAAGCGGCGTTGGCGATCGAACCGGGGTTGGGCACCGCAGATGCAAGTGGTGACGTCACTGCCTGGTTCGGTGCGTTCGGCGAGCCGCAGCTGCTGAGCGAAGAGGCGCTGGCCGGCTGGCTCGGAGAAGCCGATGCGGCGTGGGTGGGCGCTCCACAACCGGAGATCGCGTTCGACGCCTACGCGGCACGCCACGCGGCGGTGCAGCATCACATCGCTGCGGGTGATTTCTATCAGGCCAACCTCACCTTTGCTGCGAGTGTGGGGGTGGAGGGTCCGCTCGGCAGCGCCTTTGCTGGGCTGCGGCGACGTGCGGAGGCGCGTTACGGCGCGCTAATCGCCAACGACCAACGCCATGTCCTGAGCCTCTCCCCCGAACTCTTCTTCGCGCTCGATGCGTCGGGCGAGCTGCTCGCGCGGCCGATGAAGGGGACTGCGCGGCGCGGTGCGAGCAGCGCGGATGACGTCGCGCGGCGCGATGCGCTCGCCGCCGATCCCAAGCAGCGCGCGGAAAACCTGATGATCGTCGACCTGCTGCGCAACGATCTCTCCCGCGTCGCCGCTCCGGGAAGCGTCGCGGTGCCGCGGCTGTTCGCAGTCGAAACCTATCCAACGCTGCACCAGATGGTGTCGGATATCCGCGCGGAATTGCGGGAGGGGTGCGACGTGTTCGACGTCATCGCAGCGCTATTCCCCTGCGGTTCAATCACCGGCGCGCCCAAGCGCTCGGCGATGGAGCGACTGCGCGCGATCGAGGGGGCTCCGCGCGGGCTCTATACCGGCAGCATCGGTCATATCGCGCCCGACGGCAGCGCCTGCTTCAACGTCGCCATTCGCACGCTCACTTTACCGGCAGAGCCGCGCGGCTTGCGCGGGAGGCGTCGCCGCGCCACGCTGGGGCTCGGATCCGGTATCGTCGCCGACAGCCGCGCCGCGGCGGAGTGGGACGAGTGCCGGGCGAAGGGGGCTTTCGTGGCATCGGCGGGGACTTTCGACCTAATCGAGACGATGGCGTTCGATCCCGAGCGGGGGATCGCGCGGCTCGACGCGCATCTCGCGCGGCTGTCGGCGAGCGCGCACGCGCTGGAGTTTCGATTTGACCGCCACGCGCTGCGCAACCTCCTCCAGCATGCGACCTTCCGGATGCGCGACGCCGCTCAGGTTCGCGTGCGACTGGGGCGGAGCGGCGCGCTGGCGGTGGAGGTCCGGGCAATGCCACAGACCCCCGATCACCCGCTGCGCGTCGCGCTGGTGCCGCGACCCGGTTTGAGCGAGGACGTGCGTTTCGCGCACAAGACCAGCGACCGCCGCCCCCACCGCGCCGCGCTGGCTGCTGCCGGGACGGGAGCGGACGAGGTGGTGATGCTCGATACCGACGGCGCACTTACCGAAGGCAGCTGGACCAGCCTGTTCGTCGAGCGCGACGGTGCGCTACTGACACCCCCGCTCAGCCGCGGCGTACTCCCCGGCGTGCTGCGCGGCGAGCTGATCGCGCAGGGCCGCGCGCAGGAGGCGGAGCTGGTCGCCGACGACCTTGCCCAAGGCTTCTTTCTCGGTAACGCGCTGCGGGGACTGATGCCGGCGCAACTGGTGGGCGCGGCGGTTGCGATGGAGCGCGACGCGCTCTAACCCTCGCCTCGCAGCCAAAGGGGGATCCATGCAGCCGCGCCTGTCCGCCGCGATCGATCGCATCCAGCCATCGGCGACGCTCGCCATGACCGCGCGCGTCGCGGAGCTGAAGCGGCAGGGGGTCGACATCATCGGCCTGTCGGCGGGAGAGCCCGACTTCGACACGCCCGATTTCGTCAAGGAAGCCGCGATCGCCGCCATCCGCCGTGGCGAGACCAAATATACCGACGTCCCCGGCACGCTCGCGCTACGCGAGGCGGTCGCGCAGAAATTTCGCCGCGACAATGCGCTCGACTACGCCGCTGGCGACGTCATCGTCTCCGTGGGTGGCAAACACGTCATCTTCAATGCGCTTGCCGCGACGGTCGGGCCGGGTGACGAAGTCGTCATCCCCGCCCCTTATTGGGTGAGCTATCCCGACATCGTCGCCTACACCGGCGCCACCCCGGTGCCGGTCGCAGCCGGAGCCGCGCAGGGGTACAAGATCACCCCCGAACAGCTCGACGCGGCGATCACCCCCGCGACGCGCTGGCTGATCCTCAATTCGCCCTCCAACCCGACCGGCGCCGCCTATTCGCGCGATGAGCTGGTGGCGCTGGGGGCGGTGCTCGACCGGCACCCCCAGGTCATGATCCTGACCGACGACATGTACGAACATGTCTGGTACGCGGCGACGCCGTTCACCAGCTTTGCGGAGGCCAATCCGCAGCTGTTCGACCGCACGCTGACGGTCAACGGCTGCTCCAAGGCCTATGCGATGACCGGCTGGCGGATCGGCTATGCCGCAGGGCCGAGCTGGCTGATCAAGGCGATGGCCAAGCTCCAGTCGCAATCGACCAGCAACCCCTGCTCGATCGCGCAGGCGGCCGCGTTGGGCGCGCTGACCGGCGACCAGGACTTCCTCGAGGAACGCAACGCCACCTTCCGCGAACGCCGCGACATGGTGGTGGCGATGCTCAACGACGCGCCGGGGCTCAACTGCCCGACGCCCGATGGCGCCTTTTACGTCTTCCCCGACGCGAGCGAGACGATCGGCCGGGCGACGCCGGAGGGCAAGCGGATCGACAGCGACGCCGACCTTACCGACTATCTGATCGACGCGGCGCGCGTGGCGGCGGTGCCGGGACACGCCTTTGGCCTCTCCCCCGCCTTCCGCATCAGCTATGCCACCGACAGCGCCACGCTACGCACCGCCTGTGCGCGGATCCAGGAGGCGCTGGGCCGGTTGCGCTGAGGCAGCGATGTGCTCCGCGCGCGCCGTCTCCGCCACGCGCACGAAATCAGCGTAGCGCGGGCCGCTCGCGCCGCTGCTCAGCGATGCGCAACAGTCGCAGCGTGTTGCCGGCCCACAGCACGGCGAGGTCGCGCGGGCTCCAGCCCAATGCCTGCAGTCGCGCGGTGACGTCGGGCAGCGCGGCAATGTCCTCCATCCCGCGCACGCCGCCGCCGCCGTCCCAGTCCGCGCCGATGCCGCAATGCGCGGGCCCCACCAACCGCAGGCAATGGTCGACCGCGCGAACGTAGAGCGCGATGTCGCCCTCGTTAACGCGCTCGCGCTGGTCGAGGTCGTGCCAGCGCCGGGCGAGGTCGCGCTGCGCCTCCACCGGCATCTGCGGGAGATGGTCGAACTCCTCGTACAGCGGCTTGCGCGCGTCGCTGTTGTTGAAGCGCGAGAGGAATACGCTGTTGATCGCGATCACCGCGCCCTTCGCCGCCAGCTCACGCGCGAAGTCGTCGGAAATGTTGCGCGGATGATCGTAGATCGCGCGAAAGCCCGAGTGAGAGAGAATGATCGGCGTGGTCGACAGCTCCGCCATCTGCCGCGTCGCCTCATCCGAGGCGTGGCTCGCGTCGACGACGATGCCCAGCCGGTTCATCAGCGCGACCCAGGCCCGCCCCTCCGGCGACAGGCCGCCCCAGCGCCGCTCCCCGGTGGTCGAATCGGCGAGCTGGTTGGTGCGGCTGTGCACCGGCCCTGCCATGCGCACCCCCGCGCCGTACCAGCGCTGCCATGTCGCAGGGTCGGCCCCCAGCGGCCCGCTGTTTTCGACCGACAGCATGGCAAAGCGCTTGCCCGCATGCTCGATCGACAGAATGTCGCTGCTCGCCCGCGCCAGCACGATATCGCCGCTGTGGCTGGCGATGGTCCGCAGCGTCGATGCGAGCCGCGCCTCCGCCGCGCGTGCCATCGCCGCCTGATCGGTGCCTTGCGGCGTGTAGATGACGAAGAACCCGCCATCGAGATTGCCGCCCTCCATCCGCCGCAGGTCGACGTGGGTGAGGTCCTCGGCAAAGCTCTGCCGCCGCGCGAAGTCGTAGCCGGGGCGATCGAAGTGCACCGGCGTGTCGATATGGCTGTCGAGCGTCAGCATCCGCTGGTGCAACCCCGGCTCCGTGCGCGCTTCGGCGGTGCTCGACGGGGCGGGGGAGGGGGTGCAGCCGCCGAGCGCAAGCGCAATCAGGGCGAGGGCGAGGAAACGGCGCATGACGCGGAGGCTAGCGCGGAGTGCGGAGCGTTGCCAGTGGCCCTCCACCAGTGCCCCGGCGCAGTGGCACGGTTGCGCAAAATCCTCAGTCGTCCTCGTCGTCATAATGCGCGAGGTGGAGCGCGCGCGCCTTGATCTGACGCATCGCGCACCAGTGCACGAGCGCGTCGTCGCGGCCGTGGGTGACCCACACCTCCGCCGGTGCGACGTCGCGGATGGTGTCGGTGAGCTCGTCCCAGTCGGCGTGATCGGAGATGATCAGCGGCAGCTCGACCATCCTTTGCCGCGCGCGCTGGCGCACGCGCATCCAGCCGCTCGCCATCGAGGTGATCGGGTCGGGCAGTCGCCGCGACCAGCGGTCGGCGATGGCGGAGGGCGGCGCGATGACGATCTCCCCCTCCAGCTCCGCCTTGGGCACACCCGCGACCGCGCGGATCTCCCCCAATTCGACGCCATGCGCCTGATACAGTTCGGTCAGCCGAGCGAGCGCCCCGTGAAGGTAGATCGGTCGGTCGTAGCCGCAGCCCCGCAACTCGGCCATGACGCGCTGCGCCTTGCCCAGCGCATAGGCGCCGACGACGATGCAGCGGTCGGGGTTGGCGTCGCGTGCGGCGATCAGCTTGGCGACCTCTTGAGGGGTCGGCGGGTGGCGAAAGACCGGGAGGCCGAAGGTTGCTTCGGTGATGAACACCTCGCACGGCACGACCTCGAACGGCATGCAAGTTGGGTCGGGGCGGCGTTTATAGTCGCCCGATACGACCACCCGCTCGCCGTCGCGAGTGAGCAGGATCTGCGCCGATCCCAGCACATGCCCGGCGGGAAAGAAGGTCGCGCTGATGCCGCCGCCGATCTCGACACATTCGCCATAGCCGATCGGCGCGGCGTGGCCCGCGACCTGCTCGCCGTAGCGCACGCCCATGATCGCCAGCGTTTCCGGGCTCGCCCACACCGCCCCGTGCCCGCCGCGCGCATGGTCGGCGTGCCCGTGCGTGACGAGCGCGCGTGCGACGGGGATCGACGGATCGACCCATGCGTCCGCGTCGGGGAGGTAGATGCCCTCCGGCCGCGGCTCGACCCACTTGGCGTAGCGGCTGCCGCGGGTGGGGGAGGGGGGCGGGGCGGCATCCATCGCTCACCGATATGGGCGGCGCTCCGGCGCAAGTCCACCGCGTCGCGGAACGCCGTCGCGGCCCGCCCGTTCAGGCGCCGACCTCTTATCTGCAAGGACTTACTATGTCGGGCGAAATCTGGAGCCTCATCACCATCGTCGGCCCGATCCTGCTGGGCGCCGTGTTGCTGTGGGCGGTGCTCAACAACCGTCGTTCGAAAAGCGAGGTGCGCCACACCGAAGCCGCCACCCGCGCCAACTACGCAGCGGAGGATGCGGCGCAGGCCGACGATCCGGCCAATCGGTCGTAACGCGCCACGGCTCCGCCTCACCTCACCTCACCGTCGCCCCGGACCCGATCCGGGGCAAGGCTTTTTCCGCGAACGTCGCTGAAGGTTAGCCCAGCCCCGGATCAAGTCCGGGGCGACGTAGGTGTGGGCTTTACCTTAGCCCCCCACCTGGCCCATCGCTCATAGCGTGACCGACACTCTCCCCCCCGTCTTCGCCGACTGGTTCGCGCAGCGTGGGTGGGAGCTGCGTGCCCACCAGGCGGGGATGCTCGCCGCCGCGCGCGGGGAACGGCACGCGCTGCTTGTAGCGGCGACGGGGGCGGGCAAGACGCTCGCCGGGTTTTTGCCCAGCCTCGTCGACCTGCACGAACGTGGCGGCGATGAGGGCATCCACACGCTCTACATTTCACCGTTGAAGGCGCTGGCGACCGACGTGCGGCGTAACCTCCTCGCGCCGATCGAGGAGATGGGCCTCGCCATCAGCGTCGAAACGCGAACCGGCGACACCCCCGCCGATCGCCGCGCTCGGCAAAAGGCGAAACCGCCCGACATACTCCTCACCACGCCCGAATCGCTCCACTTGCTGCTCAGCCACGAGGATGCGGCGCGCGCCTTTGCGGGCGTTCGCACGCTGATCATCGACGAGGTGCACGCGTTCGGCACCGGCAAGCGCGGCGACCTCCTCCAATTGAGCCTCGCGCGCCTGCAACGGCTCGCGCCCACCATGCGCCGCGTCGCGCTGTCGGCGACGGTGGCGGAGCCCGAGCGGTGGAAGGCATGGCTCGCTCCCGGCTCCGACCCCGCGCTTGTGACGCTGGTCGAAGGCGACCCCGGCGCCGATCCCGACATCCGCATCCTTCTTCCCGAAGGACGCGTCCCCTGGTCGGGGCACAGCGGCAAATATGCCGTCCCAGCGGTGATGGAGGAGGTCGCGCGCAACCGCACGACGATCATCTTTTCCAACACCCGCGGGCTCGCCGAGCTGCTGGTGCAGGAGCTGTGGAAGGCGAACGAGGACGGCCTTCCCATCGGCAGCCACCACGGCAGCCTCGCGCTCGAAGCCAGGCGCAAGGTCGAGCAGGCGATGAGCGACGGACGGCTGCGCGCGCTGGTGGCGACCGCGAGTCTCGACCTCGGGCTCGACTGGGGTGACGTCGATTGCGTCATTCAGATGGGCGCGCCCAAGGGGAGCTCGCGCCTCATCCAGCGCATCGGTCGCGCCAACCACCGCCTCGACGAAGCAAGCCGCGCCTTCATCGTGCCGGGCAACCGCTTCGAATGGCTCGAGGCGCGCGCCGCGCTGGACGCGATCGACGATGGCGAAAAGGACCCAGACATCTTTCGCCCCGGCGCCCTCGATGTGCTGGCGCAGCACATCACCGCGATGGCCTGCTCCGCGCCGTTCGATGCCGACGACCTCTTCGCGGAGGTGCGCACCACCGACCCCTACCGCGATCTCGACCGCGAGACATTCGACCGCACGCTGGGATTCGTCGCAGACGGCGGCTACGCGCTGCGCGCCTACGACCGCTTTCGCCGGCTGGTGCAACAGAGCGACGGGCTGTGGCGCATTGCGGGGCCGAAGTTCGTGCAGCAGCACCGCATGAACGCCGGCATCATCGTCGATGTCCCCGTCTATGACGTGCGCTTCAGGAACGGGCGCAAGCTCGGCACGATCGAGGAATATTTCGGCTCGACGCTGGTGGTCGGCGACGTGTTCACCTTTGCAGGCATCGCGCTCGAGGTGGAGGGGTTCAAGGACAGCGACCTCATCGTCCGCGCCTCGTCCAAACCCGCGCGCATCCCGACCTGGGTTGGCACGCGCATTGCGCTCACCACCAGCCTCGCGACGCGGGTGCGGCGGATGATCGCCGACCCCAGGGAGTGGCACGACTTCCCGGACGAGGTGGTCGACTGGTTGCGGGTGCAGCAGGAGCGCTCGGTCCTCCCCGCGCCGGGAGAGCTGCTCGCCGAGACTTTCCCCCACGAAGGGCGGCATTACTGGATCATCTATCCGTTTGAGGGGTGGAACGCGCACAATGCCCTCGGCATGCTGCTGACCAAGCGCATGGAGCGCGCGGGGCTGCAGCCGCTGGGGTTTCAGGCGACCGATTATGCGCTGGCGATGTGGAGCCTGAAGCCCGTCACCGACCCCGCCGCGTTGCTCACCGCCGACATCATGAGCGACGAATTCGTCGAATGGGTGCAGCGCTCGCCCTTCCTCAAGCGCGCCTTTCGCGAGGTGGCGGTGATCGGCGGGCTCGTCGAGCGCCACCATCCGGGCAAGCGCAAGACGGGCAAGCAGGTGAGCTTTTCCACCGACCTCATCTTCGACGTTTTGATGCGCTACCAGCCCGACCATCTGCTGATCGAAGCCGCGTGGGCCGACGCGCGCGAGCGACTGACCGACGTCGGGCGGCTGGGCGACCTCATCGAACGTGCCGCGCCGACGATGGTCCACGTCGCGCTCGACCGCATCAGCCCGATGGCGGTGCCGTCGCTGATGATCGAAGGCCGCGAGCGCGTCGCCACCGAAGCGACCGACGACGCCGCGCTCGAAATCTACGAATCGGAGCTGGTTCGCCTCGCCATGGGGTGAGGGGGGGGTCGGTGACTAGCCGCGGATCGCCCGTGCGCGGCGGCGCTGCACGCTGGAGCCGAGCCCCAGCGCCTCACGGTATTTGGCCACCGTGCGCCGTGCGAGGTCGAAGCCTTCGCCGCGCAGCTTGGTCACGAGCTGGTCGTCGGACAGGATCGCCTCGCCCTCGCCCGCGATCAGCCGCGCGATGCGATCCTTCACCGCCTGCGCCGACGCGCCGTCGCCATCAGCCGACCCGACCCCGCTCGAGAAGAAATATTTGAGCTCGAAGAGCCCGCGCGCGCAGGAAAGATATTTGTTGGAGGTGACTCGGCTGACGGTCGATTCGTGCATGCCGATCGCATCGGCGACCTTGGCCAGCGTCAGCGGCTTGAGGGCACACACGCCGCTTTCGAAAAAGCCCTGCTGCTGCCGGACGATCTCCTCCGCGACCTTGATGATCGTGCGCTGGCGCTGGTCGAGCGCCTTCACCAGCCAGTTGGCGGAGGCGAGCGCATCGCCCAGCCACGCGCGCGGCGCGCCCTTTCCGGCGCGAGTCGCCATTTCCGAATAGTAGCGGCGGTTGACCAACAACCGCGGCAGGGTGGCGCCGTTGATCTCCACCGCCCAGCCGACGCGCGTGCGGGTCACGAACAAGTCGGGGACGACCGGCGTCGCATCGCCGCGGGCAAAGCGCAGCCCGGGCTTGGGGTCGTAGGCGCGCAGCTCGCGGATCATGTCGCCGAGGTCTTCGTCGTCGACCCCGCAGCGCTTGCGCAGCGGGCCGAGCTGCCCCTTCGCCAGCATCGGTAGATTGTCGATCAGATGCGCCATGCACGGATCGTAGCGGTCCGCCTCCTTGGCTTGGATCGCGAGGCATTCGGCCAGGTCGCGCGCGCCGACGCCGGTCGGATTGAAACGCTGCACCACCCCCAGCACCTGTTCGACATGCGCACGGTCGATCCCCAGTCGCTCCGCCAGCTCGGTGAGATCGACATCGAGATAGCCCGCGTCGTCGATCCCCTCGATCAGCGCCAGCGCGATGGCGTGATCCGGGCCGGACAGCACTTCCCCGGCCTGCGCGGTGAGGTGATCGCGCAAGGTGAGGTCGGGCGCGCCGAAGCTGTCGAAGTCGATCCCCTCGTCGCTCGCGCCGCCGCTGCCGGGCGCGGTGAAAAAATCGCTGCCTTCGCCGATATGATGGTCGCGCCATTCGGTCGGTTCATAGGCGGGCTCCCCCCGGTCGGGCAGCGCGTCGGAGCCCGAAACATGGTGGAACGTCTCTGCCGACAGGTCGACGTCGAGGTGAGCCTCCGCCCCCGCCAGGCCACCGCTGATCAGTTCGTCCGCGCCCGCAGGCCGCTCGCGCAAGCCGAGCGCGGCCACCTCCCCCTCCGCGCCGTCGCGTTCGAGCAGCGGGTTTTTCGCCATCTCGTCCGCCAGCACGGCGTCGAGCTCGAGGTTGGACAGCGTCAGCAGCTTGATCGCCTGCTGCAGTTGCGGCGTCATCACCAGCGCCTGGCTGGTGCGCAGTTCGAGGCGCGGGGCGAGCGCCATCGTCGGCGTCAGTCCCGCCCGCTCACAGCTCGAACCCCTCACCGAGGTAGAGGCGGCGCACGTCGGGGTCGGCGACCAGCTCTTCGGGCGAGCCCGCGAACAACACCTGCCCATCGTAGATGATGCAGGCGCGGTCGACGATATCGAGCGTTTCGCGGACGTTGTGGTCGGTGATCAGCACACCGATGTCGCGGGTCTTCAGCTCCTTCACCAGGTCGCGGATGTCGGAAATGGAGATGGGGTCGATCCCCGCGAAGGGTTCGTCGAGCAGCATGATGGTCGGGTTCGCCGCCAGTGCGCGGGCGATTTCGCAGCGCCGCCGCTCGCCCCCCGACAGCGCCATCGCATTGCTCTGCCGGAGGCGGGTGAGGCCGAATTCGCCGAGCAGCTGCTCCAGCCGCTCGGCCCGCGCCGCGCGGTTGGGTTCGACCAGCTCGAGCACGGCGCCGATATTCTGCTCGACGCTCATCCCCCGAAAGATGGACGTTTCCTGCGGTAGATAGCCGATGCCGAGCACCGCGCGGCGGTACATGGGCAGGCGCGTGATGTCCGATCCGTCGAGCACGATGCGCCCCGAATCGGGCTTCACCAGCCCCATCACCGAGTAGAAGCAGGTGGTCTTGCCCGCGCCATTGGGACCGAGCAGCCCGACCACCTCACCGCGAGCGACGGTCAGCGACACGTCCTTCAGCACCGGGCGCTTGTCGTAGCTCTTGGCGAGGCTGACCACCGACAGCCCGCGTTCGACCTCCACCGGCGCGCTGCCGCGCGACCGCTTGCGCCGCTCCGCCCCCTCCCACGCGGGCGCGTCATCGTAGACGGGGGCGGCGGGGGGCGGGGTGATCGTGTCAGCCATGTCGGTCTGCTTTTGGCACGATCGCTGCGTGCACGGAATATGGTTGCGAGAGAATGTGCAACCCGTCCGTTTTGGAGCGAGGGCCGTCACGTCCCTCCCCTTGCAGGGGAGGGTGTCGGCTCACCGGCGGTCGGGCACCGTGAAGCGCCCCGTCACACGCCCGCCAGTGGAGCTCACTCCCGGAACGCTTGGCGCGCCCGGCGTCGCCGACGGCGGCGCGTTGACGCTCGCGCGCCCGCTGCCGAGGTCGATCACCAGCCGCTGCCCCTGCAGCTGATTGGCCCCCTGGTTGAGCCGCACGTGGCCGATCATGGTGATGATCCGCCGGTCGAGGTCATAGACCGCAGCGTCTCCCGATGCGCGGTCGTTCCCCTTGGTGACGGTCACCCCGCCCAGCGCGTCGATGCGATTGACGTCGATCCCGCGCGTGTCGCTGTAGGCGAGCGTCATGCGCGACGCCGTGAGCGTGAGGCCCGCCTGCCGCACCACGACATTGCCGGTGACCAGCACGCGGTCGGCGCGGGTCTGCAGCTCGATCGCGTCGGCAGCGAAGTCCACCGGCGCGCGGCTGTCGTGCGCGATCAGCGCTTGCGCCGCGGCCTGATCGGTCACGCCTCCCGCGATCATCGCCCCGGCGCAGCCGACGAAGCCCAGAGTGAACAGCAGCGCGGAACGCAGGCGGATCATGATCTAAAGTCCCTGGTTGATGTGCAACCGCGCATTTCCGACCAGCCGGACGACGCGCGTATCGAGGTCGGCTTCGAGCCGGTTGGCGGTAAAGGTGCCCACCGGCAACGAGCCCGAAACGCCGCCAGCACCGCTCACGTTGCGACGGCGGAGGTCGACTGCGACCCCCCGCGCCTCGAGCCTGTAGCCCCCAGCGGCGATCAGCCGCAGCGGCCCGCTTGCACGCACGGTGTCGGCGGCGGGGTCGAAGTTCGCATCGGGCGCGGCGAGCGTCGCAGGCCCGTCGTCGAGCGTCATTGCCGCAGTCAGGTCGCGCATCCGCACGAGGGGATCGGCGTTGCTGCGCTGGACCGCTTCGGCGGCGGTCAGCGTGAAGCGGCGGCCGTTATCGTCAGTGCCGGTGTAGCGCGCCGCTTCGACCCGCAGCCGCTGCGGCGCGACCTCCGCCCGGTTCTTGTCGAGGAGGAAGCCGATCTCGCTCCCCCCGCGCGCGAACGGGGCGAGCACCAGCCACGCCAGCACCGCGCCCACCGCGACCGGCAGCAGCAGCTTCAAGAGCCGCACCAGCGCATCGTGCGCGCTCCCCGGCCGCGCCCAGCGGCGGCGGTCGTCGCGCAGATGATCGGCGGCGGCGGACATCAGGCGTGCGCGAAAATGTCCACCTCGTCCCAACCGGCGAGGTCGAGGCGGGCGCGCACGGGGAGGAAATCGAAGCAGGCCTGCGCCAGCGCGGTGCGCCCTTCGCGGGCGAGCCGTTCGTCGAGCGCCTCCTTCATGCGATGCAGGAAACGCACGTCGCTCGCGGCATAGTCGCGCTGCGCGTCGCTGATCTCTGCTGCACCCCAGTCGCTGGTCTGTTGCTGCTTGGAGATTTCCTGGCCGCACAGCTCGCGCACCAGTTCCTTGAGGCCGTGGCGATCGGTGTAGGTGCGCACCAGCCGCGATGCGACCTTGGTGCAATAGACCGGCGCCGCCGTGACGCGCAGGTAACGCTCGATCACCGCGAGGTCGAAGCGTGCGAAATGGTAAAGCTTCAGCCTTGCAGGATCGCCCAGCACCGCGCGCAGGTTGGGCGCGGCGTAATCGCTCGCGGGGCCGAAGCGGACGAGATGTTCATCGCCCCGCCCATCCGCGATCTGCACCAGGCACAGCCGGTCGCGGCCGGGCTTCAGCCCCATCGCCTCGGTATCGACGGCGACCGGGCCAGGGGCGAGCACGTCGGCGGGCAGATCTTCTTCGTGAAAATAAACGCTCATCGCCCCCGCCATAGGCGCGCGGGAGGGGCGGCACCAGTGGCGGCGCGGCTTGTTGTGCGGCGTTCATGTTTTTGCTCGCGTTGCGCGTAAAGGCTGCTATCCACGACGATGGCCGGAAAAAGCGAATCCGGCCGGCGTGCGCCTCTCCGCTCGACGGATGCTCCGCCCTGGCCATGATATGAGTGAAGTAACAGCAGATGAGTTTTGATCGGGAACGCCGCGGTGGCGGCAAGACTGGCCACCGGCGCGGCGGCAAGCGTGACGATTTCGGCGGCGGCGGCGGCGATTTTTACGGCGGTGGCGGCGACGGCGGTTTCGGCGGCGGTGGCTTTGGTGGCGGCGGCGGCGGTTATGCCGGCGGCGGCTACGGCGGTGACCGTGGCGGCGGTGGCGGCGGCTACGGCGGCGGTGGTGGTGGCGGCGGTTTCAACCGCGGCCCGCGTCCGCAGATGCCGGCCCAGGTCATTGGTGAAGGCACCGGTGCCGTAAAATTTTTCAATCGTGACAAGGGCTTCGGCTTCGTCGCGCGAGACGATGGCGGCGAAGATGTGTTCGTCCACATCAGCGCGGTCGAGCAGGCCGGGCTTGAAGGGCTCGCCTCGGGTCAGACGATCAAGTTCACGCTGGTCGACCGCAACGGTCGCATCAGCGCGACCGACATCGGCATCACCGGCGAACAGCTTCCGCTCGACGCACCGGGCGCCGGTGGCCCCGGCGGCGGCATGGGCGGTGACCGTCCGCAGCGCGCACGGCGCCAGCTGACCGGCGAACGCGCCACGGGTGAAGTGAAGTTCTTCAACGGATCGAAGGGCTTCGGCTTCATCAAGCGCGACGACGGCGGCGCAGACTGCTTCGTGCACATCAGCGCGGTCGAACGCGCCGGCATGCATGCCCTCAACGAAGGCGACCGGCTCGCCTTCGACATCGAGGTCGACGATCGCGGCAAGTATAGCGCGGTGAACCTCGGCGGGGCCTGACCCGGTTACGCCACGGCGAATCGAACGAAGGGCGGCGGTCGTAACGGACCGCCGCCTTTTTTCGTTTCGGCTCGCTGCAGGAGAGCGCGCGGGGAGCAGTGCGAGAGGCGCCCGGGGATCGCGTGCTCGACCCGGGTCGTTGGTAAGGACTTGAACCAGGCGACACGCGCTGCGACGTGTCCGTTGTTAGAAACTACCGCGTTCAGAGCAGCCGCATCGCAGCAGTCCTACGAGCTCTCGTGCAGGTTGCGCTTCTCAGACTGGGTCAACGTGCCCCTGCGAAGGCAGGGGCCCATCACGAGGTTCCTCCCCCGGCCGCGTTACTCGGTTGAGGGCGCAGGAGATGGGCCCTGCCTTCGCAGGGGCACGCACCGCTTCCGGCCGCAGGCATCGCCCTCAGCCTCACGCGCGCCAGACGGCGCCCGCGCTCGACGGAGAACGCGCCTCGCGGCTTACTGGCCGCCGCCGCGCGGGCTCCGCGGGCGACGCGTGGTGGTTTCCTCCGCCTTGGCGCGGTCGAGCGACAGGGTGTAGCGCCCGGTCGCCGGCCCCAGCGGGCTTACCCGCGCCAGCACCGTGCCGTCGGTAGCGAAGTTGATGACGACCCGGCTGTTGAGGTTGTCGCCCTCCTTGCCACCGTCGTCGTTCGACTGGACGGTCGAAAAGCCCAGCGGAGTCATCGTCCCCACCTCAAGGAACGAATCGAACTCGCTCGACCGAAGCGTCAGTTCGTAGCGATCCCCCGCGCGCCCCGAAAAGCTGTAGAGGCGGTAGGGTCGCCCGCTGTCGACCAGCGAATTGCTGTCGCCGTCGTTGGGCAGGCTCGCGTCGGACTGGGTCAGCCGCCCCTCGGCACGCGAGCCAAGCGCGATCGGGATGGGTTCGGGCGTGCGCGCCGCGGGGGGCAGCTGCGTCACGGTGAGCGCATAGGCGCCCGATCCGCTGTCGGCGAGCGCCGTGCCGCGCAGGATATAGGTGCCGGCATCGCGAATATTGGCGATCAGCCGGCTATTGAGCCCGTCATTGGGCCCGCCGCCGTCGTCATTCTGCCCCAGGCTGATCCACTCGCACCCTTCGTAGCGACCGATCTCCAGCATGGTGTCGAAATCGTCCGCGGTCATCACCGCCTGAATGCGGCTGTTGGCGGGGAGGGTGATCGACCAGCTCGGCATGCGTGGGTCGGGGGTGCCGCACACGTTAGAGGCGGGCGCGACCGATCCACGAACCGTACGCCCGAGCTCGATAGCCGGAGGGAGCGGAGCACTGCGCCCCGAATCGCGCGCCTGCGACTGAGCCGCCGCGCGGACGGGCGGGGGAGTCCCACCCGCGCGGGTCTGCGCAGCAACGGCGCCCGACACCGCCAGCGCGACCGCCGCCGTCGTCCACAACAAAGCTCGCTCGATCATCACTGCCCCCGTTGAATTGCGAATGCTCGGCGATGCTATCACCCCCCGCGCGAAGCGAAAGCCCCGATTGGGGCAGGGCGGAGCGCCGCGGCGGGTTGACAATCGACCCCGACTCTCTTTATCGGCGCGGCCCAGCGGGCAGCCCAGCGCTGCCCTTTTTTATTGTCCCAACGCTTTCAGGAACCCGGTCATGGCCAAGCCGACCACCGTCAAGATCAAGCTCGTCAGCACTGCCGACACGGGCTTCTTCTACGTGACGAAGAAAAACCCGCGCAACCAGACCGAGAAGATGAGCTTCCGCAAGTACGACCCCGTCGCGCGCAAGCATGTCGAGTTCAAGGAAGCCAAGATCAAGTGACGTAAGCCGTTGGCGGCGGAAGCCGCCGACGTCGCGTGTCACCCCGGCTTAGTTCCGGGTTCGGCTCCGACACCGGCGGCGTTGGCCGTCGTTTGGATCGTAGAGCTTCGCCGCCAAATGACCTTGTCACCCTGAACGTTCAGCGTGACGTGGATCGGAGCGCGTTCCGCTAGCCCGCGTTACCCGGCGTGACCGCCCCGAACCGGGCTGCGTAACCGCTGTCGTCTCCTGCGGCTAGGAGGCGCGCTTGTTCGACCCAGTTGTCGCGGGCGATGCGGCCCTGAAAGGTGCCGAGGAAGCGGTCGACTTCGGCCACGTCGGCGTCGGTCCATGCGGCGATTTGATCGAACCGCGTCACCCCCAGCTCCGCGAGACGTGCGGAGAGTTTGGGCCCCACCCCCTTCATCCGCGACAGCTGATCGGGTGCGCCGTTGGCTGGCGCGATCGCCGGGCGGTCGGCGGCGAGGTCCGCGCGCTCAGCCGCAGACGTATCGAGCGGCGCGGCAACCGGGGGCGGTGGGGGTGCGAACTCGACCCGCTGCGCCGCCTCGATCTCCGGCCGACGCGGCTCAAGGCGACCCTCGGGGCGAGCCGCGGGAGCGTCGGGTAGGCGATTGGTGCTGGAGCGGCGCAGGAACAGCCGCGCAAACAACAGTGTAACGAGCAGCGCGGCGGCGATGACGGCGCCCCACAGCAGCGCGGGGTCGATGGCGTTGAGGTCGATCATCGGCGCTTCCTATCCTAAACGCGCCAGCTCGCGCCAGCCGATGTCGCGGCGGCAAAAGCCATCGGCGAAGTCGATCGCATCGATTCCGGCATAGGCGACACGCGCTGCCTCGCGCAGGGTCGGGGCCTTACCGCAGACGTTGAGCACGCGTCCGCCGCTCGCCACCAGCGCGCCATCGTCGCCGAGCGCTGTGCCCGCGTGGAAGACCGTCGCTCCCGCGGCGGCCGCCGCCTCCAGCGCGCGGATCGCGCCGCCCTTTGTTGGGGTGCCGGGATAGCCCTGGGCTGCCAGCACGATCGTCAGCGCAACCTCTTCGCTGAAGCGGGGCGCGTCGAACTCCGCCAGTCGCCCGCTCGCCACCGCCATGCACAGCGCGGCGATGTCGCCTTCATATCGCAGCATCAGCACCTGGCATTCGGGATCGCCGAAGCGGCAATTATATTCGATGAGCTTGGGCCCCTCGGCGGTCAGCATCAGCCCCGCATAGAGCACGCCGACATAGGGGTGCCCCGCCGCCGCCAGCGTCGCTACAGTCGGCGCGACGATCTCCGCCATCGCGCGGGCTTCGAGCTCGGGGGTGAGCACCGGCGCGGGACTGTAGGCGCCCATCCCGCCGGTGTTGGGGCCGGTGTCGCCGTCGCCGACGCGCTTGTGGTCCTGCGCGCTGCCGAAGGGAACGACGGTCCGACCATCAGAGAACGCGAACAGGCTCGCCTCTTCGCCCTCGAGGAACTCCTCGATCACCACCGGGCCGTCCTCGAGCGCCTCTCGCGCGGCCTGGCGCGCCATTTCGGAGTCGGTGGCAACCACCACGCCCTTGCCCGCGGCGAGCCCGTCGGCCTTGACCACCACCGGCGCGCCAAAGCGGGCGATCGCCTCGTCCGCCGCGTCGACGTCGGTGACCCGCACCCACGCGGCGGTGGGGATATTGGCGCGCGCGCAGATGCTCTTGGTGAAGGCCTTGCTCGCCTCCAGCCGAGCGGCGGCGGCGTCGGGGCCGAATACCGCGATGCCTGCGCTGCGTAGCTCATCGCCGAGACCGGCGCACAGCGGCGCCTCCGGCCCGACGACGACGAGGTCGATCGCGTGGGCTTCGCACCACGTGACGACCCCCCGACCGTCGGCAATATCTAGCGCGACCAGCTCCGCCACCTCCGCAATGCCCGGATTGCCCGGCGCGGCGAAGAGTTTGGAGAGGGTCGGCGATTGCGCCAGCTTCCACGCGAGGGCATGTTCGCGGCCACCCCCACCGATCAGAAGGATGCGCATTTCGTGTCAGGCTCCCCATTTGCCGGCGCCGGCCTGCCGTTCGGCGAAGCGCCGGACCGCGCCGGGCTGGTAGCCCGCAGCGGCAGGGGAGACAATGCGGCGCCCCTCTCCGTCTCCGCGCTCTCCGCAGCGCTCAAACAGGCGGTGGAAAGCGGCTTTTCGCATGTCCGCGTGCGGGGGGAGATCTCCGGCTTCAAGCGCGCTGCGTCGGGCCACCTCTACATGTGCCTCAAAGATGCGGATGCGACATTGGACGCGGTGATGTGGCGCACCGCCGCCGCGCGCGTGGCGTTTCGCGCGGAGGACGGGCTCGACGTCATCGCCACCGGTCGGCTCACCACCTACCCCGGGCGCTCCAAATATCAGATTGTGGTGGAGAGCCTCGAGCTCGCGGGCGAAGGCGCGCTGCTCGCGCTGCTGGAGAAAAACCGCCAGCGTTTCGCGGCGGAAGGTCTGTTCGCCAACGCCCGCGCTCTGCCAACGATGCCGCGCGTGATCGGCGTCGTCACGTCGCCCACCGGCGCAGTCATCCGCGACATCATCCACCGCATCGAGGATCGCTTTCCGACGCGCGTCATCGTCTGGCCAGTGCGCGTGCAGGGGCAGGGCGCGGCGGAGGAGGTCGCGGCGGCGATCCGCGGCTTCGGCGCGATTCGTCCCGGCGGGCCAGTCCCGCGCCCCGACCTCATCATCGTCGCGCGAGGCGGCGGCTCGATCGAGGATCTGTGGGCTTTCAACGAGGAGGTGGTCGTCCGCGCTGTCGCCGCCTCTCCCATCCCGCTGATCAGCGCGGTCGGGCATGAAACCGACACGACGCTGATCGACCACGCCGCCGACCGTCGGGCGCCGACCCCGACCGCCGCGGCGGAGATGGCGGTGCCCGTGCGCGCCGAGCTTGCGGCCGGAGTCGCCGACGTCGCCGCGCGGCTGCTGCGCGGCTGGGCGAGGCAGGCGGGGGAGCGGCGCCACCGCCTCAACGATTGCGCGCACCGCATCCCCTCGCGCGATCGGCTGGTCGCTCCGCAGCGCCAGCGGCTCGACGAGGCGGGGGAGCGCTTCGCCACCGCCATGCTGCGGCTCTCGGGTGATGCGCGCGCGCAGCTTGACCGCATCGCCTGCACGCTGCGCGTCGACCTCCTCGCCCGCCGCGTGAGCGAGGCGCGCACTCGTCGCGTGGAGGCGTGGGATCGCATCCCCGACGCGGCGCGGTTGCTCGCGCCCGCCCGCGCGGCGCTGGTGGGGCAAGCCACGCGGCTCCCCGGCGCGCTCGACCTTACCCACGCTCGCGCAG